>DATJNS010000326.1:0-8003 GCA_035507915.1 Candidatus Sulfotelmatobacter sp.
ACCAGATCATCGGCGTGTAGCGCGGCGTCGGCGTCGAGCCCCTGGTCGAGCGTGCCGGCAATGGTCAAGTCGGTCGTCGTACGGCCGGCAAGCACGACGCCCGTGAGGCTGCGCCACAGCCCGAGATCGGGCGTTTCGACATGCAGCGCAGCATCGAGCCGGCCCTGATCGAGCCCGAGCGCCGCATGCCCCGTCACGCTCGCGAGCGGCGAGCCGATTGCGATCTGTGGCACGTCGACGTGATCGCCCGATTGCTCGGCTGCGATCGTCCAGTGAATGCCGTCGACCGGCGGTGCGCCCGGCGTCTGGATCGTCGCGACCGTGCCCGTCAGCCGAACCGCGGGCGGCGTGGCCGAGATGGATGCCTGGAGGCCCGTCATCGTCGTGGCGCCGGCGACCAGGCGATCGCTGCCGATCTCGGCCGTGATGCGCGGCGCCGTGAGATCGCCGCTCGCCTGCGCGCTGACGCGCAGGGCACCGGCGAGCGGTTGGCCGAGGGCCTTCGACAATGGCGCGAGATCGGGCACATCGAGCATAGCGGTGGCGTCGAGCGATGGCGCGATCCGTCCCGACGCCGTTGCCGCGCCGAGCGGGGTGACGATCCGGACGCCCGGCATCGAGATGGTGCCGTCCGGCGAGCGCTCGACGCGAAACGCGAGGGTCGTGATGCCGCCGAGCGCGGGTCGCAACGCCGGCGGCAGAACACCCGCGAGCGAGGCGGTGCCGTCGAGTGCGAGCGAAAGGCGGTCGCCGAAACCGACCGTCACACCCGCGTCGAGCTGCACCAGCCCGCCCGCCGCGGCGCGGAGACGGCCGTGCCAGTCGAGCACGGTCCCCGCGCCCGTCAGGTGGACGGCGAGCGGCGGCAACCCCGGCAGCGCGAGCAGGCGCGCCGCGATGCCGCCCTGCGGCTCGTCGTAGTCGACGCCGAGCACGATGCCGGTGCCGCCCGCGGGCGGATGAACCTGGACGGCAAGCCGGCCGGACGCGCCGTCGATGCGCTCGGCGTCGAGCGTGACGGCGAGCTCGTGCAAATCGCGCGGCAGGCGGGCGCTCGCCGTGAGCGTGAGGACGGCGGGAACGCCGGCCACGCGCGGCGCGAGCGCGACCCGCTCGACCGTGAGGCGATCGAGCGCGACGGCGAGGGGCAGGCTGCTGCTGCGGCTTGCGCTCTCGCTCGGCGCGGGCGCGCGCATCACGGCGACGCTGCCGACCTGAACGTCGCGGAGGGCGAGGCGTCCGGCCAGCAGAGCGGCAGGCGACCACGCGATGTCGACATGATCGATCGTCGCCCATGGTCCGGAGCGATCGGCCAGCGCGACGTCGTCGAGCGTGATGTGCGATACCAGATTGCCGCCGATGCGGGCGATCGCGACGGGGCGATCGGGCGTGCTCGCGACCGCGGCGACCTGGCGGCCGAGCCAGTGCTGCGCGGCCGCGCTGGTCTCCAGTCGATAGAGCGCGAGCGCCACGCCGGCTACCCCGACGATCACGAGCGCAGAGAGCGCGATCATGGCGCGGCGCAGCCAACGCATCAGAACGCCTGGCCCAGGCTGATGTAGAACTGCACGGCGTCGTCGATGCCGGATCGGCGCTGGAACGGCGCTGCCAGATCGATGCGGATCGGTCCGATCGAGGTGTAGTAGCGCGCGCCGAGGCCGCCGCCGGCGAACATGCGTCCCTGGAGCTCGGGGAACGTGGTCGGATAGACGCTGCCGGCCTCGGCGAACGGCACCAGCCCGATCGTGTCGGTGATCTTGATCCGCAGCTCGACGCCGGCCTGGGCTTCGGACGCGCCGCCGACCGGGTTCTTGAAGGCATCGACCGGTCCGGCGAGTTGGTAGCCGTAGCCGCGCACCGAGCCGCCGCCGCCGGCATAGAAGCGCTCGGAAAATGGAATTTGGTCCCGCGATGCCCCCGGGATGCTGCCGAGCTCGCCCCACAGCGCGCCGACCCAGCGGCTCTCGGCGTCGAACGCATGGTAGTAGGTCTGTCGACCGCGCAGCACGAGGAAGCCCGGCTGGCTGGCGATCGGCAGATAGGGCGCGCCGGTGAGCGTCAGGCGTCCGCCATGGGTCGGGTCGAGCAGGCTGCCGCTGGTGTCGTGCGACAACGTGACGGGAAAGCCGACGAGATGCTCGTCGAACGGCTCGCCGTTGCGGACGACGTGGGCCTCCTCGAGCTTGGTGCCGTAGGTCAGCTTCCAATCTTCCCACAGCGTGCGCTCGACGCCGGCGGTCGCCACGAAGCGACGGACGTCGAACGTATTGGTGATCTCGTCGCGATACTCGAGGCCGAGCAGCAGCGCCTGGTCAGGATCGAGGAACAGATCGGGCTGTCGGTAGTTCAGCGTCGCGAGCTGTTGGCGTTGGGCGTAGCTCGCGTTCGCCGAGAGCTTCTCGCCCTCGTGGAACAGGTCGCGATCCTCCCAGCTGGCGTTGGCGCCCGCCCCGAAATTGGTCGAGTAGCTGATGCCGGCACCGATCGTGTGGCGCGCGCGCTCGACGACGGCAACGGTCACGGGAACCGCGTCGGCGTGCGCGAGGTCCGCCGGATAGTCGACCTGGACCGACGAGAACAGCCCGCTATCGGCCAGGTTGCCGCGGGTCTTTTCGATGGCGACCGAGGTCAGCAAGGCGCCGGGCTTGAGCGTGATGCGCCGGCGCACGAACGCCTCGGTGACGCGATCGAGGCCGGTGACCGCGATCGTGCCGACATGCGCGACCGGTCCGGGATCGACCTGCAGCGAGATCGCGGCGGTATGCGAGGCGTGATCGATGACGACGCGGCGGTCGGTCACCATGGCGAACACGTAGCCCTTGGCGCCGTACTCCCGTTCGACCTTGTGATCGGCGTCGGCGATCGTGGCGCCGGCCGCCGCGGTGCCGGTCGCCACGCCGATCGCCTTGCGGTCGATCGGCACGCGGGGCGCGGCGCCGCCGGGCATCTCGGTCACGCTGTAGGGCCCGATCGTGTAGAGCGGACCCGGATCGACCGTGATGGTCGCCGTCGGCGGCCGGGCGTGACTGTCGACGGTGACGCGCACGGTCCCGTCGTAGTAGCCGAGCGCGCGCATCGCCGCTTCGATCGTGCCGCGATCGCGCCGTGCGCGCTGCTCCAGGATCTCGGGCGGCGGCGTCGCCTCGGCGGCCCGCTTCATGAGCTCCGAGACCTGCTTCACGGTGCCGGCAACCGCGTCGCTGCCGTTGCCCGTGATCCTGACGACGTAACCCTTGGCCGCGGCGTCGCCGGCGTCGATACAGAGTCCGATCACCAGGAGCGACGCGGCCCCCGCCCACGCTCGGACCGTCGGCGCCCGGATACCCATACGGGTCTAACTGCACGCGCCGCGCTTTGGTTGCACCCCCCGGATCGGGCAGCGAAATGGCCTAGCGCGTGAAGGTGACGCGGACCGTGCCCAGGCCGTCGAAGGTCGCCACGGCGGTGTCGCCGGGTTGAGCGAACGGCATGCCGACGCACGAGCCGGTGGTCACGATCTGGCCGGCCTTGAGTCCGCCGTCGCGCCCGGTCAGATGGTTGGCGAGCCAGACCACCGCGACGATCGGATCGCCGGACGGGCAGCCGCCGACCTTGTCGACCAGGGTCTTGCCGCCGAGCTCGAGCCGCACGCGCAGCGCCGCGAGGTCGAGCTTGCGCCAGTCGGCGACCGGCGCGCCGTAGACGAATGCGCCATTGCCGACATTGTCGGCCAGCTTGTCGAACGGCGCGGCCTTGAGGAATTGCTTCAGGCGGGTATGCACGATCTCGATCGCCGGGCAGACGCCGTCGATCGCCGCCTCGACGTCGGCGCGATCGTACGGCCGGTCGCGCGGCGGCAGGTCGCGGCCCAGCCGCACCGCGATCTCGGCCTCGACGCCGAGCATCGGCACCTCGGACGCCGCGATCGACAGCGGGCTCGGATGGACCAGCGAGGCGAACAGGGGCGCGCAAGTCGCCGGGCCACCGGGCGGCGTGGCGACCTTCCAGCCGCCCGCGCGTTCGCCGAGCAGGGCCATGACGGTGTCCTGGATGGCGAACGCGGCGGCGTCGCTTGCCGGCTGGAGCGCGGCGGGCAGACCGTCGAGCTGCTGTCGATTCCGGCGGGCGGCGACCAGGAGCTCGGCAGCCTGGCGTACGGCGGGTTGCGTGGCGGGATCCGGCATGCGCGTGCTCCCTCGCTTGGAGGCGGCGGGGTTTTTGCTATATATGCCTGAGATTACTCGGAATTAATGACGGCGACAGTGGCCTGACACGTCGACGGCGTAGAGTGGCGATAGAGCCTTCATCGCTTCAGGTCACGCCGCCATGGCACTGCATCTTGCGACCGACACTCCGACGGAAGCCCCCGACATGCGGATCCTGGTCATCGAGGACGACGCCGACACCGCGGCCTACATGGTCAAGGGCCTCAAGGAAAGCGGCTACGTGGTCGACCACGCCGCCGACGGGCGCGACGGCATGTTCCATGCCATGAGCGGCAATTACGACGCGCTGATCGTCGACCGCATGCTGCCCAACGTCGACGGCCTGTCGATCATCCAGGCGATCCGCACGGCGGGGATCAAGACCCCGGCCCTGATCCTGAGCGCGCTCGGCGCGGTCGACGATCGCGTCAAGGGCCTCAAGGCCGGCGGCGACGACTACCTGACCAAGCCCTACGCGTTCTCGGAGCTGCTCGCGCGCATCGAGGTGATGCTCCGGCGCAGCGGCGGCAGCACGGTCGAGACCAAGCTCCGGGTCGCCGATCTCGAGATGGATCTGCTGGCGCGCACCGTCATGCGCAACGGCCAGGAGATCGACGTCCAGCCGCGCGAGTTCCTGCTGCTCGAATATCTGATGCGCAACGCCGGCCACGTCGTGACGCGCACCATGTTGCTCGAGCATGTTTGGGATTATCATTTCGATCCGCAGACCAACGTGATCGATGTCCACATCAGCCGCCTGCGGCAGAAGATCGACAAGGGTTTCCCCAAGCCGCTGCTCCACACCGTGCGCGGCGCCGGCTACTGCCTGCGCGCGCCCACGGACTAGGCCCGCGCGGCGCGGGCCCGTCCGGCGGAACGGTCGGCGATGCGCCTGAAGGCGGTCCGGACCTGGGCCTTCCGGGTCGTCGTCCTCTATATCGGGCTGTTCGCGCTGTCGGTCCTGACGCTGCTCGGATTCATCTACGTCACCACCGTCGGCTTCATCGACCGGCAAATCAACGCGACCATCACGGCCGAGATCAACGGCCTGTCGGAGAGCTATCACGAGCATGGCCTGTCCGGCCTGGTGCAGGTGATCGACGAGCGCATCGCCGCCGACCGCGCCGGTGACAGCATCTATCTGCTCACCGATTCCGACTATCAGCCGGTCACCGGCAACCTGCCGCGCTGGCCGGGCGACGTCGAGCGCCAGGGCCGCTGGGCCAACTTCGAGATTCCCGCGGGCGAGCGCGCAGGCGGCGGCGACGGCGGCCCGATCTCGGTGCGCGCCATGTCGTTCCTGCTGTCGGAGGGCTATCATCTCCTGGTCGGCCGCAATCTGCGCGAGCGCCAGAACTTCGAGGAGCTGATCGAGCAATCGCTGGTGTGGTCGCTGATCATCACGGTCGCGCTCGGCATGCTGGGCGGGGTGATCATGAGCCGCGACATGCGCCGCCGCCTCGAAGCGATCAACCGTACCACTTTGCGGATCATGCACGGCGACCTGCACGAGCGCATCCCGGTGACCGGCAGCGACGACGAGTTCGACCAGCTGTCGGTCAATCTCAACAACATGCTGCAGCAGATCGACCGGCTGCTGCTGGCGATGCGCGAGGTCACCGACAATGTCGCGCACGACCTGCGCAGCCCGCTGACCCGGCTCAAGTCGCGGCTCGAGGTCGCGCTGCTGACGCCGAAGAGCTCCGAGCAGTATCGCCACGCGATCGAGCAGACCGTGCAGGAGACCGACAACATCCTGACGACCTTCAACGCGCTGCTGTCGATCGCCCAGGCCGAGGGCGGCGCCGCGCGCGGCGACATGGAGCCGCTCGACATGACGATGCTGTGCGCCGACGTGGCCGAGCTCTACGAGCCGGTCGCCGAGGCGCGCCACCTGACCTTGACGGCCGCGCTCGCCGACAGCGCGCCGATCAAGGGGAACCGTCATCTGTTGTTCCAGGCGATCGCCAACCTGATCGACAACGCGATCAAGTACAGCACGCCCGACGGCAGCATCACGCTGTCGGTCAACATCGCCGGCGACGTGGTCGAGGTCGTGGTCGCCGATTGCGGCCCGGGCATCCCGGAGGCCGATCGCGAACGCGTGCTCCAGCGCTTCGTGCGCCTCGAGCAGAGCCGCACGACGCCCGGGAACGGGCTGGGCCTGAGCCTGGTCACCGCGGTCATGACCCTGCACGGCGGCAGCCTGGTGCTCGACGACAACCAGCCCGGTCTCAAGGCGACCCTGCGCCTGCCGCTCGCGGCGGCCGCCGCCACGGCGCCGGCGCGCGCCGCATAGGGGGAGTCAACCGACCGGGACCTCCCGCCCGGCGGCCGGAAAACTGATCACCGATGAGGCAGCGGAGGCTGCAACGGCGTTCTCTGGAGGCCCCGCTCACGCGTAGCGTCGAGATCGCATCACGCGGCTCCCTGGTATTGCGTGCAGAAGACCGCAATCAGATTGGTTAGACGCACGCTGAGCCCCGGCAGTGTGTCGAGCTCACAGATATCCGTGATAGGATCACGCGCTCAACCTCGAGAGGCTACCTGTGCCTTGGGGTTCCATGCGGGTGGACCGAATGACGCGCGGTGTGCTCGGCTCGTCGGCCTTGCACCTTCTCGTCGTGCTTCTGCTCATCTTTGGCTGGCCCTGGCTGATCCAGGTTCCACCCACCGTTACGCCGATCATCGTGGTCAATCTCGTGTCGCTTGGCGAAGAGACCGCCGCGCGTTCATCGGGCGAGTTAGCATCGCTGCCCCAGGAGAAAGCCGAAGAGGCTGCGAAATTAGAGCCTGTGGAAGCCGTGCCGGTGGCGGAGGCGCCGCCTCCCGCCGGCGTGGCGCAGCGTCAGAGGGAGTCCTCGCCTCATCGGCTGACCACGTCTCGGATGGCGCCGAAGCCGGACATCGCCAGGACGACAACCGACTCTCGGGCCGCCACCAAACTGCCGGGAGACCCATCGCCAGACGATCTCGGTGCTCGGCTGAGCCGGTTGGCAAAGCTTCAGCAGCCCGACACGCCGATCCCGTCCAGCCCGAGGCGGCCATTGAATGGGTCGGGCCTGTCCAACCTCAGCGCCACGAGTGTCGATGCGGCTGCCGCGCGCGACGCGACCTACGGTGTCAAGGATTTCATCCGCGCGCAGGTGGAGCGCCGTTGGCACGTCGACAACCGCACGCTCGCCAGCGCCGGCGCGGTCGTGGCGATCCACATCATGCTGAACCGCGACGGCAGCGTCAGCAGAGCCGAGATCGTGGACAACCCGAGTCGCCACTCCGACAGCGCCTATCGGGAGCTCGCGCTCAGCGCGCGCAACGCCGTCCTGCTGTCCTCACCGCTCGCCGTGCCATCGGGTCAATTCGAGCGTGCCAAGGATATGGTGCTCAATCTCGACGCCCGCGAAGCGTCGCAGTGATCCACGCCGCGTCGCGGGACGATATTGGCGAAGCCATGCATCAAGGGAGCGACCGCGCGAGGCGGAAGCCGGCATAGCTCGAGTAATCGAAATCCCATCCCTGTGCGTTGGCCCGGCTGCGCGCGGCGGAACGAATGAATACGGGCAGGTTGCTCCAAGAGCCGCCGCGCAGCACGCGCCGCGTGCAGTCGCCACGTGTCCACGGGCTCCCGTCCTCGGGTGAGCCGACATAGGTTTCGTTCCAGCAATCGAGCACCCATTGCCAGACGTTGCCGAGGACATCGTAGAGGCCGAACGGATTGGGGCCGAAGCTGCCGACCGGCGCGAGGAGGCGGCCGTCCCATTTGCTGCCGCAACCGTTGCAATTCGCATTGGCGGTGCCGATCGCGTCGCCCCACCAACG
>DATJNS010000327.1:0-13490 GCA_035507915.1 Candidatus Sulfotelmatobacter sp.
ACGCAGAGCGTGATCGGCGACATGCTCGTCGGAACCACGGCGATCACGCCCTACTCGAACGCCGGGACCGACACCGATACCTCGGCGATCACGCTCAAGACCACGGGGCAAGCCGGCACCGCCAACGCCAACGACGTCGTCGGCAAGGGCCAGCTCGTGGAGTTCCTGAGCTGACCGGCGCCGGCCGCGCCGCCGCGAGGACGCTCACGCCGGCGACAGGATCAGATCGAGAAAGCCGGGCGTGCGCGTCTTGAGCCAATGGTCGGCGATCGCCTCGAGCGCGGCTCGGTCGATCGAGAAGACGTTCTCCCAACCGACGAAAGCGTAGCGGTAGCCCCAATCGTCGAGCAGGTCGAGCAGCTGCGCGGGCGTCGTGCCCATTGCCTGCAGGCTGCTCGGCTCGAACTCGACGATCATCGACGGCTTCGGCGTCGAGCGCGCCATCAGCCGCTGCATGCCCCTGAATGCCGTCACCTCGGCGCCCTGGATGTCGCACTTGACGATGTCGACACGGGGCAGGTCGGCGAGCACCGCATCCGCGGTCTCGATCGCGATCGCGACCGGCGGCTCCGGCGAGGTTTGCGCGGAGATCCGATGATCACCGGCATTGTGGCCGCTGCGGTAGAGCGCGCCCGCGCCGTCGCGGTCGGCGAGCGCGACGTTGTGGAGCACGACGTTGCGGCAGCCGTTGAGCTCGCAGTTCCGGCGCAGCAGCGCGAAGTTCTCGGGATCCGGCTCGAATGCGTGGACGCAGCCGTCGGGCGCCAGCCGCGACATCAGGACGGTGTAGTAGCCGAGGTTGGCGCCGAGGTCCAAGAGCGTGTCCGTGGGCCGCGCGCGCTGCGCCAGCCAGCGCGTCTGCGTGAGCTCCCAATAGAGGTCGCGTCGGATGATGTCCGAGACGAACTCGCGCTCGTAGAGATAGAGCGAGATCGGCGCGCCGCGCGCTGAGACCCTCAGCTGGACCGGCTGGGCTGACACGGCGCGGGCAGGGCACATCGGCGCCGACCCTATCACGCGGCCGATGCGGCGCCCAAGCCGCGGGGGGAGGAACCGCCCGTCGCCGCCGCGGCAACGGGTTCCGGCGACCCGCCGGTCCAGTGACACGAGCAGCCTCTGGTCATGTCACGCCCGGTCGGCGACAGGAGGGTTCGATCGGGCGGGCTGCCGCCCGGTCTCGAACCGGAGGCGGGATCCCATGAAGCTCCTCACGCTCGCGCTCGTCGCCGCGCTGGCCGGATTGTCCGGCGCGGTCCACGCCCAGCAAGTCGGCGGCGGGGGTGCGGGTGCGGCACCGGGGACACCCTATCACCTGTCGGGAGGGACCACGGCCGGCACCAACTCGACCAGCATCAAGGGTTCGGCGGGCGTGCTGTATCACGTGGTCGCGATCAACCCGACGGCGACGCTCGCGTATCTCAGGCTCTATGACAGCGCGACGGCGCCGACCTGCTCGAGCGCGACCGGCGTCAGGCACGTCTACCCGGTGCCCGCCAACACGAGCGGCGCCGGCTTCGTGATCCCGACGGCCGGGCCGGCCGGCGAGGCCTACGTCAACGGCATCGGGTTCTGCGTGACCGGCGCCGGCGGCGACACCGACACGACCAACGCGCCTGCCGGCGTGTTCGTCGAGGCGAGTTACCACTGATGCGCGCGCGCCTGTATGTTGCGGCGCTCGCTGTGCTGATCCTGTCTGGCAGTGTCGCGCTCGCGCAGCTTTTGCTCACCGGCGCAGGCCAGCCGGTGAATGGTGGCGGCTCGACCTGCGACCCGAATTTTTCGAGTGTCGTCTTGCTGCTCGGCAACGACAACGCTGCGAACGGTACGACGACGTTCGCCGATCAATCGAACTCTGCACACACCCTGACCTCGTCCGGCGCCGCCTACAGCAACTTGACGGCGCCGGCTGGCATGTCGACGTCGATTAACGTTCCGGGTAGCAATAGCTACGTCAAATCGGCAAACAGCACCGATTGGCAACTGGGTTCGGGGAATTTCACGATCGAGTTTTGGATCAAAATCCCCAACCAGACCGGACTCTTCCTGCTCAATACTCTGGTGTCGGGCGTGGACGAGTTGATGATGGAGCCCAACGGCAGCAACTTTATACAATACGCTGCCACCAATACTTCGACATGGGACATCGAGAACGGCTCGACACCTTACGGGTCGAGTGCCTACCAAAACACGTGGACGCATATCGCGTTCTACCGGGTGGGAACCCAGTTTTACAATTCGATGGGCGGCTCAGTAACCAACACTGGCACGTCGTCAGGTACGATGCTGGCGACGGCCAACCCTCTCGCCATGGGCGATCAAGCCGGCGCAGGATCGGCGTTCAACGGAAACTTCGCGTCGCTGCGGATCACCAAAGGCGTCGCGCGCTACGGCTCGTCGAACTTCACGCCACCCAGTCTGCCGCTGCCGCACTGTTGATCGACCGCACCTTAGTCTTCAACTCGTAGAGGTGTGTGTGCGGGTCACCCAATGTCATGACGATCATCTCGTACGACCGGTGCTAAAGGTTGGCCGTGCCGGTCCTCAGAGCGCCTGGAGCCGCGGGATGAAGTGCGCGGCGAAGGCCGGCGTGCCGCGCCAGGCGAGGTGCATCGTCTCGTTGAACGAGCCGACCTGGAAGCCGTGGCGCGCCGCCAGCGCGCGCAGGCTCGCGCCGGTGTGCAGGCTGACGTGCCCGTTGCGCGGCGCGCAGTACCACCAACCGGTGCGCAGCATGGCGATGTCCACCGGCTGCACGACCGTGGTGAAGAGCACCGCGCCGGCGGGCTTGAGCAGCCGCGCGGCGGCAGCCAACGCGGCGTCGGGTGCTGTCAGATGCTCGAAAACCTCGATCGACAGCATGAGGTCGACCGTTCCGGTCCGGC
Source organism: Candidatus Sulfotelmatobacter sp. (assembly GCA_035507915.1). Lineage (GTDB taxonomy): Bacteria > Pseudomonadota > Alphaproteobacteria > Elsterales > Elsteraceae > JACQAI01. Next base: position 2,883 of record DATJNS010000327.1, read on the forward strand.
CGGGCTGTTTCGCGTCGACGCGGGCCGCGTCGAAGAACGGATCGCCGCCCTCGACGTGCCGGAAGCCGCATGACCGCAGCCGGTCGATCAGCCCGCCCGTGCCGCCGCCGTAGTCGAACAGCCGGATCGTCTCGCGCAGACTGCCGCACATCTTGTCGACCACGTCGGCGATGACCTCGGATCGCTTGCCGGTGACGAACTCCGGATCGGCCTTGACGTAGTCGGCGTTGTAGATCTCGGCGCGCAGGCGGTCCGGCGGCCAGTCGTCGAAGAAGGCGGTGAACGCGAAGCCGCACGCCTCGCAGCGGTGATAGTCGACCGGACATCGGGCGGGCGCGAACACCGCGCCGTCGCGATCCAGGCAGCTTTTGGCGAGATCCGCTGCGCCGAACCACAGCGCGCGGCCGCCGCAGCATTTGCAGGGCAGCGCGGCCGCGCGGGGCCGTGCCGACGGTGCCGGGCCGGTCGCCGGCGCGGTCGTCGGGCCGGTCGTCGGGCCGGTCGTCGACGGGGGCGGGTCGCTCGCCGGCGGCGCGAGCGCCTCGATCAGCGCTCCGAGCCGATGGCGATAAGGCTGCGCGCGTCCGACGGCGTCGGCATAGAGGGGCCGGCGCACCTGGACGGCGCTCGCCGTGCGCACCGCGCGCTCGGTCGCGTGGAACGCCAGGCAGGCATCGTCCCAGTCGAGCCCGGCATGCGCGACGAGGCGGCGCGCCTGGGTCGCGAGATCGGCGACCAGATCCTCGTAACGCACCTCGAGCAACACCGCCGCGGGCAGCAGCGCGCGCCAGTGCGCCATCATGGCCGCGTAGGCGCGATGGAAGCGGCCGAGCTCGCCGAGGTCGTAGGTGAACTGATTGCCGAGCTCGTGCGGGTCGGCGGACCGGCCGGTGCGCGCGAACAGTTGCGCGAAGCACGACCAGCAGGTGTCGAGCGGGTCGCGGCGCACATGGACGATGCGCGCGTTCGGCAAGGCGAGCCGGATCAGCCCGAGATGGATGAAATTGAGCGGCATCTTGTCGACGATGCGGGCGGCCCCAGGGTTGGACGGTTGCGCCAGCGCGCGCGTGGCCGCGACGTAGCGCGCTCCCAGCGCGGCGAACGCCGCGGCGTCGAGCCTGCGCGCGATCTCGGGATAGCGCGGCGCCGCTGCATCGGATCCGCCCAGGCCGGCGACCGTCGCGGTGACGAGCTCGATCTCGCCGGCGCCGAACACCCGCGGATGGCTGGCCAGGATCTGCTCGACCAGGGTGGTGCCTGAGCGCGGCATGCCGACGACGAAGACCGGCGCCGGCGACGGGTCGCCGGTCGCGGCGTGCGCCGCCATCAAGGCCGGCGTGAAGATCGCGCGGATGCGCTCGAACCACGCGAACGTCGCAGCCTCGTCGTAGGCGATGCTCGCGCGCTTGAGGCGGTTGCCCGCGAGCAGCTGGTCGAACGCCCGGTCGGGCTCGCCGCGGTCGGCATGGGCCTTGCCCAAGGCGAAGTGCAGGTTGATGCGGTCGCGCGCCGGCAGGCGGTCGGCCGTGCGCGCCAGCGCGAGCATCGCGTCGACGTAGGGATCGTCGCGCTCGAAGCGCCGGCAGTCGGCGAGCGCGACATAGAGCTGGGGCAGGCCGGGCGCGATCGCGAGCGCGCGCTCGTAGGCCGCGCGCGCCGCGTCGAGCCGACCGAGCGCCTTGAGGGCGTTGCCGCGGTTGGCGAGCGCGCCGCTGTGCCGCGGGTCGATCGCCAGCGCCTGGTCGCACGCCGCCAACGCTTCCGTTTCGCGATCGAGGGCGCCCAGCGCGGCGCCGAGATTGGCCAGCGCGTTGGCGTCGCGCGGATCGATCGCCAGGGCCGCCCGGTACGCGACGATCGCCTCGTCGGGGCGGTCGAGACGCTGCAGCACGGTGCCGAGCGCGTTGTGGGCGGCGGCCGAGCGCGGGTCCGTCGCGATCGCGCGCCGGAACAAGCCGGCGCCTTCGTCGTAGCGCCCCTGATCGACCCGCACCAGGCCCAGATTGTAGAGCGACGCGAAGTCCTGGGCGCGCTTGGCCAGCACCGTCTCGTACAGGCGCGCCGCGTCGACCAGACGGCCCTGCTGGTGGAAGGTCAGCGCGTTCTCGAAGGTTCCCGCGAGCGCGCTCTTGCGCGCGGGTTTCTTGAGGGGCATCCGGCGCCGCACGGGAGCGCTAACGGTCGCCGCGGGTGGCGCGCTCGAGTGCCTTCGACCAGTCGTCGTCGGGGCCGGTCACCGGCAGGCCGCCGATCGCGACCCGGCGCTCGGGCGGCAAGCACAGCATGTTGAACGAGCAGACGCCATGGACGACGTCCTCGGTGGCGCCGAAATGGTTCTGTCGGCTGAACAGCGGCGTGATGTGCCACCAGAGCCCGTAGTCCATCGCGATCAGGTGCGCGATCAGCGCGGCGGAGCGTTCGCTGCGATCGTTCTCGACGAACAGGATCGGGCGCAGCGCGCGGATCGTCCGCGCGCCGCCCTTGAGGACGTCGAGCTCCATGCCTTCGACGTCGATCTTGACGAACGCGAGGGCGGTCGGGGCGAGCCCGTCGATCGTCTCGAGAGCAACCTCGTGGCCGGTCTCGCCGCCGATCGAGATGCCGCCGAAGTTTCCGGCTCGCCGGTAGTCGATGTGGGGCACGCGGATGGTGGCGGGCGCCGCTCCCAGGCCGGCACGGCGAACCTCGACGTTGCCGAGACCGTTGGCCGCCAGGTTGACCGACAGGAGCCGGGCGAGCACGGCTTGGGGCTCGTAGGCGACGACCTTGCCCGCCGGACCGACGGCGCGTGCCAGTGGAACCGTCAGCGCGCCGATGTTGGCGCCGGCCTCGATGACGACGTCGCCGGGGCGCAGCAACTTATGGAACAGCAGCACCTCGCCCTCGGCGAATTCGCCGTAGACGTCGAGGGAACGGCCGACGAACGCGTCGTTGGGCAGGAAGGTGAAGCGGCCGTGTCGGCAGTCCTTCGTCACCGTCGGCACGACGATCTGACTCAACGGATCCCCCGGCGGCGGCGGCGCGTCACGCGACCGATCCGGTCGCCGCGCCGTCGCCCGCGCGCAGCCGCGCGGTGACGAGCGCGCCCAGCTCGGCGCCGCTGTAAAGGCGGCGCGGCACCGATGGAACCTCGAACAACCGCTTGGCGGCGGCCATGTCGGCGGCGCCGGCGCGCGTGAAGACGACGTTCGGGGTCGTGAGAGTTCGCCCGGGGATCGCGTCGGGGCCCTTATCATAGATCAGCGCAAGGCTGAGCCCGGCCTCCTTGAAGCAGTCGGCGATCGCCGACCAGGGGAGCGGACCGCCGCCCGGGTCCTGCACGACCACGGCGCCGTCCGGGCGCAGCGCCGTGCCGATGATCTGCGTATAGTGCCTGACCGCTCGATGACTCATCTCGTTCAGGTTGGCGTTCGAGGTCACGAGGTCGAAGCGAAGCGCGGCGAGCTCGCCGATCCGCCACCACGGCCAGTGATGGCAGCGCGCCTGCGACGGCATCACGACCTCGGTGCTGGTGTCCGCCAGAACGAACAGGGCGGGCATCGCGAGCGAACGCATCGCCGTCGGGTCGATCGCTGCATGCTCGACGAACGCCGCGCCGAAGCAGTGATCGGCCACCAGATTCTGCAGCATGTAGAAGCTTTCGGTGTTCTCGGTCTGGGCGTAGCTCGCGAGACCGGGATGGCGCCGCAGGAAAAACGTCAGGTAGCCGCAGCCCGGACCGATCTCGAGGATGTCGGCGTGGCGCGGCCAGCGCCGCAGCTTCGTGTACAGGACGTAATGCGCCAGCATGGTCGCCAGCGGCAGGACGCAACGGTTCGCGTGAAAATGCCGGGCGAAGAACCGGCAGTACGCGCAGAACGCGTCCACGACGACATCGACGTCATCTGCGCTCAGTCCGCCGAGCTCGCGCTGATAAGCCTCGAAGCGCGCCTCTTGCATCGTGTCGAGCAGCTGGAAGAGGTCGGCGCTGCTGTCGACGCGCACCGGAAATCCGCGCTCGAGGAAGACGTGCGGCCGGTGCGCCTCGGCATGTCGCCAGGACGGCGCGACCTGTTGCGCCAGTGCTTCGCTGCGGCGGTAGTGCGCAATGTCCATCGCGACCTCGCGCCGACGATATCATGCCGTCCGGCGCTGACCCAAGCCGCTCGCACGTCACGCGAGCCGGCGCCTTCTCGAAGGTTTGCGCGAGCGCCCTCTTGCCTGCTGGTTTCTGCGGTCGCGCTCCTGGTTTCCGTCGGCGATCGGCTGCCATGGCGGTGCGATACCCCGCGCGCGATGGCACCGTCGCGATCGGGTGGCGGCGATGTTGGTCGCCCGCCGGTTATTTCGATAGACTGAGGCGATCCTCCGTGGACGAGGCCCTGTATGGATCGCATCGAAGCCCAAGCTACCTTGGATGGTGCCGTTCGCCTGTTGAACGAGGGACGCTACGTCGATGCGGAACAGGCGTGCGAAACGGTGCTGGCGGCGCGCCCCAACGAATTCGCCGCCGAGCACCTCAAGGCGCGCATCAAGGCGCGTTCCGGGAAGAGCGCGGACAGCTGGACGCTCTACGAGCGGCTGATCGCGCAGCACCCGACCGTGCCGGAGCTGCCCTTGGAGCTGGGCCAACTGCTGCTGGCCGCGGGGGGAACGCATCAGGCGTGGGCGCGCGGGCGCGATCTGGCGCGGCGTGCGCTCGCGCTGCGGCCGGATTGGCTGCCCGCGCTGACGCTTCTCGGCGCGACGTGCGCCAACATCGGGCCGCTCGATGAGGCCATCGCCAGCCTGCGCCGCGCCGGCGAGCTCGATCCCGGAAACGCCGGCATCCAATACCGCTTGAGCGAGCTGCTCGGGCTGGTCGACGATCTGTCCGCGGCCGAGCGGCATCTGCAGCAGGCAGTCGCCCTCAACCCCGCGATCGACAAGTCGGCGACCCAGGATCTGCGCGATCTGAAGCAGCTCGGCGGCGTGCGCAAGGCCCTCAAGCGCGGACGCTATCCCGACACGCCGCAGATCGTCGACGATCTCGAAGGCACGATCATCAATTTCGTCGCCAAGGATCTATCGTCGGCTCAACCGTTCGTTACGGCGAAGAGCCGGTTCTTCACGATGGGATCGTGCTTCGCGCGCAATCTGGCGATCAGCCTGACCCGCCAGGGCTATGACGCCCGGTACATGAACATCGCCGAGCACGTCAACACGACGTTCTCCAACCGCGCCTATGTCGATTGGCTGGACGGCAAACTCGACGGCGACGTTCGGGAGCGCATCGAAGCGCTGATGGGAGACGAGGCGCGGCGTGAGCTGCTGATCGAATGCATTCGCGACACCGACGTCTTCATCTATACGCTGGGCGTTGCGCCCTGCTTCTTCGAGCGCGGCACCGGCCGGTTCGTGCTGCCGCGCCCCTCGATGATCAACACGCGGACCTTGGCCGAGAAGTTCGAGTTTCGCACCACCACGGTCGCCGAGAACGTCGACAACATCCGATACATCATCGACTTCATGCGACGGCTGAATCCGCGCATGACGATCGTCATCACCTTGTCGCCGGTGCCGCTGCAGATCACGTTCGAGTACGAGTCGGCGGTGGTCGCCGACTGCTTGTCGAAGTCGACCCTGCGCATCGCGGCGCACGAAATCATGCAGCTCGGCCTGCCGAAGCTGCACTACTGGCCGTCGTTCGAAATCGTGCGCTGGCTCGGCGGCCATACCGGGCCGGTCTACGGCGTCGACGACGGCGCCTCGTGGCACGTCTCGGAAAGCATGATCGATCTGATCATCAAATGCTTTCTCGCCGTGTTTGGCGCGCCGCGGGCGCCCGCGGCGGGACGGCTCGAGGCCGACGCCGGCGCGGCGCGCCGTTAGGGCGACCCCCACCAGTCGTCGGGGCCGGCGACCGGCCGCAGCGCGGTGATCTCGGTCGGCCGCTCGGCGGGCACGCCGAGCAGCGCGGCGCCGTGCCACCACAGCCGGTAGCCGAGCGACTGCATCAGAGCGATCAGCGCGGGCGAGCGCGCGCGAAATCGGTCGGTGACGTGGAGCAGGGGGCGCAGCCGGCCGATGGTCTGGCGCGCGCCCAGCAGCGCCGCGTGCTCGAGGCCGGCCTGATCGAGCACGATCAGGCCGAGATGGCCGAGCGCCAGCCCGTCGATCGTCGCGATGCGCACGCGCTCGGCCGGGTCGGCGGTCAACGCGGCGCGCGCGCCGGCCTCGCCGCCGGGCGCCGCCGGCGGCAGCCACGTCCAGCCCGCGCGCTCGCCGAGCGCGCCGTGATTGGCGACGACGTTCGCCGCCTCGTTGCGCGCGAGGTTGCCGTCGAGCAGCGCGAACAGACGCGGCTCGGGTTCGTAGGCGATCAGCGTGCCGCGCGGCCCGACGATGCCGGCGAGCCCGATGGTGAGGGCGCCGACATGCGCGGCCGCCTCGATCGCGACGGCGCCGGCCGGCACGATGCGGCGCAGCAGGTCGAGCGCGGCCGCCGCGGGATCGCCCGGCGCGTCGAGCGCGCGGCCGAGCGCGTCGTCGGTCGGATAGCGCAGCACGCAGCCGGCGCGCACGGCGCGCTCGCGCACGGCCGCGCCGACCGGCGGCTCGCCGGGCAGCGCCGCGCGCTCGCGCGCCGGGCCGGGCCGCGGATAGCCGCCGAGATGCGCCGCGAACGCGGGCAGGCGGCGCCACGCCAGGTGGACATGGTCGTTGATCGACCCGAACGCGAGCCCGTGGCGCGCGGCGATCAGCTCCAGGCTGCGCCGGGAATGCAGGCTCACGTGGCCGTTGCGCGGCGCCAGGTACCACCAGCCGACGCCGCACTGCGCGATGTCGGGCGGCTGCGTGACGGTGCTGAACAGCACCAGGCCCGGATCTCGGCACAGCGCGGCGCAGGCGGCGAGCCCGGCATCCGGCTCGACCAGATGCTCGAACACCTCGATGGCCAGCACGAGGTCGAAGCGTCGACCGCGCACGTCGCCGCGCTCGCCGTGGAACGGGTCGACGCTCTCGACGTGCGCGAAGCCGCGGTCGCGCAGCCGGCGCGCCAGGCCGCCGTCGCCGCCGCCATAGTCGAGGATGCGCAGGCTCGCGCGTTCGGCGCCGAACAGGCGCTCGATCAGCCCGGCGGTGCGTTCCGGACGCTCGCCGGCGAACTCGGCGTCGAAGTGCCGGTAATCGTCGTTGTAGATCTCGCGCCGCAGCCGCTCGGCCGACCAGCCGTCGAGCACGGTGCTGAACAGGAAGCCGCAGCCGGGACAGCGCCAGTAGTCCGCCGGCTCGCCGGTCGCCGCCAACAAGGCGTCGCTGCCCTTGCCGCGATCGACCGAGCCGAAGAACGCGGCCGGCGCGCCGCAGACCTTGCAGGCCGGCCCGTCGCCCGCCGCGTCGCGGCGCGCTCCAGCGGACGAGGTCGTGGGGCTCGAGGTCATCCGGCGCATCCTGCGCCGTCATTGAAGCGATGCCGCCGCCCCGAGTCCACCTCGACGAGTCCACCTCGACGCGTCCACCTCGACCGGTCCACCTCGACCGGCGCCGGGTCCGCTTGCTAGCATCGCCGCGCAGCACCCCGGCACGGACCCCAGGGCATGGACGAGGCGAAGCGGCGCAAGCAACGCAGGTCGGCGCGCGCGACCGACCGCGAGCGCTGGTCGGACCCCAGCCGGCTCGAGCCGGCGTGGGACGCGCGCGCCGCATTCGCCGCGCGTTTCATCCCCGCGGGCGTGCGCGTGCTCGATGTCGGCTGCGGCGCCATGGCGCTGGAGCGCCACCTGCCGGTCGGCTGCGCCTACGTGCCCGCGGACCTCGTGGCGCGCGATTCGCGCACCCAGCTCTGCGAGCTCAACGCCGCGCGCTACCCGCAGGGCGAATGGGACGTCATCGTGCTGCTGGGCGTGCTCGAGTACGTGTTCGAGCCGCTGGCGCTGCTGCGCTGGCTGCGTGCGCAGGACGCGCCGGCGCTGCTGTCCTACTGTCCGACCGAGCTGACCGGAGCGGCCGATCGCGCGGCGCTCGGCTGGGTCAACGACTTGAGCACGGCGGCGCTGACCGCGTTGATCGGCCAGGCCGGCCTCGCGATCACCCTCAGCGAGCGCGTCGACGCGCACCAGATCCTGCTGCGCGTCGAGCGCCCGCGCGGCCTCGCCAAGCGCGTCCAGGTGATCTCGACCCACGACTACCCCAACTTCGGCGACCGGCTCGGCTATCACCTGGTGCACGAGGTCCTGCCGAGCGATTGCGTGGTGCGCCACAGCCATTTCAACGGGCTCGGCCCGCCGGAGCCCGAAGGCACCTACGACCTCATCGTGCTCGGCCTGGGCAACAGCCTGTTCCCGGCCATGGGGCTCGAGCTGCTCGGCCACTTCGCGGCGGCGCGCCGCTGCATCGGCATCTTCGGCACGCAATACCGCACGCCGGCGCGCATCGTCGAGTTCGCCCCGCTGATGGAGCGGCTCGACCGCTGGTACGCGCGCTCCGCCGAGGACGCCAGCCTGTTCCCCGATGTCGCGCAGAAGACGACGCATCTCGGCGACTGGCTGATCCATGCCTTCCCGATGGCCGAGCCGGTCGACGACCGCGTGCTGCGCATCGACGCCGAGATCATGCACCAGGAGGTGTCGCTCGACCGCACGATCCAGCGCATTCAGCGCCACCGCCGGGTGTGGTCGGCGCGCCTGCATCCGCTGCTGTGCGCGCTGACCAGCGCCGACGAGGTCGCCTATGTCGAGCAGTCCGACGGCGAACGCCCGTCGGGCAAGTTCCGCTCGATGCTGCTCGACGTGTTCGGCCGCGACTTTCCGGAGAACGGCTTCTGGCGGGTCGACCGCGCCGCGGTCGCCGCCTACAAGCGTCGCGTCGCGCGCAACGTCGCGACGCTGCGCGCCGACCTCGAAAGCCTGTTGTTCGACGGTTGAGGCCTCAGCCGGCCCGCGCGCACCAGTCGCGCCACAGCGCGCGCCACAGCGCGTCGAGCGAGCGCGCGAAGCCGATCGTGTCGCACAGCGGCGAGCGCGCGACCCGGTCGCGCATGCCGGCGCGCAGGCCGGCCAGCCGCGACAGATCGCGCGCGAGCGCGACCGTGCGCGCAACGAAGTCGTCGGGCGAGGTTGCGACCAGCTCGTCCAGCCCGGCCGTCGCCAGCACGCTGGCGCCCATGCGCGCCAGCATTGTGTCGCCCGCCAAGGTGACGACCGGCACGCCCATCCACAGCGCCTCGTGGGTCGTGGTGACGCCGGTGAACGGCGTCGGGTCGAGGCCGATGTCGATCGCGCCGTAGGCGCCGAGATGCGCGGCGATCGCGTAGTCGGTCGGCACCACGAACCGGATGCGCCGCGGATCGATGCCCGCGGCGCCGAACGCGCCGCGCAGCCGGGCGCGCAGCGCCGGGTCGGCGTAGCGCGCCAGGTACTTCAGGGCCAGGGTCGATTGCGGCAGCGCGTCGAGCACGCGCGACCACAGCGCGATCGTCGTGGGGCTGAGCTTGGCGGGATTGTTGAACGAGCCGAACGTGATGCCGCCCTGCGTCAGCGCCGGCAAGGCGCCGACCGGTGGCGCCTGCAGATGCATCAGGTTGAAGATCGTCGGCAGGCTGGCGAAGCGCTCGGTGAAGCGCTCGCGGTGGCCCGCCGGCGTCAGGATCGGATCGGTGACGATGTAGTCGAATGAGTCGAGGCCGCTGGTCGCGACCTCGCACATCGAGACCTGGACGGGCGCCGGGCGATAGCACGCGACCAGCGGGCGGTTGCTGTCCCAGCGCGCCGCCGTGACGACGAGGATGTCGATGGCGTCGCGGCGGATCAGCTCGGCGACCCCGCGGTCGGTCAGGCCGACCGTCGAGCGCCAGTCGTCGCACTGGGCGCGCGCCGCCGCGGTCGCCTGGTCGGGCGCGGCGACGTGGGCGTAGCCGATCAGCGCGGTCGCCGTCCGGTCGTGGTGATCGAACAAGGGCGCGAGGTTGCGGGCGACCGCGTGCGCATGGAGGTCCGACGACAGGATGCCGATCCGGAGCCGTCGCTCGGGATCGCGGTCGACCACGGGCGCCGGCAGCACCTGGTCGGGCGGCGGCCGGTGGCGCGCGGCGAACGCGAGATGCTCGGCGAAGCGCTGCTCGGGATCGAGATCGGGCAGATACATCAGCGCGGCGAGCAGCGCGCGGTGGGCGTCGGCGAAATCGGGCGCGAGCCGGAGCGCGGTGCGGTAGGCGTTCAGCGCCTCCGCCGGGCGGCCGTCGTCGCGCAGGAAGTTGCCGAGGTTCGAGTATGCCTGCGCCATGCCGGGATCGCCGTCGATCGCCCGGTGCATCAGGACGATCGCCTGCGCGAGGTCGCCGCCGGCATAGGCGATGCCGCTCAGCTGATGGAGCGCGACGGCGTTGCGCGGGTCGGTGCCGAGCACGGTCTTGTAGAGCCGCGTGGCGTCGGCGACCCGCCCGGCGCGCTCGTGCGCGAACGCCTGCTGGATCAACTCCGGAACGGTCGCGCGCCCTCGCTGTGCCGCCATCGCCCGCGCGCCCTCCTGGCATCGACCGGGCCCCGTGTTAGCACGAGGGCGCCGGGGCGCCCAAGGGCGATCCGAACCGCCGGCCGGCCGTCGCGCCGGGTCTGGTCCAGCGACATGAGCACCCGGTGGTCATGTCAT
>DATJNS010000328.1:0-5498 GCA_035507915.1 Candidatus Sulfotelmatobacter sp.
CCAGCCCGAGTATGTGGCGTTCATGGCGCCGTCCTGCGGCGCCGTGCCTTCGTTCTCGAAGATCAAACGGTCGCCCTGCTTGCGGCAGGTCAGCATCACGCGGTGCACGCGGCGATCGCCCGGCCGGCAGCATTCGACGTAGGTGCGGTCGCGCCACACGCCGTCGGGCAGGCGCGCGAGCTTCTGCAGGAACACGCGCTCGCCGTTGTCGACCACACGCTTCATCACGCCCTTGACAGTGCCGGCGCCGTAGCGGCGGATCAGCTCGAGCACGCGGTTGCGCGCGGTCGTGTTGCCGGCGAGCTGGGCGCGAAAGTCGAGCGCCACCAGGTCGGGCTTGCGCGACGAGCGTAGATAGAGCTCCTCGATGTCGCGGCGAATCTCGTCGTTCTCGATGATCTTGACCGGCGGGATCAGGATGCCCTCGTCGAAGGCGTCGCGCGCCGACGGGCAGAAGCTGCCCGGCGTGATGCCGCCGATATCGTATTGATGCAGGCAGTTGGTCACCCAGCAGAACAGCTCGCGTTGCCAGAACACGGGGCAGATCAGCATGACGTCCATCTGATGCGCGGCGCCGACCCACGGGTCGTTGGCGAGGAACATGTCGCCCTCGCGGATGCCCGGATTGTCCGAGCGATGCTCGAGTATCCACTTCACCTGGGTGTCGGTGACGCCCGACATGTATTGCATGTAGGGCCCGAAGAACACGAACTCGGCGTCCTCGGTCAGGATCGAGGGGTTGAGGTCGAGCGCGTAGATCGCGACCGGCGAGCCCGAGATGCGCTGGATGGTGGCGCCGTGCTCCTCGTTGATGTTCCACAGCGCGTGGCGGATCACCTCGAAGGTGACCGGATCGACGTCGCTGTCCCACTGGCGGTGCAGCGCGAGCTTGGGCGAGATCGCCAATGTCGCCGGCGGCACGTAGCCGTGCCGCTTGCCGTCGAACGCGACCCCGGTCATCTCGCTGATCTTGGGCATTGCTCGCTCTCCCGCGACTGGCGACTCGTACCCCCCTCCCCGCCCTCCCCCTCGAGGGGGGAGGGGGTACTGCATCGCATCCTACTCCCTCCCCCCTCGAGGGGGAGGGTTGGGGTGGGGGGTCACCCCGTCAGATCGATCTCGAAGTTGCCGAAGGCGTCGACGCGCAGGGTCTTGCCGGGATGCACGACGACGGTGGTGTCGGTGGTCTCGACGACGGTGGGACCGGCGATCGCGTTGCCGGGCCTGAGGCGCGCGCCGTCGAACACCGGCGTGTCGGCGGCGCGCTTCAGGCTGTCCCACCAGATCGCGCGGCTGGCGCGGCGCGCGTCGTCCGGAATGCGGTCGGTGAGGTTCGTGGTCGGGACCAGTTTCGGCTGCGGCGTCGCGGCGCTGGCGCGCACGCGGAACGTCACCATCTCGAGGCGCGCGCCGCGGAACGACGACGACTTGCCGTAGAGCTGCTCGTAGCGCGCGTAGAAACGCTCGGCGAGATCCGACTCGAAGCCGGTTGCGAGCCGGCTCGCCGGCAGCACGACCTCGACCTCGTTGATCTGGCCCTTGTGACGCATGTCGATCGAGAACTGGAGTTTGAGGCGCTCGGGCGCGACGCCGTCGGCCGCCATGCGCTCGCGCGCCAGCCGCTCGAGCGCCTCCAGGTTCGTGTCGACGCGCGACCTCGCGAACGGCGAGGCCTGGATGTCGACCTGCTCGTGGATGTGCAGGATGTGGGCCGACGCCGCGCCGAACGCGCACCAGGTCGACGCAGTCTTCTTCTGCGGCACCACCACCTTGGCGACGCCGAGCTCGCCGGCGAACACGCAGGCATGGGCCGGCCCGGCGCCGCCGAACGCGAACAGCACGAAGTCGCGCGGGTCGAAGCCCTTCTGGATCGTCATCTTGCGGATGATGTCGGCCATCTGGAACTCGGCGATCTTGGCGATGCCGCTCGCCGCCTCGACCAAAGAGAGCCCGAGCTGGTCGGCGACGTCCTGCACGGCGCGCTCGGCCGCCGCCTTGTCGAGCTTGATCTTGCCGCCGGCGAAATTGTCGGGATCGAGATAACCGAGCACGACGTCGGCGTCCGTCACGGTCGCCACGGTGCCGCCGCGGCCGTAGCACGCCGGGCCCGGCACCGCGCCGGCGCTCGCGGGGCCGACCCGCATGGTGCGCGTGGCGGGATCGACGCGCACCAGGCTGCCGCCGCCCGAGCCGATCGCCTGGATGTCGACCTTGGGCAGGAAGTACTCGTACTGGTGCGTGTTGGACACGAAGCTGTAGGCCGGCTTGCCGTCGAAGATGATGCCGACGTCGAACGACGTGCCGCCCATGTCGGTCGTGATGATGTGCTGGCAGCCCATCAGGTCGCCGAGATACTGCGAGCCCGTGACGCCGGCGACCGGCCCCGAGTCGAGCGTGAGCAGCGGCGCGCCGATCGCGGTCTCGACCGAGATGGTGCCGCCGCCGCATTGGGTGATCTGCAGCGGGTGCGCGTAGCCGCGCGCCTTGAGGCGGCCGTCGAGGTTGCGCAGATAGCCCGAGGTCAGCGGCCCGATATAGCCGTTGAGCGCGACCGCGGTGACGCGCTCGTACTCGCCCCACTTGGGCACCAGGTCGGCCGAGCACGACACGAACAGATCGGGCGCGATCTCCTGCACCAGCGCCTTGACGCGGCGCTCGTGCGCCGGATAGCGGAACGACCACAGGAAGCAGATCGCGATCGCCTTGACGCCCTTGGCGACCAGCCGGTGGATCGCCGCGACCGCCTCGTCCTCGTTGAGCGGCACGACGACCTCGCCGAAGCAGTCGACGCGCTCCGACACGCCCTCGATCAGGCGCTTGGGCACGATCGGGTCGGGCTTGGCGCTCTCCGGGAAGTGCACGACCTGGCGGATGTCGCGGCCCGTGATGCCGCGCGAGCCGCGCATGATGTGGATGACGTCGTTGTGGCCCTTGGTGGTGATCAGGCCGACCGGCGCGCCGCGCTGCTGGACGATCGCGTTGGTGCCGATCGTCGTGCCGTGCGACAGCAGCACGGTCCGGCGGCACAGCCCGTCGAGGTCGGTGCCGAGTGCGGCCGCCGCCTCGGTCATCGCGTCGAGCATGCCGCGCGCGAAATCGTCCGGGGTCGAGGGCGACTTGGCGGTGACGACGGTGCCCGCCTCGTCGATCACCACGCAGTCCGTGAAGGTGCCGCCGATGTCGACCCCGACGAGATAGGACGCCATCGGCGGCTCTGACCTACTTCTTCGCCTGGTCGTAGGGGATCACGTTGCCCGACTTGTATTGCGACGGGTAGAGGATGACCTGCGTGCCGACCTTCTTGAAGGTGTCGAGGCTGCTGTCCGTGATGCCCTGGTATTGCGTCTGAAGGATGCGCGCCGTCTTCCACTCGCCGTTGTCGCCGAACTCGATGTCGCCGACGATGGTGTCGAACTTGTGGGTGTGGATGTACTGCGCGAGCTTGCCCTGGTCGAGGCTGCCGACCGCGGCGATCGCCTGCGCGTAGACCTGGCCGCCGGCATAGGCGTAGGGCGGCAAGTACATGCCGAGCTGGTCGATGCCGAGGCCGGCGGCCTTCGCCTGGTAGCGCTTCACGAACGCGTCGGTGCCCGGCAGCTTCATGGTCGGCGACGGCACGTATTGCTCGAAATCGACGATGCCGTTGAGCAGCGGCCCGAACTGCGTCTTGAGCGCGGCGAACTGCAGACCGACCATGCCGCCGCCCAGCAGCTTCGGCTTGAAGCCGACCTCGTTGATGGCGCGCACGAAGCCGGAGGTGTCGGGCGGGTATGACGCGATGAACACCGCGTCGGGGTCGGTCGCCTGGATCGCGCGAACGATCGGCGTGTAGTCCACCGTGTTGGGCGGGTAGGTCTTGTCGTAGACGACCTTGTAGTCGCTGTTCTTGAGGTTGTCGCGCGCGCCCGACATCGCGGCCTGCGGATACTCGGCGTCGGCGCCGACCAGCGCGATCGTCTTGGGCTTGGGATTGAGCATCGCGCCGACCGCGAGGAACGACTTGGAGAACTCGTGGCGCGCGTCCGGACCGTTGGGCTGGATCTGGAAATAGCGGTCGTAGTGGAACTCGTCGTTGATCGCGAGCGCGAAGTTGCTCAGGAACAGCATGTTGCGCTGCATCACGATCGGCATCGCGGGCGCGGTCAGGTTGGTGCCGTAGCCCGACAGCACGAGGTCGACCTTGTCGACGTCGATCAGCTTCGTGTAGATGCCGGGCACCTGCGACGGGTTGCTCTGGTCGTCATAGTGGATCAGCTCGACCTTGCGGCCGAGCAGCCCGCCCTTGGCGTTGACGTCCTCGGCCCACATCTCGAGCGCGACCACCGCGGCCCTGCCGTTGCCGGCGAGCCCGCCGGTCTCCGCCATGCCGAAGCCGATCTTGATCGGCCCGTCGGCGGCCAGCGCGGCCGTCGCGAGCACGCTCGCGGCACCCGCCGCCATCAGCATCCGGATCATGCGCCATTCCCCCCGATGTTTTCGCGCCGGCTCGTGATCCGCGCCGGCTTGGCGCGCCGATGATGCTCTGAAACCCTTCCTCGACACAACGCCACTTCGCCTTCTGGCCTTCCCCTCCCCCCTTGAGGGGGAGGGTCGGGGTGGGGGGTGCCGTATGACTCGACATGCCGTCCGTCAACGCGCGCGAATTGCGGCTCAACATGACCGCCGCCGAGCGGCGGTTGTGGACCCGCTTGCGTCGCAAGCAAGTCGACGGCCATTGCTTTCGTCGGCAAGTCCCGATCGGGCGCTTCATCGCCGACTTCGCTTGCCTCGCGGCGAGCCTCATCATCGAGGTCGACGGCGATCAGCACGACGTCGACGATCCCGACGAGGCTCGGCGGACCGATTGGTTGGAGGCGCGCGGCTATCGCGTGCTGCGCTACGGCAATCGCGACCTGCTCAAGGAGACCGATAGGGTCGTTGAGGATATTTGGCGGCACCTCACGGAGCGGTGAGTCACCCCCCTCCCCAACCCTCCCCCTCAAGGGGGGAGGGGAAACGGGTTCATGGTTAAGAATTCATGAGGCGCCGAGACTGACAAAATTTTCCGGACAACATCGACATGTTCTTAACTTTTTCCCGGCGTATTTGAGGCGCGCGCCGCGAGGGCGGTCGTCGCGAAGGGAACCGCGAATGGGACGCGCCCGCGTCTTGCTGGTCGAGGACGACATGGTGGTCGCGTGGTCGATTTCGTCGACCTTGAAGCGGCTCGGCTGCACCGTCGTCGATTACGCCGACAACGCCGACCAGGCGATCGAGCGCGCGCTCGCCGCGCAGCCCGACGTGATCTTCATGGACATCGGGCTCGCCGGCGCGCGCGACGGCATCGCGGCCGCGCGCGAGATCCGGCATCAAACCGGCAAGCCGGTGATCTACCTGACCGGCCACGCCGACGCCGCGACCCTCAAGCGCGCCGCCGAGACCGACCCGGTCACCTTCGTCTTCAAGCCGTTCGACGAAGCTACGTTGGGCGCCGCGCTGCAGAGCGCGCTACCCCGCGA
>DATJNS010000329.1:0-6582 GCA_035507915.1 Candidatus Sulfotelmatobacter sp.
GACCGCCTCGATCGAGTTCGCCGGCGAGTACTCGCTCGGATTGATGATGCCGACCTGCGGCACGTAGAGCGCCCCGGCGATGCCCGCCAGCATCGCGGACAGGGTGAAGACGAAGAGCTGGTAGGCGGTCACCGAGTAGCCCAGGAAGCGCACCCGCGAGGAGGCGTCGCGGATCGCGATCAAGACCCGTCCGAGCTTCGAATTGGTGATCCAGCGACACAGGAGGTAGGTGCCGACCAGGCCGACCAGCGAGACGAAATAGAGCGCCCGCCGCGTCGAGCCCTCGTTCAAGGGGAACCCGAGCAGGTCCTTGAAGTCGGTCATGCCGTTGTTGCCGCCGAAGCCCATGTCGTTGCGGAAGAACGCGAGCATCAGGGCGAAGGTCAGCGCCTGCGTGATGATCGAGAAATAGACGCCGCTGATGCGCGAGCGGAAGGCGAGCCAGCCGAACCCCAGCGCGAGAACACCCGGCACCAGCACGACCATCGCGGCCGCGAAGGCGAAATGGTTGAAGCCGTACCAATACCAGGGCAGATCCTTCCAATTCAGGAACACCATGAAGTCGGGCAGGATCGGGTCGCGATAGACGCCGCGCGTGCCGATCGAACGCATGAGGTACATCCCCATGGCGTAACCGCCGAGCGTGAAGAACGCGCCGTGGCCGAGGCTGAGCACGCCGCAATAGCCCCAGATCAGATCGATGCTGAGCGCGAGCATCGCGTAGGTCAGATACTTGCCGACCAGCACCACCATGAAGTCGGACAGGTAGAACGGCGACGCCGGAGGCAGCAGGTTGAGCAGCGGCACCGCGATCAGCAATGCCAACGCGACGACGATCAACACCGTCACGGCGGGCGCGCGCTGCCGACTGTGCAAGCCCGGACCGGCCACCAGCTCAGACCTCGACCGCGCGGCCGCGCAGCGCGAACAGGCCGCGCGGACGGCGCTGGATGAAGATGATGATGGCGACCAGCACGAAGATCTTGCCGAGGACCGCGCCCGAATAGGGCTCGAGGAACTTGTTGACGATGCCGAGCAGGAACGCGCCCACCAGGGTGCCCCACAGATTGCCGACGCCGCCGAACACCACGACCATGAAGCTGTCGATGATGTACCCCTGGCCGAGGTTGGGGCTGACGTTGTCGAGCTGGCTCAGCGCCACGCCGGCCATACCCGCGATGCCCGAGCCGAGGCCGAAGGTCAGCGCATCGACCCATGCGGTGCGGATGCCCATGGTCGAGGCGATCCGGCGATTCTGGGTCACCGCGCGCATGTGCAGGCCGAAGGTGGTGGCGCGCGTCACCAGGACGATGATGCCGAGCACGAGCAGACCGAACACGATGATCCACATGCGATTGGCCGTGATCGTGATCGCGTCGCTCACTTGCAGCGCGCCGGACATCCAGCTCGGCGTCGTGACCTCGCGGTTGCTCGCGCCGAAGATCGAACGCACGGCCTGCTGCAGGATCATGCTGAGGCCCCACGTCATCAGCAGGGTCTCGAGCGGCCGGCCGTAGAGGAAGCGGATCAGGCAACGCTCGAGCAAGACGCCGAGCAGCCCGGTGACCGCGAAGGCCGCCGGGATCGCCAGCAGGATGGAGTATTCCGAGGCGCCGGGCGGCAGGTAGGTGCGGCAGACCTGCTGGACCACGAAGGTCGCGTAGGCGCCCAGCATCACCATCTCGCCATGCGCCATGTTGATCACGCCCATGACGCCGAACGTGATCGCGAGGCCCATCGCGGCCAGCAGCAGCACCGAGCCCAGACTGAGGCCCTGAAACACGGTCTGGACCAGGTTGAGGAGCGCGAGGCGGCGATCCATCGAGGCGAGCGCGGCGGCGAGCGCGGCGGCGACCTGCGGGTCGTTGCCGGCCGCCTGGCGCTCCTGCTCCAGCATGGCGCGCACGTCGGGATCGGACGAGCCGGCGAGCGCCTGGGCGGCGGCGATGCGATCGTCGGGCTTGTCGCTCAGGAGCTTGGTCGCGGCCAGGCTGATCTGGAGCTGCGCGCGGACGTCCGGATCGGTCTCCTGGGACAGCGCCTGCTCGAGCACCGGCAGGTTTTCGATCGAGCGGGTCTTGAGCACGTCGATCGCGGCGGCCATGCGGTCCGCGCGATTCGGGCTGACGAGTTGGAGGTGCCCGAGCGCGCCGCGCAGCACGCCGCGCACCCGATTGTTGATCATGGCGGTGTCGAATCCGGTGTCGGACGGGCCCAGCGCTTCACCGGTGAAGGCGTCGTAGGCCGTCTTGTCCCGTTCGATCGCGAGCCGCTTGTCGCTTTCGCGCACCAGCAGCGAGCCGTCGTTGAGCGCCTTCAGCAGCGGTACGGCGCGCGCGTCGCCGAGCGCGGCCAGTTTCCCGATGGCGTCGACCTTGTCGCTGAAGCCGCCGGCAAGGCCCGCGGCCGCGGTCGCGAAGGCGTCCTGCGCCGACGCCGCGCGGGGCATCGCCGCCATCAGGACGCAACACAGAAGAAAGACGAAAATGCGCAGCACGGGAGCCATCATGGCCATCCGGCGCCGGAGGTAAAGAGCCGGTTGGATGCATGGGGCGCCGCAGGCGCGGCGCCCCACACGTTCCTCGATTCAGATCAATTGGTGAATCGCGGCGAGGTGCAGCTCTCGCACACCCACGGCCACGTCCAGTCGGCGTGCTTGTCCTTGTTCTCCGGGATGTACGGGCTCCAGGCGTCGGCCTTGATCGGGCCCTTGGTCTGCCAGACGATCTGGAACTGGCCGTTGCCCTGGACCTCGCCGATCATCACCGGCTTCGAGAGGTGATGGTTGCTGTTCATCACGATCTCGTAGCCGCTGGGCGACATCACCTTCTGGCCGAGCATCGACTGGATCACCGCATCGACGTTGGTGGTGTTGGCCTGCTCGACCGCATGGACCCACATCTTGAAGCCGATGTAATGGGCTTCCATCGGGTCGTTGGTCACGCGCTTGTCGTTCTTGATGAACGCGTGCCACTCCTTGATGAACGCCTCGTTGACCGGGTTCTTCACCGACTCGAAATAGTTCCAGGCGGCGAGCTGGCCGACCAGCGGCTTGGTGTCGATGCCGGCGAGCTCCTCTTCACCGACCGAGAAGGCGACGACCGGGATGTCCTGCGCCTTGATGCCCTGGTTGCCGAGCTCCTTGTAGAACGGCACGTTGGCGTCGCCGTTGATGGTCGAGACCACCGCGGTCTTCTTGCCCTGCGAGGCGAACTGCTTGACGCGCGCGACGATGCTCTGCCAATCGGAGAAGCCGAACGGCGTGTACTCCTCCATGATGTCGGCGTCGGTCACGCCCTTGGCGTGCAGGAAGGCGCGCAGGATCTTGTTGGTGGTGCGCGGATAGACGTAGTCGGTGCCGAGCAGCACCCAGCGCTTGGCCTCGCCGCCGTCCTTGCTCATCAGGTACTCGACCGCCGGGATCGCCTGCTGGTTCGGCGCGGCGCCCGTGTAGAACACGTTGCGCTGCGATTCCTCACCCTCGTACTGCACCGGATAGAACAGGAGCCCGTTGAGCTCCTTGAAGACGGGCAGGACCGACTTGCGCGACACCGAGGTCCAGCAGCCGAACACGACGTCGACCTTGTCGACCTGGATCAGCTCGCGCGCCTTCTCGGCGAACAGCGGCCAGTTCGACGCCGGGTCGACGACCACCGCCTCGAGCTTGCGGCCGAGGATGCCGCCCTTTTTGTTCTGGTCATCGATCATCATCAGGATGGTGTCTTTCAGCGTCGTCTCGCTGATCGCCATCGTGCCCGACAGCGAGTGCAAGATGCCGACCTTGATCGGAGGCGGCGTCTGCGCCACGGCCGGGACGGTCAGGAGCGCGAGCGCGCCTGCCGCCATCAAGCTTCTGGTGAATCTCACGGGTGTGCCTCCACAGGAGTCATTGTTGCACCGCAGCATCCGACGCGCGGCGCGAGTCCGGGGAGCAAGAGTCGGACCAATCGCCAAATTGCCGCAGGACCCTTACGGGATACCGCGATCATGACATTTTGACGAATTTTGGTCATTTATTGGGCAATTAGGCCGAGATCGAGGCAATAAAATCGCCTGTTTTTAGGGCGCGCTGACCTGGAAGACGCCTTTGGTCGACAGACCCGCAATTTCACCCGAACATGGACCCATGCGGATATCCGACCCCCAATCGAAGAACGACACCGCGGCGGGCGACCCGGGCGCCACCGACCCGCTTGCGCGGGCCCGCGCGTTGGCACCCTTGCTCGCCGCCGCCGCGTCGCGCATCGAGGCCGCGCGTGAGCTGCCCGGCGACGTGATGGCGGCGCTGCACGACGCCGGGATGTTCCGCCTCCTGCTGCCGCGCGCGCTGGGCGGCGCCGAGCTGGCGCCGCCGGCCTACCACCAGGTGCTGGAGGCGATCGCCGAGGGCGATGCCAGCACCGGCTGGTGCCTCAACCAGACGGCGGTGTGCTCGATCACCGCGGCCCATCTGGCGCCCGCGGTGGCGCGCGCGATCTTCGGCCCGCGCGAGGCCGTGCTCGCGTGGGGGATCGGCAACGCCAAGGCCGTCGCGGTCCAAGGCGGCTACCGGGCGACCGGCAGCTGGAGCTTCGGCAGCGGCAGCCGCCACGCGACGTGGCTCGGCGGCCACTGTCTCGTGCACGAGGCCGACGGCACGCCTCGCCGGCATCCCGACGGCAAGCCGGTCGAGCGGACCATGCTGATCCCGCGCGCGCAGGTCACGGTCGATCCGCGCTGGGACGTGATCGGCCTCAAGGGCACCGGCAGCGACGCCTACGCGGTCGATGACCTGTTCGTCCCCGAAGATCACACCTGCATCCATCTGACGCGCTGGCACGACGTCGACAAGCCGGACCTCGCCTTGCCCCATCGTTTCGGCGCGACCAGCCTGTACGCGTCCGGCTTCGCCATGGTGGCGCTCGGCAACGCGCGCGCCGTGCTGGAGAGCTTCAAGACCTTGGCCGGCGCCAAGACGCCGCGCGGCCTCAAGAACGCGTTGCGCGACAGCCCGGTGGTGCAGATGCAGGTCGCCGAGGCCGAAGCGCAGCTGCAGTCGGCGCGCGTCTACCTGCTCGACCTGATGGCGCGCTGTCGCGAATCCGTGGAGCGGGTCGGCCGCCTGACGATCGATCAGCGCATGCAGATCCGCATGGCGTCGACCTACGCGATCCATCAGGCGACGCGGGTGGTCGAGGGCGCCTATCGCGCCGCCGGCACGACCGCGGTGTTCGAGAGCAACCCGTTCGAGCGGCGCTTCCGCGACGCCTATACGATCTCGCAGCACCTGCAGGGCCGCGCCATGCACTTCGAGACGGTCGGCAAGCACTTCCTCGGGCTCGAGCCCGAGCCCCTGTTCGCGTGACTTAGCGCGCCCGCGGGCACCGGCCCCCGCGAGCGCCACCACGATTCCTAGCGCGGGGATGATCCCGCCGTGCCGTCCGTGTGGGCGCTCGCGGGGCTGACGCCCCTGCCGCGCTAACGCGCCCGCCGCTTGGGTTTCGCGACCTTGGCGGGCTTCGCTTTCGGCAGCCTGATCTTGAGCAGGCGCGCGGCATTGCCGCCCAGCACGGCAGCCTTCGTGTCGCGCTTGAGCTTCGCGTCGCCGGTAACGAACCCGACCGGATCGGCCGGCCCCATGTCGTAGGGGTAATCCGAGCCCAAGAGCACGTGATCGCTGCCGTACTGCTCGACCAGATAGTCGAGCTGATGGTGAGTGAAAACGACCGTGTCGAAATACAGCTTCTTCAGATAGCTGGTCGGCTTCTTCTTGATGATGCGGCGACAATCGGGGCGCGCAGCGTGCGCGTGATCCATGCGTCCGGCATAGGCCGGCGCATAGCCGCCGCCGTGCGCGACGCAGATCTTCAGCTTGGGATGGGCGTCGAGCACGCCGCCGAAGATCAGATGATGGATCGCGAGCGTCGAATCGAGCGGATGGCCGATGATGTTGATGAAGTAGTGATCGGTCAGGCGACGCGCCTCGGTGAAGCCGACCGGATGCATGAAGATCAGGACGTCGAGCTCCTCGGCCTTGGCGAAGAACTTCCGAAACCGCTCCTCCGACAGCTCGGCGCCGGCGACGTTGGTCGAGATCTCCACGCCGCGCAGGCCGAGCTGCTTCACCATGCGCTCGAGCTCGACGACCGCCAGCTCGGGTTCCTGCAACGGCACCGTGCCGAGCCCGACGAAGCGGTCGGGATGGGCCGCCACGATGCCGGCGATGTTGTCGTTGATCAGTCGTGCGGTCTCGCGCCCGACCTCGGGTGGCGTGCCGTAATAGTATTGCGGCGGCGCCGGCGAGAACGCCTGAATGTCGACGCCGAGCCGATCCATGTCGCGCAGCCGGCGCTCGACCGACGTCAGCTGCTCGCGAACGCGCTCGTCCTGCAGACGATTGACCTCGCGCGAGGCCGGATTCTGCCAGGTGAGCGACGGCGCGATCGCGCCCGCCTGCTCACCGACGAGCGCCGCGGCGGCCGGCGTGTGGACATGGCAGTGGATGTCGATGGTGACAAAGCCGTGGCCGCGCGGGCGACGCGCGGTGACACGCGGCATCGCGGCGCGCGCGGGCATGCAGCGATAGAACATCGGTTGGCTCCC
>DATJNS010000330.1:0-17727 GCA_035507915.1 Candidatus Sulfotelmatobacter sp.
GCAGCCTTGGACGACATCCCCAAACCGGTCTGGATCCTCGGAATGGTGCTCGGCTTCGTGTGGTGCTGGCCCGCGGGTCTGGCGGTCCTCGCTTACTTGTTATGGAGCGGACGAATGGGACATTGGCGATACGCACGGGGCGGCTGCTGGGGCGCCTGGCACCACCCCGAACCCGAGCGCACCGGTGACGCGCAGCGGGGTCCCCGCTTCTGGGGCCGCGCGCCGTCGAGCGGCAACCGCGCGTTCGACGAATACCGCGCCGAGACCTTGCGCCGGCTCGAGGAGGAGCAGCGCGACTTCGTCACCTTCCTCGATCGCCTGCGCATGGCGAAGGACATGGCCGAGTTCGACCAGTTCATGGCCGACCGGCGCGCCCGTCCGCCGAGCCCCGACGCGCCGGCGTAAACCGCTACGCCAGCCGAACGGCCGCGACGCCGCTGCGCCGTGGCCGTTCGTCGTTTCAGCCGCGCTCGATCGGCAGCGTGTCGTCCTTCGCCCACTCGCCCATCGAGCCGTCGTAGAGCGTGAGGTCGTCGTAGCCGAGCTGGTGCAGCAGGAAGAGATCGATCGTCGCCGAGATGCCGCCGCCGCAATAGACGATCGTGCGCTTGTCCTTGCTGACGCCGGCGGCGCCGAATTTCCGGGCCGCGTCGTCGAGCGTGGTGAAGGCCTTGGTCGCGGGATCGACCAGGCTCGCCGCCGGCACGTTGACGCTGGCCGGCACGCGTCCGGGCCGGCCGTAGCGGCTCGGCTCCAGGCCCTTGTGGAATTGCGGGCCGAGCGCGTTGACGATCGTCGCCGTCGCGTCCCGGGTCGCCGCGAGCACGGTCTGCTTGTCGGCGAAGCGGCCGGGCCGCGGCTTGGCGACGAAGCGCGCGGCCGGATGGCCCTTGGGCGCGCCGCGCTCGATCGGCCGGCCTTCGGCCTGCCACTTGTCGAAGCCGCCGTCGAGCACCGCGGCGCCGTCGAAGCCGAGCGCCTTCAGCATCCACCAGAAGCGCGTCGCCCACATCATCGTGCCGATGCTGTAGAGCACGACGCGCGCGCCCTCGCCGATGCCGTGGCGACCGAACGCCGCTTCGAGCTGCGCCGCCGGCGCCATCATGAAGCGCAACGGCGTGCCCTGATCGGAGAACTCGCCCTGGAGGTCGAGAAAGTCGGCGCCCGGGATATGCCCAGCCTCGAACGTCGCGCGCCCGGGCACCGCCACATAGGGGTCCGCGCTGCCGGGTGGCGGCGGCTCGAGATAGGTCGTGCAGTCATAGACCCGGACGTGCCCGGGCGCGCGCGCCAGCGCCTCGGTGCTGATCAGGGCATCGGGTTCGCGCATCGCAACCTCCCTCGCATGGAACGGGACGAGCGCCCGCCCCACATGGCATAGTGCTCGGGCAACGAGGTAGGCTCATGACGGCTCCCGACGACGTCGCCTTTCACCCGCACAGCGCCCATTGGGGCGCGTTCTCCGCCGGCTGGCAAGGCGATCGCCTGATCGTCAAGCCGCATCCCGACGACCCCGATCCCAGCCCGCTGCTGCAGAACTTCCCGGACGCGCTGCGTCACAAGGCGCGCATCGCCCGCCCGATGGTGCGCCGCGGCTGGCTCGAGCGCGGCCCCGGGCCCGACGGCCGGCGCGGCCGCGACGACGATTTCGTGGCGCTGCCGTGGGAGCGCGTGCTCGACCTGACGGCGGGCGAGCTCAAGCGCGTGCGCGACGTCCACGGTCCGCGCGCCGTCTTCGGCGGCTCGTACGGCTGGTCGAGCGCCGGGCGCTTCCACCACGCCCAGAGCCAGGTCCACCGCTTCCTCAACACCGCGCTCGGCGGTTACGTGCGCTCGGTCAACAGCTACAGCGCCGGCGCCTCGGGCGTGATCGTGCCGCACATCTTGGGGCCGCTCGAGGCGATCACGCGCCGCAACGTCACTTGGGAGCAGATCGCGCGCGAGAGCGAGATCGTTCTGGCGTTCGGCGGCATGGCGCTCAAGAACAGCGCGGTCGGCGGCGGCGGCGTCAGCCGTCACGTCGAGCGCGGCGCCATGCGCGAGGCGCGAGCCCGCGGCTGCGCCTTCATCCTGGTGAGCCCGCTGCGCTCGGACCTGCCGGCGGAGGCCGGCGCCGAATGGCTGTCGCTGGTGCCGTGCACCGACACCGCGTTGATGCTCGGGCTCGCCCACACGCTGGTCGGCGACGGCCGCCACGACCGCGCGTTCCTGGCGCGCTACTGCGTCGGTTGGCCGGCGTTCGAGGACTATCTGATGGGCCGCAGCGACGGCGTGCCCAAGGACGCGCGCTGGGCCGCTGCGATCACGGGCGTCGCGGCCGACACGATCGTCGGGCTGGCGCGCCGGATTGCCGGCAAACGCACCCTGATCTCGGTCGCCCACGCGCTGCAGCGCGCCGAGCATGGCGAGCAGCCGGTCTGGATGGCCGCCGTGCTCGCCGCGATGCTCGGGCAGATCGGCCTGCCGGGAGCCGGCTACGCCTACTCGCTGGGCTCGCTCGGCCACACCGGCCGGCGCGCCAATGCGGTGCCGACCGCGGGCCTGCCGCAGGGCCGCAACGGCGTGCGCGACTTCATTCCGGTCGCGCGCATCGCCGACATGCTGCTCAATCCGGGCCAGCCGTTCGACTATGACGGCCAGCGCCTGACCTATCCCGACGTCCGCCTGGTCTACTGGGCAGGCGGCAATCCATTCCATCATCACCAGGACTTGAACCGACTGCGCCGCGCGTTCGCGCAAGTCGATACCTTGATCGTGCACGAGACCGCGTGGACCGCGACCGCGCGCCACGCCGATATCGTGCTGCCCTGCACGATGACGCTCGAGCGCGACGACATCGGCGCCACCTCGGTCGATCCCCTGATCGTGGCGATGCACAAGCTCGCGGAGCCCTACGGCGAGGCGCGCGACGACTACGCGATCTTCAGCGGGCTCGCGCAGCGTCTCGGCTGCGCCGAGGCGTTCACCGAGAACCGCACGGTCCGCGAGTGGCTGGCGCATCTCTACGAGACGACCCGCGCGGCGCTCGCCGAGCAGGGACAGCCGGCGCCCGACTTCGAGACGTTCTGGCGGCAGGGCGAGCTCACGCTGCCCCAGGCGCCCGACGACGGCGGCATGCTGCGCGCCTTCCGTGACGATCCCGACGGCCATCCGCTGCCGACGCCGAGCGGCAAGATCGAGATCGTCTCGGCGACCGTCGCGGGCTTCGGCTACGACGATTGCCCCGGCCATCCGGCGTGGTTGGCGCCGCGCGACGTCCCCGACGCGCGCCACACCCTGCATCTGGTCGCCAACCAGCCGGCGACGCGGCTGCACAGCCAGCTCGATTTCGGCGGCTACAGCGGCAGCCGCAAGCACCGCGGCCGCGAGGTCGTGCGCATCCATCCGGCCGACGCGGCACGGCGCGGCATCGCCGACGGCGACATCGTGCGGCTCTACAACGCGCGCGGCGCCTGCCTCGCCGCCGCGAAGGTGACCGACGGCATCCGCGAGGGCGTCGTCCAGCTGCCGACCGGCGCGTGGTACGACCCGGCCGATCCGAGCGAGGACGCTCCGCTGTGCGTGCACGGCAATCCCAACGTGCTGACGCGCGACGTCGGCACCTCGCGGCTCGCCCAGGGCTGCACCGGGCAGCTCACCGTGATCGAGCTCGAGCGGTTCAACGGCAACCTGCCGCCGATCCAGGCCTACGATCCGCCAACACCGGTGCCGGCGACCGCGGCGGAATAACGGCGAGGTCCGCAACGTCGAGGCCTCGCGGGGAGGAAGCGATGGAGCAAGGCCATTCGATCGAGAGTCGCACAAACGTCTATTTCCGGCACGTCTACGACGACCTGCACACCGACATGCGGCGGCTCTACGAGCAGGCCAAGCTCGACCAGTGGAACGCCGCGACCGACATCGACTGGAACGCGCCACTCGAGGGCGACGGCGGGCTGATCTCGGACGACCTCGTCGACATCCACGGCACCAAGTATTGGGACGCGCTGTCGGCGGCCGACCGCGTCGAGCTCAACCGCCGGATCGCGCGCTGGCGCCTGTCGATCCTGGTGCAGGGCGAGCATGGCGCGCTGCTGGTGTGCAGCCAGATCCTCGAGACCGTGCAGGGCCAGGACGCCAAGCTGTTCCAGGCGACCCAGGTCGCCGACGAGGCGCGCCACAACGAGGTGCTGCAGCGCTATCTCGACCTCCGGCTCGATGGCAAGGCCTATGCGATGGCGGGCAACACCAAGGCGATCTTCGACGAGCTGCTCGGCCCGTCGACCTGGTACCGCAAGACGGTCGGCTTGCAGCTGATCGCCGAGACCTTCGCGGTCTCGCTGTTCCGCATGCTCGCCGAATCGTCCAAGGACGCCGTGCTGCGCGAGGTGTGCCGGCGCATCGTCCAGGACGAGGCGCGCCACATGGGCTTCGGCATGCTTTCGTTGCCGTCGGTGGTGCGCGACGCGACCGACGCCGAGCGCCGCGACATGGAGGACTTCGCGGTCTGGGCGCTGCAGCAGACGTTGACCGGACTGTTCCCGCTACCGGTGTTCCAGGAGTTCGGCTACGCGAAAGCCGATCTCGACGAGATCAAGCAGCTGCGCCGGGCACGCGCCGCCGGCGGCGAGGAGACCGCCTTCCGCAAGTATTTCCGGCGCGACCTGCACGGCGGGCTGGTGCGCAACCTCAAGAAGGTCGGGCTGCTGAGCGCGCGCATCGCGCCCGCGCTCGAGAAGCTCGGCATCTCGCTCGCGCCGGCGAGCGCCGCCGCCGAATAGCCCGCAGACGCCCCGACCCCAACCCTCCCCCTCGCGGCGGGAGGGAGTGTGTTGTGCTGGCGACCGCAATGCCGTTTGCTCAGTCACCCCCTCCCGCCTCGAGGGGGAGGGTTGGGGTGGGGGTACGGCAAAGTCGTGTCGGGTGTCGGGAATGGCTCGCGCGTCGAGCGCGAGAGCTGGCTCATGCTGGCGTGCTCGTTCGTCGGCTTCAGCGTCAGCGCGGGGCTGCTGCATGCCTACACGGTCCTGCTGGTCGCCTTCATCGACGAGTTCCACTGGACCCGCGCCGACACCTCGCTCGCCTACGCGGTCTCGCAGCTGGTCGCCGGCTTCAGCGCGCCGCTGGTCGGCATGCTGGTCGATCGGCTCGGGCCGCGCCGCGTGGTGCTGATCGGCGGCACCCTCCTGACCGTCGGCCTGGTCGCGACCTCGCGCATCGACGCGCTGTGGCAGCTGATCGTGCTCTACGGCGTGGTCATGACCCTGGGGGCCAACTGCCTCGGCCTGATCGTGTTCGTGCCGTTGATCGCGCGCCTGTTCGTGCGCCGGCGCGGCATGGCGATCTCGATCGTGCAGTCGGCCAACGGCGCGGCGCGCGCCGTGTCGGCGCCGTTGGTGCAGCTGATGATCGGCGCGGTCGGCTGGCGCATGACCCTGCTCGCCGAGGCGGCGCTGATCGCCGTCCTGATCGTGCCGCTGGCGACGCTGCTCGGCCGTGCCGAGCGCCCGGAGAACGCACCCGCGCCGGCGCCCGCTCACCCGCGGCCCGCCGCGACGGCCGACGCGCACCTGGTGACGCGGCCGTGGACGGTCGCCGACGCCGTGCGGACGCCGCATTTCTGGCTCCTGTTCGCGGTCTATCTGTGCACCGGGCTCGGCAGCTTCTTCGTGTCGCTGCACCAGCTCGCCTTCGCGATCGATCGCGGTTTCGATCGGCTGTACGCCGCCGAGGTGCTCGGCTTCGGTGCGTTGCTCGGCATCGCCGGCGTGATCGTCACCGGCACGCTGTCGGACTATATCGGGCGCGAATGGTCGGCGATCGTCACCTATCTGGTGTCGATCGCGGGCGTCGTGTGCGCGCTGTTCATCACCGGACCCGACCAACAGCTGCTGCTCTGGCTGCACGCCTGCCTGTTCGGCATCACGTGGGGCGCGCGCGGGCCGTCGGTCACCGCCAAGACGGCCGATCTGTTCGGCGGTCCGCAGCTCGGCGCGATCCTGGGCGTGATCACGATCGGCACGGGGCTCGGCTCGGCGATCGGATCGTGGGGCGCCGGCTGGATCTTCGACGTGTCCGGCAGCTACCACCTCGCCTTCGTGCTGTCGATCGTCTCCTACGGGATCGGCTCGATCGCCTTCTGGGCCTTGCGCCGCCCGCCGGTGCTGCGCAGCGCGTGATGTGTCGCGCTAGGTCGCGCTCAGAGTGCGGCCGATGGCGGCGGCGAACGGCGCGGCATAGTCGCGCACGCGCCGCCACTCCGCCGACGCGAGGGCGACGTGCCCGATCAGATCATTGGTCGCATAGCTGGCGATCGGCGGCGGGGCGCGATCGGTCTCGCTGCCCTGCACCGCGCGCACCAGCTGCGCCTGCTGGTCGAGCGCCGTGAGGTCGGTGTAGCCGAGCGAATGGCCCTCGGACTCGGGCGCGACCGTCGAGGCGACCGCGATGCCGAGCCCGATTTCGGCGATGCGGCGGGCGCTCTGCTTCATGGCCATCACCGGGTGCTCCTTGAGGAAGCGCTCGATCGTCTCGGCCGGGTTGAGCAAGCTGAAGCGCAGGCCCTCGAGCATGCCGGCGACGAAATCGGCGGCCAGCGACCGGTTGGCCTTCAGGTAGGCGCTGCTGGCGATCGTCGAGCTGCCGTACAGGGTCAGCCCCTGCTCGGCGACCGGGAAGAAGCGGATCTTGATGTCGTTGGCCATGAAGTTGGGCACCGAGCTGCTGGCGATCGCGACCATGGCGTCGGTGCGGCCTTGGATCACCGTCTGCTCGATGATGCGCGAGTCGACATGGACGATCGTGACGCTGCCGTCGGGCAGGCCGAGACGCTTGAAGTAGGGCGGCAGGAACGGCGTGTCGGCGCCCGCCGCCGTCGCGGCGACCGTGTGGCCGGCGAGCGCGCGCGGCGTGGTGATCGGGCTCTGCGCGGGCACGATGATGCCGATGCCGGAGTCGTAGCCGATGGTGTTGACGAGCGTGAGGTCGAGACCCTTGATGACGCTGAGCAGCACCGCGCCGGTGCCGGCGTTGCCGAAATCGAACTGGCCCTGCGACACCGCCTGGATCGCCGCCATCGAGCCGTAGCCGCGCGTCAGCTCGACCTCGATGCCGCGCTTCTTCCAGTAGCCCAGCTGACGCGCGACGTAGACATAGGCGTTGCCGCCGGTCGGCAGCCACGACAGCGTGTAGCGCACGGTGGGGGGCTGGGCGATCGCCGGCCTCGGGAAGCCGCCGAACCCGCCGACCGCGGCCGCCGCCGCGCCCTTGAGCCATGCGCGCCGCGACAGCCGGCGTCGAGCGGACCCCGTCTTCGCGCCAGGAATCCTGCCGGCCATCGCGTCAGGCCGGCTGCTGGAGGACGTCGAGGATCAGGTTCTGGAAGTAATGGACGTTGCTCTCCCAGGTCGCCGAGAACTTGACGTCGTCGGCGACCGGCGAGCCGCGCGCGATCTGCTGGCCCTCCCAGATCGCGATGTCCTGGTTGCGAATGCCGTCCTGCGCCTTGGGGTCGCGCGACCGACCGATCCGACGATCGATGACCGCCTCGCGCTCGGCCAGGTACGCGGGCGAGGTCGCGGCGTCGCCGACGAAGAAGAAGGCGAGCCGCAGCCGCGTGCGGTTGGGCGCCAGCGGCTCGACGATCGCGAGATGCAGGTGCTCGGCGTGCAAGGTCGCGATCACGTTGGGGATCAGGTAGCTGGTCGAGGCGTGCACGCTCGGCAGCGCGCCGTCCCTGGTCGGAATGAAGGGCATGCCGGCGACCGGGGTCATGTTCTTGGCCGGCGCGCCGACGCGCCGCAAGGTCAGGAGCGTGCCGTCGGCGAGCGAGCGGTACTTCGGCTGGCGCGTCTCGAAATCGAGATCCTCGCTGATGCGCGGGAAGAAGTTCGCGTGCACCCAGGTGTGATGGTAGATCTCCCAGTTGTCGCCGACGGTCTTCCAGTTGGCGGCGAACTCCCACTCGAACACGCTGCCGAATCGCAATGCGTCGAAATCGAGGTTGCCGACGACGTGCTGCTCGAACGGCGCCAGGCTCGCCTCGAGCGGCGGCGCGGCGCCGTCGAGATTGACGAAGATCAGCGGCTCGCGCACGCCGACCCGCACCGGCATCAGGCCGTTCTCCGCCCAGACGATCGGCGAGTCCTTGGCCGCCTTGGTGCCGTCGAAATAGGGTGTCGCGCGCAGCACGCCGCCGAGCGTCCAGGCCCAGGCGTGGTAGGGGCACGAGAACTGGTTGAGGCCCTTGGCCGGCGCGGTCAGCACGAGCGCCGCGCGGTGCCGGCAGACGTTGTGGAACGCCTTGATGGTGCCGTCGCGATCGCGCGCCAGGATGATGGGCACGCCGGCGATCGTGACCGGCCGCGCGTCGCCGACGTCGGGCAGGTCGGCGGTGAAGGCCGCCGCGACCCACAGCTTGGGGAACAGCGCGCGGCGCTCGAGCGTGTAGAAATCCTCCGATGTGTAGGCGGCGGCGGGCAACCCGCGCGCGCTCTCGATCGGGCGGCGCACCGCCGCGATCGCGTCATGACCCAGCAGCTCTTCCGCGCTCGATATCGCCATGGCGTCCTCCCGGTTCGAAGGCAAGCAACCACCATGCCAGGGCGGGGAGCGCGGCTCGCGACTCGGCGCGGCGCGGGGGCGCACAATCGACGGCGGTGATCGGGCGGTCGATCGACACGCGCGCGTCGCTGTCGACGGGCCGATTTCAGGGCTGGCGCTTGAAGAACTGGATGGCGCGCTCGTGCCGCTCGGCGGCCGCGCGGGTCTTGAACGTGCCGAGGTTGCGACGCTTGCCGGTCTTGGGGTTGAGCTTGCGCGAATACAGACGATAGCCGCCGGACTTCAGTTTGCGGATCATCGTGTCACGCGCCGCGGCTCGGATGCCGCGTCAGATCGTGCGGGTGTCATAGGCCCAGTGTAGCAGCGCCTGACGCTGGCGGCGCCGGCAGCCGAGGTCGCCGGGCTCGCAATTGCGCCGGATCTGGCTGAGATGGCGGCGCATCGCCTTCCAGCGCCGGATCTGCCGGCGATCCTCCTCGGGCACGCGCCGGCCCATGTAGTAGCGGCAGTACCATTGGAACCAGCCGCGCGGATCGTCGGGCCAGATCCAGCCCTTGGCACGCCATACCGACAGCGGTTGGCTGGCGTCGACGCCGAAATAGTTGAGCGACGGATCGCGGCCCGTGCGCGCGAGCTTGGCGCCGGTGAACCAGTCGCGCGGGAACTCCTTCATCGTGTCGTTCATGTAGCGCCCGGCGAACACGCCGAGACCCAGCATCTGCTTCGGTGTCAGGTCGGGTGTGAACGCGGGATCGAAATCGGCGCCGCGCGGCGCCGTCAGCCGGTAGCGATAGCCGCGCTGCATCTTGTCGTTGACCACGATCGTCCGAACCCGCATGGGCGCAATCCTCCGGCGTCGCGCCTCATACGCGCGCGGCCGGCGGTCGGATCACCTCATTCGCGCCGGAACGTGACGACCAGCACGTCGCGATAGGCCGGCTGGGCGGGATCGATCGGCTCGACCGGCGTGACGCCGTGATAGACCTCGGCGTCGTTGACCAGCGCGGCATCGAGCGGGTCGGTCAACGTGAAGCTGCCGAGCAGGCGGCGGTCGCGCGCGTGGATCGTCGTGGTGCCCTGCGCGATGTTGCGCCGTCGGATCAACAGCACGAGCACGTAGTCGACGCCGTCGCGGTGCAGACCTTCGGGCGTCGGCTGACCGGGCATGTCGGGGCGCGCCTCGATGCGGAACTGGTGCGTCTCGATGTGCCAGCGCGCGACGTCAGGCGCCAGCCGCCCGAAGACCGCCCGCGAGAAGCCGAGGATGGTCGCCATGCTGGCGGCGTCGCCGGCCGGTGCGACCGGCTCGAACCAGCGCTCGACGCCGCCGTTCAGCGGGTTGTAGTCGAGCGTCTGGAAATGCGGCGCGTGCGGCTTGCGCACGATCGGCTGGCCGGCGCGCGCGCCGTAGAGCGCGAAGCGGCGCCGGCGGTAGCGGCCGCCGTCGGCCATGTACTGGTCGAGCCGGAGGTCGTCCCAGCTCGCCGCGAAGCTCTCCCAGTCGGCCAGCGAGCCCGTCCGCTCGAGCAGCGCCCGCATCTGGGCGCCGTGCACGAACGCGTAGCCGGCCCGCCCGATCTCGGTCGACAGCGCCGGGTCGGCGTCGCCGCGCGGCGGCAGGTGGGGCGCGGGCATGTCGTTCATGAGGCGGGGCGCCGGGTTCGCCGATTTGTCATATCCACAAGGTGGGCCGCCCGGGCGTCGATGTCGAGGCCCGACGCGGCCCGAGCGCGGGAATCCCGCTGGGCGTCCGCGGTTTGACGCGGCGCAGCATGGCCCTAGAATGGCCGCGTCGTGCCGGTCCCGCGGGGATGCCGGGCAACGGCGCATGTCGCGGCGAGTGCCGCACCGCGAGGGCCTGGTCGCCGCACCGATGGTTCTCAACCTCGTCATCCTCCTGTTCCTGATCCTGCTCAACGGCGTGCTGTCGATGGCGGAGATCGCCACCGTCTCGTCGCGCCCCTCGCGCCTGCGCGAGCGCGCCGAGCACGGCGACCGCGGCGCCAAGCAGGTGCTCGAGCTGACCGCGGACCCGGCGCGCTTCCTGTCGACGGTGCAGATCGGCATCACGCTGATCGCGATCCTGACCGGCACGTTCGGCGGCACCACCTTGGGCGACGATGCGACGCGCGCGCTGCGCACGGTGCCGAAGCTGGCGCCCTACGCCGACCTGCTCGGCGTCGGCGGCGTCGTGGTCGCGATCACCTACTTCACGCTGATCCTGGGCGAGCTCGTGCCGAAGAGCATCGCGCTCACCAACCCGGAGCGCCTGGCCTCGGCGCTGGCGCGCCCGATGAGCGTGCTCGCGCGCGTCGCCACGCCGGTCGCGTGGTTCCTGGCCAAATCGACCGATCTGGTCATGTACCTCATCCCGTTGCGGCGCGACGCGCGCGCCGCGGTGACCGACGCCGAGGTCAAGTACCTGATGCGCGAGGGCGCGCGCACCGGGCATTTCGAGCAGGCCGAGCGCGACATCGTCGAGATGGCGCTGCGGCTGGGCGACCGGCGCGTCAGCGCGCTGATGAGCCCGCGCACCCGCATGGAGTATCTCGACCTCGACGATGCGCCGGCGGAGAACCGACGCAAGGTGCTGGAAAGCCACTTCTCGCGCTTCCCCGTGATCCAGGGCGGCTTCGAGCGCGTGATCGGCATCGTCCAGACCAAGGATCTCCTGGCTGCGCTGCTCAAGGGCCAGCCGTTGGATCTGCGCGCCGCGGTGCGGCCGCCGGTCTTCATTCCCGAAACCGCGCCGGCGCTGAAGGTGCTCGAGCTGTTCAAGGGCACGGGCACGCCGATCGCGCTCATCGTCGACGAGTACGGCGACCTGCAGGGCCTCGTGACCTTGACGGACCTCCTGGAGGCGCTGGTCGGCGACATCGCGGCGCCCGGCGACTCCGACCAGCCCGCCTCGGTGCGGCGCGCCGACGGCAGCTGGTTGATCGACGGCATGACGCCGTTCGACGAGGTCGCCGATCTGATCGGCATGCCGCGCATGCCCGACGAGGAAGCCGTCTACTACACGACGCTGGGCGGCTTCATGATGACGCAGCTGAAGCGCATCCCGTCGCCGTCCGACGCCGTCATGGTCGACGGCTACAAGTTCGAGGTCATGGACATGGACGGCCGCCGCGTCGACAAGGTCCTGATCGTTCCGCCCGAGACCGCGCCGGTGGCGTGAGGTTGCGCGAAGCCAGCGGCGCGCCGCTCGCGAGATAGACGCCGGCGGAGATCAGCGCGATGCCGAGCCAATCGCCCGCGTCGGGCCACTCGCCGAGCAGCGGGATGGCGAGCAGCGCCGACAGCGCCGGCACCAGCGCGCCGAACGCGGCGGCGCCCGAGGCGCCGAGCAGCGCGATCGCGCGGCCGTAGAGCACCAGCGACACGATGGTGACGAGCACGCCCTGGAACGCCGCCTGCATCGCGACGTCGGCGAACGGCGCGCGCGCGATGCCAATGCCGTGACACGCCAGGTAGACGGGCAGGTAGAGGATCAGCGAGCCGGTCGAGACCAGCGCCGTCGCATGCAGCGGCATCAGCTGCGCGCGCCGCACCACGACCGTGAAGCAGGCGGTCAGGAACGACGCGACGAGAAACAGCGCGTCGCCGAGCGCGCGCATGGCGCTCGCCGTCGAGGCATGCCAGCCGACCATGGCGAGCGCACCCGTCAGGATCAGGCCGAGCCCCGCCGCACGTGCGGCGGTGAACCGTTCGCCGAGCAGCCAGGCGGCGAGCAGCGCGACGAACAGCGGCATCGCGCCGGGATTGAGCGCACCCTGGTCGCGGGCGGGCGCGAACCGCAGGCCGCTCGCTGCCACCAGCACGTAGGGCGCGCCGACGCCCGCGATCAGCACGCCGAGCCCGCTCCAGCCGAGCCGGTCGCGTGCCAGGCCGTGCCGCGCGACCACCGGCGCGAGCAGCACGCCCGCGATGCCGAAGCGCAGCGCCGCGACGTCCCACGCATCGAGGCCGGTCGTCACCGCGAGCCGCGTGAGCGCGCTCCAGCCCGCCCAGATCGCCACCGCGGCGAGGCCGCACAAGGCGCCCTTCAGATAGGTCGACCGCGCCGGCTGCATCGCCGGCGCATCGTGCGCCCGCCGTCCTGACAGCGTCGTGTCAGCAGCGGCGGCGGCGCGTCAGGCGTCCTTGAACGCGTCCGCGGGCGGCAAGATGGCGGACGACAGACACTTCTTGAGGCTGTCCTCGAGCATCTCGCGCGACATGTCGCGGGTGATCAGCACGATGCGCGAGCGTCGGTCGTCGCTCGGCCAGTCCGGCAGCTCGGCGGGCGGATGGAACAGGTGCTGGACGCCGTGCACCGCGACCGGCTTGTCGTTGCCCTTGACGTTGATCAGCGCCTTGAGGCGCAGCAGGTCCTCGCCGCGATAGGCCGCCAGGCTCTGTGCCCACAAGGCGAAGCCGTCCCAGTCGAGCGGCTCATCGATCGTCAGGCACACGGCGTGGATGCGCTTGTCGTGGCGGTTGACGTCGTGCGGATCCTGCGCCGCCGAGCCGTGCGCGTGATCATGTTCGTGGTCGTGGCCGTGACCATGGTCATGCTCATGCGCCTCGTAGGCCTCGGCGTTGAGCCAGCGCTGGGCGTCGAGCGACTTGGTCGCGGGATCGTAAAGGCCGGCGTCGAACAGGCGGTCGACCGTCGCCTCGCCGCTCGCCGCCGCGAGGATCGGCGCGCCCGGGTTGAGCCGGCGCAGGCGCTCGACCAGCCGCTCGGCGCCGCTGCCCTCGGCGAGATCGGTCTTGGTCAGCACGATGCGGTCGGCGACCGCGGCCTGCTTGACCGCCTCGACCTGGCGGTCGAGCGTCTGCGAGCCCGTCACCGCGTCGACCGTCGTGATCACGCCGTCGAGCCGGTAGTGGCTGCCGATCAGCGGATCCTCCATCAGGGTGTGGATGATCGGCGCCGGGTCGGCCAGGCCCGTGGTCTCGAGCACGACGCGCTTGAACTCGGGCACCTCGCCGCGCACGCGCTTGAGCGCCATCTGGCGCAAGGTTTTGGCGAGGTCGCTCTGGATCGTGCAGCACAGGCAGCCGCTCGCCATCACGACCATCTCGGCGTCGACCGACTGGATCAGATGGTGGTCGAGTCCGATCTCGCCGAACTCGTTGATCAGCACCAGCGTATCCTTGAGCGCCGGATCGTTGATCAGGCGGTTGAGCAGGGTGGTCTTGCCGCTGCCGAGGAAGCCGGTCAGCAGAGCGACCGGGATCGACGTGCTCGCCATGTCGGTGTCGCTCATGTCGCTGCACCCTCCAGGGTCACGATCGCGGCGCGGCCGTCCTCGGCGCCGGCGACCACGTGCCGGCCGTCCGGCGACCAGGCGAGCGCCGACACGGCGACCCCCTTGCTGACCGGGATCTTGATCGCGCGCCGCCGCTCGGTGTCGACCACCGCGAGCGTGCCGTCGTTGAAGCCGCCGGCGATCAGGCGCAGGCGCGGATGGAACGCGACGCGCGTCGCCAGCGCCTGCTTGGCGTCGAAGAAGATCACCGGCTCGCGGCCCTCGGGGCCGTCGCCGTCGAACGGCCAGGCGCTGAGATTGTTGACGCCCGAGGCGGCGAGCAGCAGCGAGTCGGCCGACCATGCGAGCGACGCGGCCTTGCTCGGGTAGCCGGCCATCTGCATCTCGCTGCGGGGTTCGAGCCGCCAGGCGTGCAGCGCGTGGTCCTGGGTCGCGGTGGCGACGAAGCGACCGTCGGGGCTTGGCGCGACCGCGAGGTGCGAGCCCTTCCACTCGAGCCGGTCGGGCGCGGCATCTTGTGCCGCGTCGAGGTCCCACAGCGACACGCCGTTGTAGTGCGCGACCGCCAGCCGCTCGCCCAGACACGCCAGGCCGGCGACCGTGCTCGGGTGCGGTCCGAGCGCACGCGCCGCGCCGTCGCGAAGCACGGTCACCGTGCGGCCGACCGCCGCGGCGACGCCGCGCGGCCCCAGGCTCGCGACGTGCTCGACCCACTGGCCGGAGAAGCGCATGAGTTCGGCGGTCTCGCCGTCGCGGCCGAGCCGCATCACGCGGCCGTCGTCGCCGCCGGTGACGAACCCGCCGTCGCGATCGGCGACCAGCGCCAGCGCCGCGCCTTCGTGCGCCGCGGCGGTGCGCGCGGCGTGCGCCTGCTGGCGCGCGAAATCGACCAGGCGCACGCGCCCGGAGCCGAGCGCGAACGCCGCGGTGCGCGACTCGGCGTCGACCGCGACCGCGGTCACGAAGCCCTCGAAGCGCCAGGCGATGCGCTGCGCGCCGGCGAGCGGCGAGTCGGTCGTCGTGGCGGCGCCGCTCATGCGCGTCAGTCCACGCAGTTCATGAAGCCGTCCTTGAGCCAGTCGGCGTTGAGGTGCCGGCCGATGAACACGATGCGGCTGTCGCGCTTGTCCTTGGGTCGCCAGGCGGTGCCCCAGCGCGTCTCGATCTGCATGTGCACGCCCTGGAACACGAAGCGCTTGTCGGAGCCTTTGACGTTGAGGATGCCCTTGGAGCGGAAGATGTCGGCGCCGTGCAGCCGCAGCACCGTGCCGATCCAGCTCTCGAAGCGCTCCGGGTCGATCGCACGGTCGACCGAGAACGACACGCTGGTGACGTCCGAGGCGTGATCGTGGTGGTGATGCTCGAGGAAGTGCGGCTCGCTCGCGAGGATGCGGTCGAGATCGAAGGCGCCACGGTCGAGCAGCTGGTCGAGCGCGACCACGCAGTTGGTCGTGCGGTGGACCCGCGCGAAGCCGTTGAGCGCGCGGATGCGCTCCTCGACCTGGGCGAGCGCGGCCTCGTCGGCGAGGTCGACCTTGTTCAACAGGATGATGTCGGCGAAGGCGATCTGCTCGACCACCTCGTGGCCGTCGTCCAGGTGGTCGAGGATGTGCTTGGCGTCGACCACCGTCACGATGGCGTCGAGCTTGGTGCGCTGTTTGACGTCGTCGTCGACGAAGAAGGTCTGCGCGACCGGCGCGGGGTCGGCCAGGCCCGTGGTCTCGATCACCATGCCGTCGAACCTGTCGGGCCGCTTCATCAAGCCGCCGATCACGCGGATCAGGTCGCCGCGCACCGTGCAGCAGACGCAGCCGTTGTTCATCTCGAAGACTTCCTCGTCGGCCTTGACGACCATCTGGTCGTCGATGCCGAGCTCGCCGAACTCGTTGATGATCACGGCGTACTTCTTGCCGTGCTGCTCGGTGAGGATGCGGTTCAAGAGCGTCGTCTTGCCGGCGCCGAGGAAGCCGGTCAGCACGGTCACGGGAATCTGGCGCATCGAAAGGTCCTGGTCCTGGAACGGCGAGGGGGATCGGGCGGCCCGAGGCGTCACCTCAAACACGGATCGTCCCGCCGGCGCAAGCGGGCATCGCGGGCGCGCCGGCCGGCGCCGCCGGCATGCGCGGCCGGCGCAGCGGCGTTTGGTCGCTCGACCCCAACCTGTGCCAATTTCGGGCAAATCTGCTACTATATGTAGATCGGCTTTCGAGCGGGGCAAGGGATGCGGCGCGGCTGGGCGGTGCTCGGCCTCAGCCTCGGGCTGGGGCTCCTGGCGGCGGGCTGCACGTCGTTCGGCGACCTGTTCGCCCCGGCGCCGGCGCCGACCCCGGCGGCCGTCACGGCGCCGTCACCCGCCGACGTCGCGCGCTTCCAGCAGTGCCTGGGCGACCTCGACGAGCTCGGCATCGGCTTCCAGCTGGTGCCGGCGTTCTCGACGCCGCAGGGCTGCGGCTTCGCCGACGGCGTCAGGATCGCGTCGGAAGGCGTCGACCTCAACCGTCCGGTGGCGCTCAGCTGCGCGCTCGCCCTCGCGTTCGCCAATTTCGAGTATCAGGACATCGAGCCGCTGGCGCAGCGCTACCTGCACGCCTCGGTCACGCGCGTCTACCATGCCGGCAGCTACAATTGCCGCGACATCCGCGGCCACGGCAAGGGGTTGAGCGAGCACGCGTTCGGCCGCGCGATCGACGTGACCGGCTTCGAGCTCGGCGACCAGACCGTGGTCAACGTGGCGCACGACTGGGCCGGCCCTGGTCCGAAGAGCGAGTTCCTGCACGCGGTCGCCAAGAGCGCCTGCACGATGTTCGACGCCGTGATCACGCCCGACGACAACGCCGAGCACCACGACCATCTGCATCTCGACATCGGCGGCAGGAAGTTCTGCGGCTAGCGCGCCTCGGGCGGAATGTCCTTGATGCGCGCGACGTGGGCGGCGATGTCGTCCAGCCCGTAGGAGAGATGGACGCGCTTGGCCGACGCCGGGCGCGTCGCCAGCGAGACGCCGGGCCGCCATTCGCGCGCGGGGCGGATCGGCCGCGGCACTAAGCCGCCGCCGCAATTCGGACCCACGTTCTGCAGATGACGCGCGACGCAGTCGGCGCAGAACGTGCACTCGAACGTGCAGATCCGCGCCAGCGTCGAGTTCGGCGGCAGGTCGCGGTCGCACCACTCGCAGTTGGGCCTGAGCTCGAGCGCCACGGCGCTACCAGCGCGCGTCCATCGCCGCGGCCGCCTCGCGGACGAGCGCGACCCGCTCGTCCTGGCGGCCGGCGGCGCGCTCGCGCACCAGCGCGACGAGCGCCGGATCGGCGGTCTCGGGCGAGCCGGCATTGAACGGCGGCGCGGGCGCGTACTCGATGGCAAGCTGGATCGCCTCGGCGGCGCGCTGACCGGCGACCTCGGCGACGACCGTGAGGGCGAAATCGATGCCGGCGGTGACGCCGCCGCCGGTGATCAGGTTGCCGTCCTTGACGACGCGCGCCACGACCGGCTCGGCGCCGAACGCGCGCAGCATGTCGAGCGACATCCAGTGGGTGGTCGCGCGCTTGCCGCGCAGGAAGCCGGCGGCGCCCAGCACCAGCGCGCCGGTGCACACCGAGGTGACGTAGCGCGCGCTCTTGGCGACCCGGCGCAGGAAGTCGAGCGTCTCGCGGTCTCCCAGCAGCGCGCTGATGCCGCGGCCGCCCGGCACGCAGATCAGGTCGAGCGCCGGACAGTCGTCGTAGGTCGCGGTCGGCACGATGGCGAGCCCGCCCTCGGCCGGCACGGGCTCGCGCGTCTTGGCGATCAGGTGCACCTCGCCACCCGGGAGACTGCGCAGCACCTCGAACGGCCCGGTCAGGTCGAGCTGGGTCAGGCGCGGGAACAACAGGAAGCCGGCGCGGAACGGCGTGCTCGTCATGGCATCAACTCCGGATCATCGAGGCCG
>DATJNS010000331.1:0-8670 GCA_035507915.1 Candidatus Sulfotelmatobacter sp.
ATCCGCGAAGGCGGCAAGACCGTCGGCGCCGGCGTCGTCGCCAAGATCATCGCCTAGGAGTGTAGCTCAACTGGTAGAGCACCGGTCTCCAAAACCGGGGGTTGGGGGTTCGAGCCCCTCCACTCCTGCCACCGATCCCCGGCGCGGACGCGAGCTTCGGCTCGCTGTCGCGCCGCTTCAGTCGAGTAGATGATGGCCAAGACGTCGCCCGCACAGTTCGTCCAACAGGTCCGCCAGGAGACCGCCAAGGTCACCTGGCCGACGCGCAAGGAGACCGTCGTCAGCACCGGGATGGTGATCGTGATGGTGATCTTCGCGGCGATCTTCTTCTTCCTGGTCGATCAGGTGATGTCGCTCGGCGTCCGCGAAATCCTCGGGCTGGGGAGCTGAGCGATGACGCACCGGTGGTATGTCGTGCACGTCTACTCGGGCTTCGAGAAGAAGGTCGCGCAGTCGATCCGCGAGCAGGCCGACCAGAAGGCCATGGCCGATATGTTCAGCGAGGTCCTGGTGCCGACCGAGGAGGTCGTCGAGGTCCGCCGCGGCGCCAAGGTGAACTCCGAGCGCAAGTTCTTCCCCGGCTACGTGCTGGTGAAGATGGAGATGACCGATCAGACTTGGCATCTGGTCAAGAACACGCCGAAGGTCACCGGGTTCCTCGGCGGCAAGGGCTCCAAGCCGATGCCGATCTCGGAGTCCGAGGCGACCCGCATCATGCACCAGGTGCAGGAGGGCGTCGAACGGCCGCGGCCGTCGATCACCTTCGAGATCGGCGAGCAGGTGCGCGTGTGCGACGGTCCGTTCACGTCGTTCAACGGCATGGTCGAGGAAGTCGACGAGGAGCGCGCGCGCCTCAAGGTCGCGGTGTCGATCTTCGGCCGCTCGACCCCCGTCGAGCTCGAGTATTCGCAAGTGGAGAAGACCTGACGGTTCGCTTCGTGTTCGTGCGGGAGGCTCGCCATAGCCGCTACCGCGCCCCTGGATCCAATTGAGGGTTTGTCATGGCAAAGAAGGTCGTGGGTTTCATCAAGCTGCAGGTGCCGGCGGGCAGCGCCAACCCGTCGCCGCCGATCGGCCCCGCGCTCGGTCAGCGCGGGCTCAACATCATGGAGTTCTGCAAGGCGTTCAACGCGCTGACCCAGAACCTCGAGAAGGGCATGCCGGTGCCGGTGGTGATCACCGCCTACGCCGACCGCACGTTCACGTTCGTCACGCGCACGCCGCCGGTCAGCTACTTCCTCAAGAAGGCGGCTGGCATCGAGAAGGGCTCGAAGGCGACGGGCAAGGAAGGGGCCGGCTCGGTCACGATGGCGCAGGTGCGCGAGATCGCGGCCAAGAAGATGCAGGACCTCAACGCCAACGACGTCGAGGCGGCGAGCCGCATGATCGCGGGCTCGGCGCGCTCGATGGGCCTCGAAGTGGTGGAGTGACGCCATGGCGAAGATGGGCAAGCGTTTGACCAAGGCATACGAGGGGCTGTCGCCCGACGAGGCCTATGCGCTCGAGGCGGCGGTCAAGATGCTCAAGGAGCGGCCGCACGCCAAGTTCGACGAGACCGTCGAGCTGGCGATGAACCTCAACGTCGACCCGCGCAAGGCCGACCAGTCGGTGCGCGGCGTGATCAGCCTGCCGCACGGCACCGGCAAGTCGATGCGGGTCGCGGTGTTCGCGCGCGGCGACAAGGCGGAGGCGGCCAAGGCGGCCGGCGCCGACCTGGTCGGCGCGGAGGATCTTGCGGAAAAGATCCAGGGGGGCCAGATAGACTTCGATCGGTGCATCGCGACCCCCGACATGATGGCGATCGTCGGCCGGCTCGGCAAAGTGCTGGGGCCGCGCGGACTGATGCCCAACCCGAAGCTCGGCACGGTGACGGCCGACGTCACCCAGGCGGTCAAGGACGCCAAGGGCGGCCAGGTCCAGTACCGCGCCGAGAAGGCCGGCATCGTCCATGCCGGCATCGGCAAGATGAGCTTCTCCGAGGCCGCGCTGATCGAGAATGCGCGCGCCCTGGTCGGCGCGATCAACCGCGCCAAGCCGACGGGGGTCAAAGGCTCCTACATCAAGCGGGCGAGCTTGAGCTCGACCATGGGCCCCGGGATCAAGCTCGATCTCTCGGGCCTCGCGGGGTCGAGCGCGACGTAGGTATCGAGGTTCGGCCGTCCCGCGCAGGCGGGGCGGCCGATCGAAGGGCGCGGCCGGCGGAGCGATCCGTTTGCCGCGCCGACCTGTCCGAGATTGCAGGCGCTCCCATCCGAGGGGGCTCAAACCACCAGCCTGCATGAGACAGCGAGCCAGACGGCGCCGGGTTTCTGGTGTCCGCTCCGGCTTCTGGGACAGGCGAACCGGGCACGGGCGTGGGGGCAACCCCGGTCCCGACCCACGTGCAACGGCAGCCGTCGCGGCGTGATCCGCAACGGTTGCTGCAATGACGGAGACAGACGTGGACCGTTCCGAGAAACAGGAGCTGGTGTCCCGACTGCATCGCACATTCCAGGACGCTGGCCTGGTGGTGGTGACGCAGCAAGTCGGCCTCACGGTGAGTGAGGCGACCGACCTGCGCCGCCGCATGCGTGATGCGGGCGCCAGCTTCAAGGTTACGAAGAACCGGCTCGCGCGCCTGGCTCTCGCCGGCACGGCTTACGAGTCACTGGGCAGCCTGTTCAAGGGGCCGACCGCGATCGCGGTATCGCGCGACCCCGTGGCGGCGGCGAAAGTGGCCGTGGCGTTCGCCAAGAGCAACGAGAAGCTGACCATCGTGGGCGGCGCGCTGCCCGGCCAGGTCCTGGCCGCGGCGGACGTGCAGGCCCTC
Organism: Candidatus Sulfotelmatobacter sp.; assembly: GCA_035507915.1. Classification (GTDB taxonomy): domain Bacteria; phylum Pseudomonadota; class Alphaproteobacteria; order Elsterales; family Elsteraceae; genus JACQAI01. Next base: position 2,810 of record DATJNS010000331.1, read on the forward strand.
GCCACCTTGCCCTCGCTCGACGAACTGCGGGGCAAGCTCCTGGGTCTGCTGCAGGCGCCGGCGACGCGACTCGCCAGCATCATGCAGGCCCCGGCTGGTCAGCTTGCGCGCGTGCTCGCGGCCCGTGCCGAACAGAGCGAGGCGGCCTAGCCGTCGACATCACCCAGAACCCAACCCGAAAGGAAGACCATCATGGCCGATCTCGCGAAGATCGTTGACGACCTCTCCAGCCTGAGCGTGCTGGAGGCGGCACAGTTGTCGAAGCTGCTCGAGGAGAAGTGGGGCGTGTCCGCCGCGGCGCCGGTCGCGGTCGCGGCCGCGCCGGGCGCCGGCGGCGGTGCCGCCGCCGCGGCACCCGCCGAGGAGCAGACCGAGTTCAACGTGATCCTCGCCGCGGCGGGCGAGAAGAAGATCAACGTGATCAAGGAAGTGCGCGCGATCACCGGCCTCGGCCTCAAGGAGGCCAAGGACCTGGTCGAAGCCGCGCCCAAGGCGGTCAAGGAAGCCGTGTCGAAGGACGAAGCTGCCAAGCTCAAGAAGCAGCTCGAGGACGCCGGCGCGACCGTCGAGGTGAAATGATCGGGCGTCGGGGGTCGGGAGTCGGGAGCCAGGTGATGCCTGCTCCGGGCTTCCGACTCCTGACTCCCTGATTCCCGACTCCCGATTTCTGGAGCGTAAGCGAGATGGCTAAGTCATTCACGGGTCGCAAGCGGATTCGCAAGAGCTTCGGGCGCATTCCCGAGGTCGCGCCGATGCCGAACCTGATCGAGGTGCAGATGAGCTCCTACGATCACTTTCTGCAGATGGACGTGCCGCCGGAGCAGCGCCAGTCGGTCGGGCTCCAGGAGGTGTTCCGCTCGGTGTTCCCGATCAAGGACTTCTCCGAGCGCTCCCAGCTCGAGTTCGTCAAGTACGAGCTCGAATTGCCGAAGTACGACGTCGAGGAGTGCCAGCAGCGCGGCATGACGTTCGCCGCGCCGCTCAAGGTCACGCTCCGCCTGGTCGTCTGGGATGTCGACGAGGACACGGGCTCGCGCTCGATCCGCGACATCAAGGAGCAGGACGTCTACATGGGCGACATGCCGCTCATGACCGACAAGGGCACGTTCATCATCAACGGCACCGAGCGCGTCATCGTCAGCCAGATGCACCGCTCGCCGGGCGTGTTCTTCGACCACGACAAGGGCAAGACCCACTCGTCGGGCAAGTACCTGTTCGCCGCGCGCGTCATCCCCTACCGCGGCTCGTGGCTCGATTTCGAGTTCGACGCCAAGGACATCGTCTTCGTGCGCATCGACCGGCGCCGCAAGCTGCCGGCGACCACGCTCCTGCTGGCGCTCGATTCCGAGCCGACCGTGCAGCTGCGCGCCCAGCGCGCCAAGGCGTCCAAGCAGCTGGCGCCCTTCGAGGCGACCGGCATGTCGGCCGAGGAGATCCTCGGCTACTTCTACAACGTCGTGTCGTTCGACCGCACGACGGGCGGCTGGAAGACGCCGTTCCTGCCCGAGCGCTTCCGTGGCGTGAAGCTGACGCACGACCTGATCGACGCCGGCTCGGGCGAGGTGCGCGCGCCGTCCGGCACCAAGATGACGCCGCGGCTCTCCATCAAGCTGAAGAGCGAAGGCCTCAACGAGATGATGGTGCCGCCCGAGGATCTGATCGGCCGCTACATGGCGTCCGACGTGATCAACGAGCAGACCGGCGAGATCTACGTCGAGGCGGGCTCGGAGATCACCGAGGCGACGCTGGAGGCGCTCGACAAGGCCGGCGTCAAGGAGCTGCGCACGCTGGCGATCGACCACGTCAATGTCGGTCCCTACATGCGCAACACGCTGTCGCTCGACCGCAACCAGACGCGCGAGGACGCGCTGATCGACATCTACCGGGTCATGCGCCCGGGCGAGCCGCCGACGCTCGAGACCGCGGAGGCGCTGTTCAACAGCCTGTTCTTCGACAGCGAGCGCTACGACCTGTCGGCGGTCGGCCGCGTCAAGATGAACGCGCGCCTCGGGCTCGACGCGCCCGACACCGAGCGCGTGCTGCGCAAGGCCGACATCCTCGCGATCCTCAGGACCCTGTGCGAGCTCAAGGACGGCCGCGGCGACATCGACGACATCGACCATCTGGGCAACCGGCGCGTCCGCTCGGTCGGCGAGCTGATGGAGAACCAGTACCGGCTCGGCCTCCTGCGCATGGAGCGCGCGATCCGCGAGCGCATGAGCTCGGTCGAGATCGACACCGTGATGCCGCACGACCTGATCAACGCCAAGCCGGCGGCCGCCGCGGTGCGCGAGTTCTTCGGCTCCTCGCAGCTCTCGCAGTTCATGGACCAGACCAACCCGCTGTCGGAGATCACCCACAAGCGCCGCCTGTCGGCGCTCGGGCCGGGCGGCCTCACGCGCGAGCGCGCCGGCTTCGAGGTGCGCGACGTGCATCCGACGCACTACGGCCGGATCTGCCCGATCGAGACGCCCGAGGGCCCGAACATCGGCCTGATCAACAGCCTCGCGACCTACGCGCGCGTCAACCAGTACGGCTTCATCGAGAGCCCGTACCGCAAGGTGGCGGCCGGCCGGGTGACCGACGAGGTCGTCTATCTGTCGGCGATGGAGGAGGGCAAGTACACGGTCGCCCAGGCCAACGCCGAGCTGGTCGACGGCAAGCGCTTCAAGGACGAGCTGGTGAGCTGCCGGCGCGCCGGCGACTTCGTGATGGCGCGCTCCGAGGACATCGAGCTGATCGACGTCTCGCCCAAGCAGCTCGTGTCGGTCGCGGCGGCGCTGATCCCGTTCCTCGAGAACGACGACGCCAACCGCGCGCTGATGGGCTCCAACATGCAGCGCCAGGCGGTGCCGCTGATCCAGGCCGAGGCGCCGCTGGTCGGCACCGGCATGGAGGACAAGGTGGCGCGCGACTCGGGCGTGGCGATCGGCGCCAAGCGCTCGGGCATCATCGACCAGGTCGACGCCACCCGCATCGTGGTGCGCTCGACCGAGCAGACCGCGGCCGCGGCCTCGGGCGTCGACATCTACAATCTGCTCAAGTTCCAGCGCTCGAACCAGAACACCTGCATCACGCAGCGGCCGCTGGTGCGCGTCGGCGACATCGTCAAGGCGGGCGACATCATCGCCGACGGCCCGTCGACCGAGCTCGGCGAGCTCGCGCTCGGCCGCAACGTGCTGTGCGCGTTCATGCCGTGGAACGGCTACAACTTCGAGGACTCGATCCTGATCTCCGAGCGGATCGTGTCGGACGACGTCTTCACCTCGATCCACATCGAGGAATTCGAGGTGATGGCGCGCGACACCAAGCTCGGCCAGGAGGACATCACCCGCGACATCCCCAACGTCGGCGAGGAGGCGCTCAAGAACCTCGACGAGGCCGGCATCGTCTACATCGGCGCCGAGGTCAAGCCGGGCGACATCCTGGTCGGCAAGGTGACGCCCAAGGGCGAGTCGCCGATGACGCCGGAGGAGAAGCTGCTGCGGGCGATCTTCGGCGAGAAGGCGTCCGACGTGCGCGACACCTCGTTGCGCGTGCCGCCCGGCGTGTCGGGCACGACGGTCGAGGTGCGGGTGTTCTCGCGCCGCGGCGTCGACAAGGACGAGCGCGCGCTGGCGATCGAGCGCGCCGAGATCGAGCGGCTGGCCAAGGACCGCGACGACGAGCGCGCGATCCTCGAGCGCAGCTTCTACAACCGCCTGAAGGAGCTCCTGATCGGCAAGAAGGTACAGACCGGGCCCAAGGGCGTGAAGGCCGGGGCGACGGTCAGCGAGGCGCTCCTGAGCGAGCTCACCAAGGGTCAGTGGCGGCAGATCGCGCTCGCCAACGACAAGGTGATGGACGACATCGAGGCGCTGAAGAAGCAGTTCGACGAGTCGATCGATCGCCTGACCCGGCGCTTCGAGGACAAGGTCGAGAAGCTGCAGCGCGGCGACGAGCTGCCTCCGGGCGTCATGAAGATGGTCAAGGTGTTCGTCGCGGTGAAGCGCAAGCTGCAGCCGGGCGACAAGATGGCCGGGCGTCACGGCAACAAGGGCGTGATCAGCCGCATCACGCCGATCGAGGACATGCCGCACCTGGAGGACGGCACGCCGGTCGACCTCGTGCTCAACCCGCTGGGCGTGCCGTCGCGCATGAACGTCGGGCAGATCCTCGAGACCCACCTCGGCTGGGCGGCGGCCGGGCTCGGCCGCCAGATCGGCGAGCTCCTCGAGCGCGTGCATTCCGAGCGCGACATGAAGGCGCTGCGCAAGCAGCTCAAGGACGTCTACGGCAACGACGACTACAATCGCGAGATCGCCGATCTCAACGACGAGGAGGTGCGCGAGCTGTCGCACAACCTGGTGCGCGGTGTGCCGTTCGCCTCGCCGGTGTTCGACGGTGCGCGCGAGGAGGACATCGTCGCCATGCTGGAGCGCGCCGGGCTCGACCGCTCGGGCCAGGTCTGGCTGAACGACGGCCGCACCGGCGAGCGCTTCGACCGCAAGGTCACGGTCGGCTACATCTACATGCTGAAGCTGCACCACCTGGTCGACGACAAGATCCACGCGCGCTCGATCGGCCCCTACAGCCTGGTCACCCAGCAGCCGCTGGGCGGTAAGGCGCAGTTCGGCGGCCAGCGCTTCGGCGAGATGGAGGTGTGGGCGCTCGAGGCCTACGGCGCGGCCTACACCTTGCAGGAGATGCTGACGGTGAAGTCGGACGACGTGTCGGGCCGCACCAAGGTCTACGAGGCGATCGTGCGCGGCGACGACAATTTCGAAGCGGGCATCCCGGAATCCTTCAACGTGCTGGTGAAGGAGCTCCGGTCTCTCTGTCTCAACGTCGAGCTCGACCAGCGCTCGTACTGATGCGGATCGGCGACGACGAATCTTTCATGCAGGCCGGCGCGCGGAGCCGGTAGGAGCGAGACATGAACAACGAGTTGATGAACCTGTTCGGCCAGGTGACCAGCCCGCAGAGCTTCGACGAGATTAAGATCTCGATCGCGAGCCCGGAGCGGATCCGGTCCTGGTCGTTCGGCGAGGTCAAGAAACCCGAGACCATCAACTACCGCACCTTCAAGCCGGAGCGGGACGGGCTGTTCTGCGCGCGCATCTTCGGGCCGATCAAGGACTACGAGTGCCTGTGCGGCAAGTACAAGCGCATGAAGTATCGCGGCATCATCTGCGAGAAGTGCGGCGTCGAGGTCACGCTCTCGAAGGTGCGGCGCGAGCGCATGGGCCACATCGAGCTCGCCTCGCCGGTCGCGCACATCTGGTTCCTGAAGTCGCTGCCGAGCCGCATCGGCCTGCTGCTCGACATGACGCTCAAGGATCTCGAGCGCGTGCTCTACTTCGAGAACTACGTCGTGACCGAGCCGGGCCTGACCTCGCTCAAGCTGCGCCAGCTCCTCAACGAGGAGGAGTTCGTCAAGGCGCAGGAGGAGTTCGGCGACGAGTCGTTCGAGGCCAAGATCGGCGCCGAGGCCCTCAAGATGATGCTCGGCAAGATCGAGCTCGTCGAGGACCAGGAGCGCCTGCGCACCGAGCTCAAGGAGACCTCGTCGGAGGCGCGCCGCAAGAAGCTGGTCAAGCGCCTGAAGCTGGTCGAGGCGTTCGTCGAGTCGGGCGCCAAGCCCGAATGGATGATCCTCGAGGTCGTCCCGGTGATCCCGCCCGAGCTGCGCCCGCTGGTGCCGCTCGACGGCGGCCGTTTCGCGACGTCGGACCTCAACGACCTCTACCGCCGCGTCATCAACCGCAACAACCGCCTGAAGCGGCTGATCGAGCTCAAGGCGCCCGACATCATCGTGCGCAACGAGAAGCGCATGCTGCAGGAGGCCGTCGACGCCCTGTTCGACAACGGCCGGCGCGGCC
>DATJNS010000332.1:0-23212 GCA_035507915.1 Candidatus Sulfotelmatobacter sp.
AAACCGTTTCGTCACAAGGTATTCGCATGTTCGCCGCCATTGCCCGGAAGGTGTTCGGCAACGCCAATGACCGGGCCGTTCGGGGTTTGCAGCCCATCGTGGCCGCGATCAACGCGGCCGAAGCCGACGTGGTCAAGCTGACCGACGCCGAGCTCCAGGCGCGCACGCCCTGGCTCAAGGAGCGGCTGGCCAAGGGCGAGACCGTGGACGACATCCTGGTCGATGCGTTTGCCACGGTGCGCGAGGCCGCCAAGCGCGTGCTCGGTCAGCGCCACTTCGACGTGCAGTTCATGGGCGGCGTCGTTCTCCACCGCGGCATGATCTCGGAGATGCGGACCGGCGAAGGCAAGACGCTGGTCGCCACCGCCCCCGTCTATCTCAATGCGCTCGAAGGCAAAGGCGTGCACGTGGTCACCGTCAACGACTACCTCGCCCGCCGCGACTCCGAATGGATGGGCCGCGTCTACAAGTTCCTGGGCTTGAGCGTCGGCTGCATCCTGCACGGGCTCACCGACGACGAGCGGCGCGCGGCCTATGCCAGCGACGTGACCTACGGCACGAACAACGAGTTCGGATTCGACTACCTCCGCGACAACATGAAATTCCGGCTGGAGCACATGGTCCAGCGGCCGTTCAACTACGCGATCGTCGACGAGGTCGACAGCATCCTCGTCGACGAGGCGCGCACGCCGCTCATCATCTCCGGACCGAGCGACGACTCCTCCGACCTCTATCTGGCGGTCGACAAGGTGATCCCGGGACTTGGGCCCGAGGACTTCGAGAAGGACGAGAAGCTCCGCACGGTGACGCTGACCGAGATCGGCGCCGAGAAGGTCGAGAACCGGCTGCGCGAGCTGGAAATCCTCACCGAGGGCGCGCTCTACGATATCTCGAACGTGTCGCTGGTCCACCACGTGAACCAGGCGCTGCGCGCGCACAAGCTCTACGCGCGCGACACCGACTACATCGTCAAGGACGGCAAGGTCGTCATCATCGACGAGTTCACCGGCCGCATGATGGAGGGCCGGCGCTACTCGGAAGGTCTGCACCAGGCGCTCGAGGCGAAGGAGCACGTCGAGGTGCAGATGGAGAACCAGACCCTGGCGACCATCACCTTCCAGAACTACTTCCGCCTGTACCCGAAGCTCGCCGGCATGACCGGCACGGCCATGACCGAGGCCGACGAGTTCGCCGAGATCTACAAGCTCGACGTGGTCGAGATCCCGACCAACCGGCCGATGGTCCGCAAGGACAACGACGACGAGGTCTACCGGACGGCCACGGAAAAGTTCAACGCCATCGTCGAACTGATCGAGGACTGCCGCAAGCGCCAGCAGCCGGTGCTGGTCGGCACGGTCAGCATCGAGAAATCGGAGGCGTTGTCCGAGGTCCTCAAGAAGAAGCGCATCCCGCATCAGGTTCTCAACGCCCGTTATCACGAGCAGGAGGCCCACATCATCGCCCAGGCCGGCCGGCCCGGTGCGGTGACCATCGCCACGAACATGGCCGGCCGCGGCACCGACATCCAGCTCGGCGGCAATCTCGAGATGCGGGTGCGACGCGAGCTCGAGGGCGTCACGGACGAGGCCGAAAGCGCGCGCCGGACCGCCGCGATCGAGGCCGACATCGCCGCCGCCAAGAAGATCGTGATCGAGGCGGGCGGCCTTTTCGTGCTCGGCACCGAGCGTCACGAGAGCCGGCGCATCGACAACCAGCTGCGCGGCCGCTCCGGCCGCCAGGGCGACCCCGGCGCGTCCAAGTTCTTCCTGTCGCTCGAGGACGACCTGATGCGCATCTTCGGGTCCGAGCGCATGGACCTGATGCTGCGCAAGCTCGGCCTGCAGGAAGGCGAGGCGATCGTCCATAGCTGGATCAACAAGGCGCTCGAGAAAGCCCAGCAGAAGGTCGAGGCGCGCAACTTCGAGATTCGCAAGAATCTGTTGAAGTACGACAACGTGATGAACGACCAGCGCAAGGTGATCTACGAGCAGCGTCGCGAGATCATGAGCGCCGAGGACGTCGCGCAGACCGTCGGCGAGATGCGCCAGGAGGTGCTCGAGCTGCTGGTCGCGCGCTGCATCCCGGAGAACGCCTTCGTCGAGCAGTGGGACGTCAAGACGCTGCACGAGGAGGCCGGGCGGCTGTTCAACCTCGACCTGCCGATCGAGGCGTGGGCCCAGGAGGAAGGCATCGCCGAGGAGGCGATCCACGAGCGCCTGCGCGACGCGCTCGACCGCAAGATGGCGGAGAAGGCGGCGAATTACGGCCCGCAGATCATGCGCATGGCCGAGAAGAGCCTGTTGCTCCAACTGCTCGATCAGGCTTGGAAGGAGCACCTGCTGGCGCTCGACCATCTGCGTCAGGGCATCGGACTCCGCGCCTACGGCCAGCGCGATCCGTTGAATGAATACAAGCGCGAGGCGTTCGCGCTGTTCTCCGAGATGTTGGCCCGGCTGCGCGAGAGCGTGGTGTCGGTGCTCGCCCATCTCGAGCTGCGCATCAGCACGCCCGAGAGCGAGCTCTTCGCGCAGCAACCGGGTCCGACGCAGGAGACCCGCGAGGACCCGGCGTTCGCCGAGGCCGAGGCGCCGGGTTCTTCCGCCGCGCCGGGCGGCGACGTTGCGGTGCTCGCCCGGCCGCGCCGCCGCGCGACGGGTGGGGCGGTCGATCCGAAGGCGCCCGACACCTGGGGCAAGGTCTCGCGCAATGCGCCCTGTCCGTGCGGCTCCGGCAAGAAGTACAAACACTGCCACGGCGCCCAATAGCGCGCACGGCATCTGACGAAACCTCCGTGACGGATTTTGCGTGACGGGTACGCGTCCGGCGGCGCTCGACTCCGCGACGGGCACCTACGGGCTCGGGTCGCTCGCGCTGGTCGCAACATTGTCGCTCATGTGGGGCGCTGGCTATCCCGCCATGGCCGTGGCGATGCGGTGGTTCGAGCCGCTCACCTTGCGCTGCGCCGTGATGCTGGCGAGCGGCGTGATCCTGCTTCTCTACGCCGCGGCGACGGGCCAGCGCCTTCACTTGCCGCGTCGCCAGTGGCGGGATCTCGCCGTGTGCGCGCTCTTCAACATGACGATCCTCCAGATCGGCATGACATACGGCGTCTATTTCGTCGGTGCCGGACGCAGCTCGGTGCTGATCTACACCATGCTGATCTGGACCGCGCTGTTCGCGCGGTTGCTGCTCGGCGAGCCGCTCTCCGCGCGGCGCATCTTCGCGCTCGGGCTCGGTGCGGCTGCGGTGTTTGCGTTGCTGGCGCAGGATCTGTCCGACGTGCGCGACGCGCCGCTCGGCGTCGTCCTCAACCTGGTCGCGGCCGCCTCGTTCGGTTTCGGCACCGTGTGGACCAAGCGCACGATCTGGTCGCTCGACCTGTCGGCGATGGCCGGATGGCAGCTCGTCGTCGGCGTCGCGCCGCTGGTCGCGATCTGGTTCGTGGTCGCGCCCCCGGTCGCCGTGGTGGCGGTGCCGGCATTCGGCTGGGCGGCGTTCGTCTACATGATCGTGGGCGCCAATGTGCTGGCTTATCTCGTATGGTTCCGCCTGGTGCGCCGGTTACCGGCCGCCGTGCTGGGCGTCGGGACCCTGGCGACGCCGTGCGTCGGCGTGCTGAGCAGCGCATTGATCAACGGCGATGCGATTCGGCCAAACGACGCGGTCGCGCTGGCGCTCGTCTGCGGTGCGCTCGCGCTCGTCCTATTCGAACCCCGGCCGCCCCGCTGACCAAACCGGCGACTGGCGCGCCGGCGCCCGCTTACGCCAGACTGTAACAATTGCGCCGTACTGTCCGGCTCGTCGTCTCGAGGGGGAGGAGATCCGTGCCATGTTGAAGCCGCTCAAGGGTCCGCTGCTCGCCGCCGCCCTGGCGACGGTCGCATCCGCCGCGGTTGCGGCCGACCAGCCGCACAACGTGATCCTGTTCGTGCCCGACGGCCTGCGCGGCATGATCGTCAGCGCCGAGACCGCGCCCACGATGGCGGCACTGCGCGACGGCGGCGTGTGGTTCAAGAACAGCCATTCGCTGTTTCCGACCTTCACGACCGCCAACGCCTCGGGCATGGCGACCGGCCACTATCTGGGCGACACCGGCGACTTCTCGAACACGATCTACGTCGGCTATCCGGTCGCGCCGGTCAACGGCACGGTCACGCCGTTCATCGAGAACGACGCCGTACTCGGCAGCCTCGACGAGCATTTCGGCGGCGACTATCTCGACGAGCAGACGCTGCTCGCGGTGGCGCGCTCTCAGGGCGTGAGCACCGCGACGATCGGCAAGGTCGGGCCGGCGCTGATCTTCGATCATACGGACCGCAGCGGCGAGCCGACGGTGGTGATCGACGACGCGACCGGCAGCCCGGCCGGCATCGAGCTGTCGAAACCGGTGATCGATGCGCTCAAGGCCGCCGGACTGCCGCTGGTCGCGCCGCCGCGCGGCGCCAATGGCAAGCTCGGCAACGCGACGACGCCGGGCACGACCGTGGCCAACGTCGACCAGCAGCGCTATTTCGTCGACGCCGCGACCAAGGTCGTGCTGCCGATGTTCAAGGCGCGCAATCGGCCATTCGTGCTGGTGTTCTGGTCGCGCGATCCCGACGGCACCCAGCATTTCCAGGGCGACAGCCTCAACCAGTTGACGCCCGGCATTAACGGCCCGACGTCGATGGCGGCGATCCGCAACGCCGACGCCAACCTCAAGGCGCTGCAGGACGCGTTGGTCGCGCTCGGGCTCGCCGACACGACCGATATCTTCGTCAGCGCCGACCACGGCTTCTCGACGATCTCGAAGGAGAGCCGCACCAGCCCCGCGGCGTCCGCGCACTATGCCGACGTGCCGGCAGGCTTCCTGCCGCCCGGCTTCCTCGCGCTCGATCTTGGCGCCGCGCTCGGTCTGAAGTTGTTCGATCCCGACGACAAGAACGTGGAAGTCGGATCGGGCCTGCATCCGAAGGCGGGCAATGCGGTGCTCGGCCACGATGCGCAGTCGCCGCAGATCGTCGTCGCGGCCAACGGTGGCTCCGATCTCATCTATCTGCCGACCAAGGACAAAGCGCTCGCCGGTCGCGTGGTCCGGGCCCTGCTGGCTCAGGATTACGTCAGCGGCCTGTTCGTCGACGACGCGCTCGGCCGCTTCGCCGGCACCCTGCCGCTCAGCGCGATCAACATGAAAGGCAGCGCGCGCACGCCGCAGCCGGCGATCGCGGTGAACTTCCGCAGCTATACGACCGGCTGCGCGGTGCCGACCAACTGCACCGTCGAGATCGCCGACACCGTGCTGCAGCAGGGCCAGGGCATGCACGGCACGTTCGGCCGCGCCGACACGATGAACTTCATGGCGGCCGCCGGTCCCGACTTCAAGCGCGGCTTCGTCGATCCGGCGCCCGCCAGCAACGCCGACGTCGGCAAGACCTTGGCCCACGTGCTCGGGCTCAAGATCCCCGACAAGGGCAAGCTGGTCGGCCGCGTGCTCGACGAGGCGACGCCGAACGGCGCGCTGCCGAAAATCATCGCCCATACGACGCGCTCGAAGTCGGCGGGCGGGCTCGTCACCGTGCTCGACTGGCAGGCGGTCGGCGGGACGCGCTATTTCGACGCCGCGGGCTTCCCCGGTCGCACGCTGGGCTTGAGCGAGACCGTGCCGGCCGCCCACAGCGCCGCCGCCAAATAGGCGCCGCGCGCGCTCTAGCGTCCCGGCGGGCGGCGCAGCGGATAGTCGCGGGCCGCGATGATCGTGATGTCCGGAACCCGCTTGTAGCGCGGATTGCGCACCAGGCCGGGCCCCTGCGGCGTTTCGACGACATAGTAGCCGAAGCCCTGGAGGCGTCGAACCGGTTCGTAGTCGGCGTGGCCGGGCAGGGACACGCCGTCGCTTTCGCCGAAATCGACGGGTGAATCGTCGGCGGTGACGAGGAAGGTCTTCGACACGTTCACCACCAGATGGCCCCAGCCCGCCGGCATGTAGAGGGCATCGCCGGCCGTCACATGCACCGCGTAGATCGCGTCGATCTGATCGTCGATCGGGCCGTTGGCGTCCTCGGCGCGCTTCTGGACGACGGCGACGCCTTCGCCGAGCAGCACCCAGTAGGTCTCGTCCAGCGCGCCGACGTGATAGTGGCCGTAGGTCTTGATGTACTCGCCCGCGATCGTGCCCGGCTCCCACACGGTCACGTTCCGCGCGTGCGAGCCGCCGCGGATCATGTGGTAGTGCACGGCCGGCCCGGATGCGGTCGGGTCCATGAGAACCTCGCGCATCTTCTCGTGGCTGCGGGTGGCGTGCTGTTCGGCCGAGTGATCGGTCATGGCCGCACCTACAGCCCCTTGCCGCCGATCGCCAGGAACTTGGCGCGACGTTGCGCCTTGAGCGCGCCGGCATCGAGCGCGAGCAGCGGCCTGAGCGCGGCGTCGAGGGCGTCGCCGACCGCCTGGATGGTTGCGTCGGGATTCCGGTGCGCGCCGCCGACCGGCTCGGGCACCACGCTGTCGATCGCCTCGAGGCGCAGCAGGTCCTGGGCGGTGAGCTTGAGGGCGTCGGCGGCGTCCTGGGCGTGCTCGCCGCTGCGCCACAGGATCGATGCGCACCCTTCCGGGCTGATCACCGAATAGATCGCGTGCTCGAGCATCAGGACGCGGTTGCCGGCCGCGATCGCGATCGCACCGCCCGAGCCGCCCTCGCCGATGATCACCGAGACCAACGGCACGCCGAGGCCGAGGCAGGTCTCGATCGAGCGCGCGATCGCCTCGGCCTGGCCGCGCGCCTCGGCGTCGACGCCCGGATAGGCGCCGGCCGTATCGATCAGGGTCAAGACCGGCAGCGCGAACCGGTCGGCGAGATCCATCAGGCGGCGCGCCTTGCGGTAGCCCTCCGGACGTGCCATGCCGAAATTGTGCTGCACGCGGCTTGCGGTGTCGTTGCCCTTCTCGTGCGCGATCACGGCCACCGCGCGGCCGCGGAACCGACCGAGGCCGCCGACGATCGCGCGATCCTCGCCGAAGCTGCGGTCGCCCGCGAGCGGCGTGAAGTCGTCGATCAGCCGGCGGATGTAGTCGAGGCCATGCGGGCGCGCCGGATGGCGCGCCACCTGGACCTTCTGCCAGGGCGTCAGCTTGGCGTAGGTCTGGCGCAGCAGCCGGTCGGTCTTCGCCTCCAGCCGGGCGACCTCGTCGGCGATGTTGAGCGGGCCCTGATCGCTGACGTGGCGCAGCTCCTCGATCTTGGCTTCGAGCTCGGCGACCGGTTTTTCGAAATCCAGGAAGGTGCGCATCGGTGGCTTCGGGGCAGGGCGGTCTCGATCGGCGATTCGCGGCCAGATGTCAACCGCGCCGACGACCGAGCGGGTGATGATCGCGCACGAGGGATTTCAGGCGCGGTACCGCGACGTGGGTGTAGATCTGCGTCGTCGCGATGTCGACATGTCCGAGCATCTGTTGCACGCTGCGCAGATCCGCGCCGCCCTCGAGCAGGTGGGTCGCGAAGGCATGGCGCAGCACGTGCGGCGACACGCGCGCGGGATCGACGCCGGCGTCGAGCGCGACCGCTTTCAGGAGCTGGGCGATGCGCACGCGGCTCAGCGGCCGCGGCTTGCCGGCGACCGGGAATACGAAGCGCGACGTCTGCCCCTCGGCAAGGAAACGCGGGCGGATCTCGAGATAGGCGGCGAGCGCGTCGCGCGCCGCGTCGGTCAGCGGCACCATGCGTTCCTTGTTGCCCTTGCCGCGCACCACGATCGCGCGGCCGTCCCGTTGCACCGCGCCGAGCGGCAGCAGCGAGAGCTCCGAGACCCGCAGGCCCGAGGCGTAGAGCAACTCGATGATCGCCGCCAGCCGCACGCCGTCCGGCCCCGGACGCTTGGCTGCGGCCGCGATCATCGCCGCGATCTCCTCGCTGCTGAGCAGCTTGGGCAACGCCAAACCGATCTTGGCACCGTCGAGCGTCAGGGTCGGGTTGTCGCCGCGCCAGCCCTCGGCGAAGGTGAAACCGAAGAACTGCCGCAACGCCGACCGGCGCCGGGCCAGGGTGCGGGCGCTGAATCCCGCCTTGCTGAGGTCGGCGAGATAGCCGCGCAGCAGCGCCGTGTCCGCGGCGTCCGCATCGGCGCCCCGCGCGGCCGCGAAAGCGCGGAAATGCTCGAGGTCGCGCGCATAGGCCGCCTTGGTGTTGGGGCTGCAGCCGCGCTCCGCGACCATCATGTCGAGGAACGCGTCGAGATGGCGCCAGGTCGCCACGCGGCTCACGCGCCTGCCGCGAGCGCGGTCTCGAGCGCGAAGCGGCGCGCCGCCTGCGTCAGCCCGAGCCCGCGCAGCGCGGCCGTCACGCCGGTGCAGGCGAGCGTCCCGGCGGTGCTCGGATCGCGCGCGCCGATCGTCGTCGCGGCCAGCGCGACCGCCTCCCCGAGTCGCGCGTCGGTCGTCGCCGAGCCGAGCTCGAGCAGCGTGCTCGTGGCCGGCACGGGCCGCGTCGTCTCCGCGGGATCGAGCGCGAGCGGCAGCCAGGCGCCCGACGGCACGCGCTCGCCGAGCGCGCCGAGCAGACCGTAGACCAACGCGGCGCGTTCGGCGACCGCCGACGGCGTGCGCGCCGGCTGGGCGTCGTACCAGCCGAGCAGGCGCGCGGCGTCGAGCGGCGCGTCGTCGGCGCCCGCGACGTGGAACAGCACCCACAGCTGCGCCTGCAGCGTGGCGGCGTCGCCCTCGCTGGCGGCGCGCGCGCGCACCAGCTCGTACCAGCGGCGCGCCTGGTCGATCGCGCCGACCACGAGCAACGCGCGCGCGGCATCGCCGGCGAACACCGCGAGCTCGCCGCTCGGCGGGAGTTCCTCGATCGTCGGTCGATAGAGCGCCGCGGTGGCGGCGAACAGCCCGACCGCACGCGCCGAATCGAACGCCGCACGCATGAGCTCGGCGCGTGCGACCGCGTCGGTCTGGGCACGCACCGCGTGGAACAGCACCGCGCGCGCGCGCGGGCTCTTGTCGGATTTCGCGAGTGCCGCGGCATTGGCGACGTCGGCCGGCGGCGCGTCGAGCGCCAGATAGAGCTGGCCCAGCGTCTCGGGCGTCAGCGCGCCGTAGGACACCGCACGTTCGCCCGCGGCAAGGCGGGTCGGCAGCGGGATCTCGGGCGCCAACGCAAGCGCGCGCAGCACGCCGGGCGCACTCGCCGCGAGCGAGTCGGCCGGAACGTCGCGTTTGGCAGCGCGCAGCAGCATCAGGGTCGTCGGCGTCACCGGGCCGAGCTTGTCGAGCGGCAGTTTGCGCGGGCTGATCACCATGTCGAGCAGATTGAAGAAGCCGGGATTGTCGAATCCCTGCTCGCGCAAGAGCTGCGCGCCGAGCCCGGCCGGCCCGTCCTGGCCCGTGGCGGCCTGGCAGGCGACCTGGGCCTGTTGCCAGAACACGTTGGGAAAGCGGGCGAGCTGGCGCGTCACCTCGGCGCAGGCTTCGTCGCGCTTGTCGGCGAGCAGCAGCTGCTCGACGCGGACGCGCATGATCGGCTCGTCGTCGAGCTTCGGCGACAGCATGCGGGTCAGCGCCTCGGCCGATTCGGGATCGCCCATCTCGATCAGCTTGGCGATGCGCAGCGCGATCAGGCGCGGCGCGCCGGCGGGCGCGTTGCCCTCCGGCGCCTTCGCCGCCGCCATCAGGAGACGGTGCTGCAGGTCGCGCAGGCTGGCCGACGCGAGCGCGCCGGGGAGGCGCTGCAGCAGCACGGTCGCGACGTCGCGCGGCGTGCGCGCCCACAGGTCGGGCGAGAACCGATCGCCGGCGGCCGCGCGCACGCCGAGATTGTCGGGGTCGATGGCGGCAAGCGGCGCCACTTCGACCGATTCGGATGCCGGCAGCGGCGCTTGGCTCGGCCCCAACGGCGGCGGTGCCAGCGGCTGGTTGACATCCGATTGGGAGGGCGTCGCCCCGGGCGTCGGTTCGGTCGGCGGGGGGCCGAGGCGCAAGGGCGCGCCGACCGGCTGTTGGCCGAACGCCGACGGTACCGCGATCAGAAGCAGCGCGGCCGCGCATGCCGCAGCCGCGCTCAGGCGCCGTGGGTCAGCGCCCGAAACGGTCATTCGGAATGACTTTCTCGAGCGCTTTGGTGGGCGGGGGGATCTGCCAGTTGGCGAGCAGCACGCCGCCGCCGGCGAGGACCAGAATCGCGATGCCGATGACGATCAGGGTGATGCGCTTTGCCATGGGGGGGATTTCCGGGGATAAGGAGCGTGCCGGGCGGCGCCGGATTGCCGCGACGGCCGATTACCGCATAGTTTCTCAAACGCCTTTCGTTATCACAAGCGCAGCCACGTCGATACATCGTCACATGACGATCCGCATGCATCGCACGCCGTCGCCGGTCTCCGTCTTCGTGCCCGCCAAGACCCTGGTGCTGGTCGGCCTGATGGGCGCCGGCAAGTCGAGCGTCGGCCGCCGGCTGGCGGCGCGGCTCGGCCTGCCGTTCGTCGATGCCGATCAGGAGATCGAGGCAGCCGCCGGCATGACGATCGAGGAGATCTTCGCCCGCCACGGCGAGCCGGCGTTTCGTGATGGCGAGCGCCGCGTGATCGCGCGCCTGCTCGACAACCCGACCCAGGTGCTGGCGACCGGCGGCGGCGCGTTCATGGACGAGCGCACGCGAGCTCTGGTGCGCGAGCGCGCCGTTTCGATCTGGCTGCATGCCGAGCTCGACGAGCTGCTGCGCCGGGTGTCGCGGCGCACCGATCGGCCGCTCCTCAAAGGCGCCGATCCGCGCGCCGTCCTCGAGCGCCTGATCGCCGAGCGCTACCCGATCTACGCGCAAGCGGACGTGACGGTGCCGAGCAGCACCGGCTCGGCGGACGAGACGGTCGATCGCATCCTCGAGCGCCTGGGGGCGCTGCCCCAAGGATCGGCACCCTGATGAGCCAGACGCCCGAACGCCGGGTCCGGGTCGAACTCGGTCCGCGCAGCTACGACGTCGTGATCGGCAGCCGCCTGCTCGAGCGCGCGGGCGCATGGCTCGATGCGGTGTTCGACCGGCCGCGACGCCTGGTCGCGATCACCGACACCAACGTTGCGGCGCATCAGCTCGACCGCCTGCGCGCCGGCCTCGGCAATCGCGGCGCCGACATCGTCACACTACCGCCCGGCGAGGCGACCAAATCGTGGGCCGAGCTGGAGCGGTTGATCGACCGGCTGCTCGACCTCAAAGTCGATCGCGGCAGCGTGCTGCTCGCCTTCGGCGGCGGCGTGGTCGGCGATCTCGCCGGCTTCGCCGCCAGCATCGCGCTGCGCGGGCTCGATCTCGTCCAGCTGCCGACGACTTTGCTCGCCCAGGTCGACAGCTCGGTCGGCGGCAAGACGGCGATCAATATCGCGGCCGGCAAGAACCTGGTCGGCAGCTTCTATCAGCCGAAGTTGGTGCTCGCCGACGTCGACTGTCTCGACAGCCTGCCCGCGCGCGAGCTGCGTGCCGGCTACGCCGAGATGGTCAAGCATGCCGCGATCGCCGACCGCCCCATGTTCGAATGGTTCGAGCAGCACGGCGCGCGCGTGCTGGCGGGCGATCCCGCCGCGCGCAGCCGCGCCGTCGAGCACAGCTGCGTCACCAAGGCCGCGATCGTCGGCGCCGACGAGCGCGAAGGCGGGGTGCGCGCGCATCTCAATTTCGGGCATACCTTCGGCCACGCGCTCGAGGCCGCGACCGGCTTCGGCGACCGCCTGCTGCATGGCGAAGCGGTCGCGCTCGGCATGGTGCTGGCGATGCATCTATCCGAGCGCGTGCTCGGCTGCCCGGCCGATGACACGCGGCGGCTCGCCGCGCATCTGGCGGCGATCGGTCTGCCGACCCGACTGGGCGCGGTGGCGGGCGGGCCGCCGCTCGATGCGCGCGCCGCGATCCCGCACATGGCCGTCGACAAGAAGGCGAAGAACGGCCGGCCGAGCTTCGTGCTGGCGCCGCGCCTGGGCGAGGTGCGCGTGGTCGACGATGTCGATCTGCGCCTGGTCGCCGGCGCGTTCGAGGCGGCCGCCTGACCGCATCCCGCCCGCCTGTAAGGGTTTACTAAATATCCGATAAATACTGAGCGGAAGACAGCAAGACGAAAATCGGGTATCCTTGTACAAAATCAACAAAACACCCAAAACGAGGGCAGGAGGAGACCGATGAAACGGCGAATCATGCCGGATATCGTCGATCAGCAGGAGCTGTGGACCATCACGCCGCAGACCACGGTACGGGATGCGACGCGCCTGATGGCCCAACGCAAGATCGGCGCGACCATGGTGCTGAACGAAGGGCGGCTGGTCGGGATCTTCAGCGAGCGCGATCTGGCCCATCGGGTGATCGCCCAGGGGCTCGATCCCGACGCGACGCGCGTCGCTGTGGTGATGACCGGCAATCCGGTGACCATCGGGCCGCGCGATTTCGCGAGCGATGCGCTCGACCTGATGCGGACCCACGGCTTCCGCCACCTGCCGGTGGTCGACGGCGGACGTGCGGTCGGCATGGTTTCGGTGCGCGACCTCTACGACGCCGTCCAGGAGCAGCTTGCAGAGGACCTGCAGGAGCGCGACGCGTATATTTTCGGCAGCGGCTACGGCATGACGGCCTAGTCCCGACCGTACGGGCCGCCGGGGAGCGTCGACACGGCCTCCTCCACCCTGGCGAGGAGCACGTGGCATGGCGCTTCCGGAACCGGTCGAGCGCGAGGCGTTCCACCGCCGGCGCATCGAGGTCGAAGGCTATCGCCGCAGCGACGGGCTGTGGGACATCGAGGCGCGGCTGGTCGATACCAAGACCTACGCGTTCGACAATGGCTGGCGCGGCGAGATCCGCCCGGGCGAGCCGCTGCACGACATGTGGCTCAGGGTCACGATCGACGACGCCATGGCCGTGCGCGACGTGGTCGCCGTCGCGGCGGCGCATCCGTTCCGGGTGTGTCCCGAGATCACCGGCAATTTCCGGCGCCTGATCGGCGAGACCTTGGGTGCCGGCTGGCGCCAGCGCGTGCGCGCGCGTCTGGGCGGCGTCGAGGGCTGCACCCACCTGGTCGATCTGCTCGATCCGGTCGCCACGGTGGCGTTCCAAACCCTGCGGTCGGAGCGCGCCCGCGCCCTGATGCCGAAGCGGCCGGACGCTTCAGGCGACGCCCCACGCCGTCGTCCCGCGGTGATCGACACCTGCCATGCCATGCGGGCCGACGGCGAGGTCGTGCGGGAGTTCTGGCCGGCGTTCTATACCGGCGGCGGATCGGACAAAGCCGATTGAGGGTTCAGCCTGCCTCGGCGCTGGTGAGCGCCTTCAGGCTGAGGGCGTGGACCGGGCCCGCGAGCTCCTCGGCGAGTGCGGCGTAGATCAGACGTTGGCGCTCGACCCGCGACTTGCCGGCGAACGCGTCGGCGACGATCACGACCGCGAAGTGCGTCTCGCCGCCCGGCCGAGCGCCGGCGTGGCCGGCATGATGGCGGGACTCGTCGATCACCTGCAGGCGCTGCGGCCGGAACGCGGCGGTGAGCTTGGTCGTGATGCTGTCGGCGACGCTCATGGCAGTTCTCCGAGGCGCGGGCCGCGACGCAGACATCGCAGCCTTACACTATGTGGTCTGAGGCGCTTGCCTGGTCAAAGCGCGCTTCCCATACTTGATCCCTCATGGTCAAGCCGCGGCCCTTCGACGTCGACAATTTGCTGCGCTCCCACCGCCCGCCGGTGGTCGAGCGGCGGTGCGACATGGCGGGCTGCGACTGCGTCGGCGAGTACCGCGCACCCAAGTCGCGCAGCCAACTGACCGACTATTTCTGGTTCTGCCTCGACCATGTGCGGGCCTACAACGCGGCCTGGGACTATTACGCCGGCATGTCGAGCGCCGAGATCGAAGCACACATCCGGGCCGACACGATCTGGCATCGGCCGACGTGGCCGCTGAGCGGGCGCCCGACCCAGGCGAACCGGAAACACGACCCCCGGACCTATCGGTTTCGCGACCATTTCGGCCTGTTCGACGACCTGTTCGAAGGCCGCGCCGAGCGTCCCGAGGCGGGCCGCCAGCGGCCGCCGCCGCCCCAAGCCAAGGCCTTGGCATTGTTCGATTTATCGCTGCCGGTCAGCTTCGACGAGGTGCGCGCGCGCTACAAGGAACTGGTCAAACAACACCACCCCGATGCAAATGGGGGCGACAAGGCGGCCGAAGAGCGCCTAAAATTGATTAACGAGGCCTACGTCATCCTCCGAACCTGGCTGATTGCTTCCTGATCGCCCGGCCGGGCGAGACGCCCTCGTTTTGCTGTCACTGCGAGCCGGATCGAACGCAATGGAATCCGCAAGCCTGAACATGACCAACGCCGCCCATGCCTTGCCTGGCCCGGACATCCAGGTTTCGGTGCGGCAGACCTTTGGGTTCGACACCGACATGACCGTGCCGGCGTTCTCGTCCTCGAGCGACTACGTGCCCGACCTCGACGACGCCTATCACTTCGATCATGACACCACGATGGCCATCCTCGCGGGCTTCGCCTTCAACCGCCGCGTCATGATCCAGGGCTATCACGGCACGGGGAAGTCGACCCACATCGAACAGGTCGCGGCGCGGCTCAACTGGCCATGCGTGCGCGTCAACCTCGACAGCCACATCAGCCGCATCGACCTGATCGGCAAGGACGCGATCGTGTTGCGCGACGGCCAGCAGGTGACGGCGTTCCGCGAAGGCATCCTGCCGTGGGCGCTGCAGAACCCGATTGCGCTGGTGTTCGACGAGTACGACGCCGGCCGGCCGGACGTCATGTTCGTGATCCAGCGCGTGCTCGAGGTCGAGGGCAAGCTCACTCTGCTCGACCAGAACAAGGTCGTCCGACCGTCGCCGGCGTTCCGCCTGTTCTCGACCGCCAACACGGTCGGCCTCGGCGACACCACCGGCCTCTATCACGGTACGCAGCAGATCAACCAGGGTCAGATGGACCGCTGGAACATCGTCGCGACGCTCAACTACCTCCCGGCCGAGGTCGAGGAGAAGATCGTGCTCGCCAAGGTGCCGTCCTACAACACCGACGACGGCCGGCGCACGGTCGCAGCGATGGTCGCGCTTGCCGACCTGACGCGCTCGGGCTTCATGGCGGGGGACATCTCGACCGTGATGTCGCCGCGCACGGTGATCACCTGGGCGGAGAACGCGCGTATCTTCAACGACGTCGCGTTCGGGTTTCGCGTCACCTTCGTCAACAAGTGCGACGAGGTCGAGCGCCCGATCGTGGCCGAATACTACCAGCGCTGCTTCGGTCGCGACCTGATGGCCGGCGTCAAGGAAAGCAAGACGTTGAGCCGTCCGGGGATGCGGCCGAACTGAGCTGACACGCGCGCTCATGTCCGACGCGGAAAGCCCGATCGAGCTGTTCAAGCGCGTGACCGCCGCCACCACGCGCGCGGTCTCCCACGAGCGCGAGCTCGAGGTCACCTTCTCGGCTGAGGGCGGCGGCGCCAGCGGCAAACGCGTGCGCTTGCCGCTGCCGGCGCGCAACCTGGCAACCGAGGAGGTCGCGCGGGTGCGCGGCGAGGCCGACGCGGCCGCGCTCAAGCTGCGCTACCACGACGCCACGCTCCACGCCAGGCGGATGCCGAGCGCGCCGACCGCGCGTGCCGCCTACGAGGCCGTCGAGCAGGCCCGCTGCGAGGCCCTGGGCGCGCGCCGCATGGTCGGCGTATCGGAGAATCTCGCCGCGGCGCTCGATCATCGCTATCGCCGCCAGGGCTTCGAACGCATCCAGGAGCGCACCGAGGTCAACCTCGCCGAGGTGCTGCGCCTGCTCGCGCGCGAGGCGATGACGGGTGCGACGCCGCCGCCGGCGGCGCAGCACGTCGTCGATCTGTGGCGGCCGTGGGTCGAGACCAAGGCGGGCGCCGATCTCGTGCAGCTCTCCCGCCTGATCGACGACCAAGAGGCCTACGGCAAGGCGGTGCGGCGCCTGCTGACCGATCTCGATCTCGACGCCGGAGAGGAGTCCGCGAGCGATTCCGAAGGCTCGGACGGCGACAGCGACAGCGACAGCGCGCAGAGCGGCGATGTCCGCGGCGAGGCGGGCGACCAGGATGCCGCCGACAGCGCCGACGCCGCCGAGGCGGCCGGCAAGGACATGCGGCCGGGTGAGGATTCCGAGGGCGGCGGCGAGGAGGAAGAGGGCGAGATCGGCCCGGGCAGCGGCGAGGACCAGCCGGGCCGCCAGAGCCCGCAATCGCTGCTCAACCAGCGCCCCGGCCAAAACTGGCAGGAACCGACGTACAAGGCGTACATCACCCAGTTCGACGAGGTGGTTCAGGCCGATCAGCTGTGCGACGCCGACGAGCTGACGCGGCTGCGCCTGCTGCTCGACCAGCAGCTGTCGCATCTGCAGGGCGTGATCTCGAAGTTGGCCAACCGGCTGCAGCGGCGCTTGATGGCGAAGCAGACGCGCGCCTGGGAGTTCGACCTCGAGGAGGGCCTGCTCGACGCCGGCCGGCTCGCCCGCATCATCGCCAATCCGATCCACCCGCTGTCGTACAAGCGCGAGAAGCCGATGGACTTCCGCGACACCGTGGTGTCCCTGCTGATCGACAATTCGGGTTCGATGCGCGGCCGGCCGATCTCGATTGCGGCGATGAGCGCCGATATTCTCGCGCGCACCCTCGAGCGCTGCTCCGTCAAGGTCGAGATCCTGGGTTTCACGACCAAGGCGTGGAAGGGCGGGCAATCGCGCGAGCGCTGGATCAGCGAGGGCAAACCGCCGCAGCCCGGTCGGCTCAACGATCTGCGCCACATCGTCTACAAGTCGGCCGACGCGCCGTGGCGGCGCGCGCGCAAGTCGCTCGGTCTGATGCTGCGCGAGGGCCTGCTCAAGGAGAACATCGACGGCGAGGCGCTCCTGTGGGCGCACCAGCGTCTGATCGCGCGCACCGAGCAGCGCCGCATCCTGATGGTGATCTCGGATGGCGCGCCGGTCGACGATTCGACCCTGTCGGTCAATCCCGGCAATTATCTCGAGCGTCACCTGCGTGAGGTGATCGGCTGGATCGAGCGCTCCTCGCCCGTCGAGCTGATCGCGATCGGCATCGGCCACGACGTGACCCGCTACTACCGACGTGCGGTCACCATCGTCGACGCCGAGCAGCTCGGCGGCACCGTGATGGAGCAGCTCGCGGCGCTGTTCGACGAGGACGAAGGGCCGCAGCGCCGCCGGCTCAGCGCGTAGGCGGCGTCAGCGCACCGCGGTCGGCGTGGGCGCCGGCGCGGGCAGCGCGGCGGTCGAGGGCGCCAGCGACGCGACCAGATCTCTCAGGCGGGCATCTTCGGCGCTCGCGTCGGTCAGCTCGATGGTGCCGCCGGTCCAGTGGTGCGGCACGCCCTTGGCGTCGAACGTGACGTCGAGCCGGCCGAGCGAGCGGCCGTACTGATCGGCATGCACGAGCAGCACCGGCTGGCCGCCGACGCCCTTGAGCACCATCGGGTAGTGCGCCGCCTCCTTGGCCGGAGCGCCATTGGGCGCACCGACCGCGGAGCCGACGATCACGTCGATGCCCGCGACGCTGGTAGCGACCTCGCGGTCGCGCTCCAGACCGGCGTGGCTCACCGCGATGATCTTGTTCACGCCCATCATCTGGACCTGCTGGACCCAGAACTTGAGCGCCGCCTCGATCTTCTGCACGTAGACCACACCGGTCGGCTTGGCGAGCTCGATCAGGTGCTCGGACGAGTAGCCGATCAGCGCGATGCGGTCGCCGCCGCGGTCGGTCACCAGGATCGGGTAGATGCGATCCTTCATGTAGGGATCGTGCTGGACGTCGATGTTGGCGCCGAGCAACGGGAATTTCACGGCCTCCTGAAACCGGCTCAGCAGCTGGGTGCCGTCGACAAACTCGCGATCGCCCACCGTCATGGCGTCGAAGCCGACCAGGTTCATGGTCTCGGAAAGCGCCCGCTCCTTGTGCTGGTCGTAGAAGGTCGAGCCCGTGAGCGAGTTGCCGGCATCGACCACGACCACGTTGGCGGCGGTCGCCTTCTCGGCGGCGATGCGCGCCGCGAGCCGCGCGACACCGCCGGCGCATTGCCGCGCCGAGACGTCGGCCGGCGTACAGCTTGCGCCGGTCGCGGTGACCGGCTGGAGGCGCGCCTGGAGGTCGTTCACGTGCAGGATGGTCAGCTTGTAGTCGGCCGCGCCAGCCGATGCGGCGCACGCCAGCCAGCCGGCGGCGCCGACGATCCCGATCGCGCGAGACCACGCAGAGCCAGCCATGATCCATCCCCTCCTGGAAAGGCGTGCCGGTCGGCGACGCGCCGACGGATTAACCATAGTTGTTCGTTGCGGTCTTCTATAACCCGAAGCCGCCGCTGCCGGGAAGCCGCAAAGGTGCGTAGAATCTTTGTGATCGCACCAAGCCGGCGCGCGAGTGGTTGGAAGTGGACGCTCGCGGGGCTGTGCCCCTGCCGTGTTGGATGAGACGCTCGCGGGGCTGCGCCCCTGCCGCGTCAGGCGGCGGCGCCGGCCTTGGCGGCTTGCTTCTTCAGGATCAGGCGCTTGAGACGCAGGGCCTTGGTCGACAGGTCGGCGTTGCGCGCCTTGATCAGGAAGGCGTCGATGCCGCCATTGTGCTCGATCGAGCGCAGCGCGTGGGTCGACAGGCGCAGATGCACGATGCCGCCGATCGCGTCGCTGACCAGCGAGGCTTCCTGCAGGTTCGGCAGGTAGCGCCGGCGCGTCTTGTTGTTGGCGTGGCTGACGTTGTTGCCGGTCTGCACGCCCTTGCCGGTAACGGCGCAACGTCGTGACATGACGATCCCCATCGAAACGGCCCGCGCCCGGGGCCGAGCGGCCATGGCGGCGGGAGGCGCGGGTTATACGGGAACCCCCCGGGAGCCGTCAAGTTGAGGGGGTCAGGGCGCCCGAAACAGCCGATCGAGCAGCCGGCGGGCGGCCGTGCCCGGGGTCACGCGGCCGGCGGCGACCTCGGCCTCGAGGCTTGGCACGAGGGCCGCCACGGCGGGCTCGGAGCGGGCGCGCTCGAGCAGCGCGTCGCCGACCTCCGCCCACAGGCGTGCGCGCGCCTGCGCGCTGCGCCGGGTCGCCAGGTCGCCGCTGGCCGCCATGGTCTCGCGGTAGCGTTCCACGGTCTGCCACAGCTCGGCGATGCCGGTGCCCTCGAGCGCCGAGCATTGCAGCACCGGCGGCTGCCATCGTGGGTTGGTCGGCCGCAGCAGGCCGAGCGCGGCATGGTAGTCGGCGGCGGCGCGCACCGCCGCCGGCTTGAGCTCGCCGTCGGCCTTGTTGATCACCAGCAGGTCGGCGAGCTCGACCACGCCCTTCTTGATGCCCTGCAGCTCGTCGCCGCCGCCCGGCTGGAGCATCAGGCAGAACAGGTCGACCATGTCGGCGACCGCGGTCTCGGATTGGCCGACCCCGACGGTCTCGACGATCACGGCATCGAATCCGGCCGCCTCGACCGCGATCACGGCTTCGGCGGTGCGGCGGGCGACCCCGCCCAGGACGCCGCCCGACGCCGACGGTCGGATGAACGCGCGCGGGTGGCGCGCAAGCTCGGGCATGCGTGTCTTGTCGCCCAGGATGGATCCGCCCGAGCGCCTGGACGACGGATCGATCGCGAGCACGGCGACGCGGTGGCCCAGCCCGATC
The DNA here is from genome assembly GCA_035507915.1 of Candidatus Sulfotelmatobacter sp. Lineage (GTDB taxonomy): Bacteria > Pseudomonadota > Alphaproteobacteria > Elsterales > Elsteraceae > JACQAI01. Next base: position 19,615 of record DATJNS010000332.1, read on the forward strand.
GCGTGCAACCCAAGCCGCTCGATCAGGGTCGACTTGCCGACGCCGGGCGCCCCCGAGATGCCGAGCCTCAGGCTCGACGTCGGCGTGTCGGCGGCGTGCTCCAGCAATCGCTCGAGCAAAGCGTCGGCCCGCTCCCGGTGATCGGGTCGCGTCGATTCGATCAGCGTAATGGCGCGCGCTAGCGCTGCGATGTCGCCGGCGCGCACCGAGGCGGCCAGGGTGTCGAGTCCGGCGTCGGCGCCCGCGGGCGCACGCGGTTCGGCTTGAACGGGGCGGTTGGTGCGACGCGGCAAGCGGCTCGGCACTTCACCTGCGGAGGGCACGGCACCCGGCGCCTGCCGGGCGTCTCCACCATAGGGTCCAGTCGGGAAGCTGCCTAGCGGGGGCAGGAGCACGCCCCGGCCGAGCGACGCCCAGTTTATGCCGTCGCGACCTCGGGCAGCGGCTCGCCGGATTCGCCGGGGAACTCGGTCTGCGGCTCGGCCTCCTGCTGGCGCGCCCACATCTCGGCGTAGCGGCCGTGCAGCGCGAGGAGCTCGGCGTGGTGTCCCCGCTCGACGATCCGGCCGTCCTCGAGCACCAGGATCTCGTCGGCGTTGACCACGGTGGACAGGCGGTGGGCGATCACCAAGGTGGTGCGCGCGACCGAGACCTGGTCGAGGCTCGCCTGGATTTCCTTCTCGGTCTTGGAGTCGAGCGCCGACGTCGCCTCGTCGAAGATCAGGATGCGCGGCCGCTTCAGGATCACGCGGGCGATCGCGACCCGCTGCTTCTCGCCGCCCGAGAGCTTGAGGCCGCGCTCGCCGACCTTGGTCTGGTAGCCGTCGGGCAGGCTCATCACGAAGTCGTGGATGCGCGCCAGCCGCGCGGCGTCCTCGATCTCCGCGGGGCTGGCGTCGGGCCGGCCGTAGAGAATGTTGTAGTAGACCGTGTCGTTGAACAGCACGGTGTCCTGCGGGACGATGCCGATCGCCGCGCGCAGGCTCGCCTGGGTGACGTCCCGGATGTCCTGGCCGTCGATCCGCACCGCGCCGCCGGCAACGTCGTAGAAGCGATAGAGAATCCGCGACAGGGTCGATTTGCCGGCGCCCGACGCACCGACCACGGCGACCGTTTTGCCGGCCGGCACGGTGAACGAGATGCCGTGCAGGATTTCGCGCCGCGGGTCATAGGCGAACTTGACGTCGTCGAACGTGATCGCGCCGCCGGCGACCTCGAGCGCGCGCGCGCCCGGCCGATCGTCGACCTCGCGCGCCACGGTGAGGAGCGAGAACATGGTCTCCATGTCGGTCAACGACTGGCGGATCTGGCGATACACGAAACCGAGGAAGTTGAGCGGCTGGTAGAGCTGGATCAGGTAGCTGTTCACCAGCACGAAGTCGCCGATGGTCATGCGTCCGCCGGCGACCTGGATGCCGGCCATCGTCATGACGGCGATCAGGCCGAGCGCGATCACGCCGCCCTGGCCGACATTGAGCGCCGACAGGCTGGTCGAGCTGCGCACCGCGGCGCGCTCGTAGGCCTGCAGCGCGCGGTCGAACCGGCGCGCCTCGTGCTCCTCGTTGCCGAAGTACTTGACCGTCTCGTAGTTCAGCAGGCTGTCGATCGCCTTGGTGTTGGCTTCCGAGTCGCGATCGTTCATCTCGCGCCGGAACTTGGTGCGCCATTCCGTGATCGTGATCGTGAAGCCGATGTAGCCGACGATCGTCACGAAGGTGACCGCGGCGAACCAGATGCTGTAGAGCCGCCAGAGGATGCCGCAGACCAGCACGATCTCGAACAGGGTCGGCAGGACGTTGAACAGCATGAAGGACAGCAGGAACTCGATGCCCTTGGTGCCGCGCTCGATCGCGCGGCTCATGCCGCCGGTCTGCCGATCGAGGTGGAAGCGCAGGCTGAGCGAATGGAGATGGCGGAAGGTCGACAGCCCGACCATCCGGATCGCGCGCTGCGCCACCTTGGCGAACACGGCGTCGCGCAGCTCGCCGAACGCCTGCGACGCGACGCGCAACAGCCCATAGGCGACGATCAGCGCGATCGGGGCGACGATCACGACGTTGGCGTGCGGTGTCAGCGCATCGACCGCGTGCTTGTAGAGCAATGGCACGAAGACGTTGGCGACCTTGGCGACCACCAGGCAGGCGAGCGCGGCGAGCACGCGCACCCGAAGCTCGGGCGCCCGGCGCGGCCACAGATACGGCAGCAGTTGGCGGAAGGCGCGCAGGTCGTCGCGGCGGGATCGCCGGGGACGCGGCGTGCTGGCCGAGCGGCCGGATAAGGATTCGGGCAGGGGCAACGGGTTTGGCTCGGGCGCGGTTACTGGCCGTGATAGGTTGACGTCATGCGACAAGATGGCGGTTCTTCGGCGCGGCCGCTACCCGGATCCTGGCGGGCCGCCATGCGTGGGGCGGGGGTCGCGGCGCTCGATCTGCTCCTGCCGCCGCGCTGCCTGGCGTGCGGCGCCATGGTCGAGGCGAATGGCCTCTTGTGCCCGGCTTGCTGGTCCGGGCTCAGCTTCATCGCGCCGCCGCTGTGCGAGTCGTGCGGACTGCCGTTCGCCTTCGCGGTCGCCGCGCGGACCCGCTGTGCCGCCTGCCTCGCCGATCCACCGCCGTTCGAGCGGGCCCGTGCCGCGCTGATTTACGACGACGCCAGCCGGCGCTTGATCCTCGGCTTCAAGCATGCCGACCGCACAGAGGCGGCGCCCGCCTTCGGTCGCTGGCTCGCGCGCGCCGGCGCCGCTCTCTTGGCCGACGCCGATCTGGTTGTGCCGGTACCGCTGCACCGCTGGCGTCTGTTCCAACGCCGCTACAACCAGGCGGCGCTGCTCGCCCATGCGGTCGGGGGTTTGGCCGGCCGCCCCGTCGCCGCCGACCTGCTGGTGCGCCGACGGCGGACGCCGAGCCAAGGCGGCCTCGGCCGCCAAGGACGCCGGCGCAACGTCGCTGGCGCCTTCGCGCTCAAGCCGGGGCAGGCCGATCGGCTGCGTGGCCGCCGCATTCTCCTGATCGACGACGTGCACACCACCGGCGCGACGCTGCTCGAGTGCGCCCGCGCGCTGCGCCGCGCCGGGGCGGCGGCCGTCGACGCCCTGACCCTGGCGCGGGTCACCCTTGCGGACGGCTGATTCGGATTTGCGGGCGCGCGGCCCAGGCCCTATTTGTAGAAAAACTGCCCGGAACCCCGTCGATGGCCAACGTCGAGATCTACACCACGCCGATCTGCCCCTATTGCGCAAGCGCCAAGCGGTTGCTCACCGAGAAGAAGGTCGCGTTCACCGAGATCGACGTGTCGCGCGATCCGGCCAAGCGCGACGAGATGACGGCGCGCGCCGAGGGGCGCTACACCGTGCCCCAGATCTTCATCGACGGCACGCCGATCGGCGGCTGCGACGACCTGCACGAGCTCGAGCATGCGGGCAAGCTCGACCCGCTCTTGAAGCGCGCCTGAGCAGCTAGGCCGCCGATCGCGCGCGGCGGGCCGCGGCCCGGTCGCCGCGTCGACCTTCGAGCGTCGCCCGCTCGGACTCGAACAGCGTCACCAACGCGTCCATCACCGCGCGCACGCGCGGCAGGGCGCGCAAATCGCGATGCACCAG
>DATJNS010000333.1:0-17400 GCA_035507915.1 Candidatus Sulfotelmatobacter sp.
CGGCGCCGGCGCGGCTGCGCATCAGCGGCTGGATGCGCGTGCCGAACTGCTCCATGCCGATCACGAAATCGTCGAACGTCAGCATGACGCCGCGCACGCCCGGCACCTCGGCGACCTGATCGAGCATGCGGGCGACCGTCGCGTAGGAGCCGACCAGCACCCCCTGGTTGGTCGGCAGGCGATGGCCGAGGATCTTGTGGCGGTTGGGCTGGGCGAACGGGTCCTTGTTGGGATCGTCCTCGGCCTGCGCATCGCGCCAGTCGAGCGCCGCGTGGTCGATGCCCGCCTTGTAGTGCTCCCACTTGGCGAGCGCCGCGTCGTCGGTCTCGTCGGCGATCACCATCATGAGGATGAGGGCGCCGCAGTCGCGTCCGCTGCGCCGGGTCGCCTCGACCAGGCGCGCGACGCTGGGCGCGAAGCGCGTCGGCTCGTTGACGCCGTAGCTGGCGCAGAAATTGTAGTCGCAGTGCTCGGCGGCGAAGCGCGTGCCGTTGTCGCTCTGCGCCGCGGCGATGATCTTGATCGGCGCCTGGGGCAAGGGGCTGCAGCGGCAGTCGTCCATGGTGAAGAAGCTGCCCTTGAAGTTCGAGCGGCCGGTTGCCCACAGCTCGCGCATGATCTGCACGTATTCCGCGCAATATTCGTAGCGCCGCCGGTAATGCTCGCCGCCCGGCCAGATGCCCATCTGGGTGTACTCGGCGCGCTGCCAGCCCGACACGATGTTGAGGCCGAAGCGGCCCTTCGAGATCGAGTCGATGGTCATCGCCATGCGCGCGGCGAACGGCGGCGGCATGGTCAACACGGCGACCGAGGCGAACAGCTGGATGCGCGTGGTGACCGCGGCCAATCCCGCCATCAGGGTGAAGGACTCGAGATTGTGGTCCCAGTACTGCGACGGGCCGCCGAAGCCGTGCAGCTTGATCATCGACAGCGCGAAGTCGAAGCCGAACCGCTCGGCCTTCTCGGTCACGGTGCGGTTGAGCTCGAAGCTCGGCAGATATTGCGGCGACGTCGTCGAGATCAGCCAGCCGTTGTTGCCGATCGGAAGAAACACGCCGACTTGCATCGCCCGACCTCGCGCGCGGTTCGCGCCGGCCGATGCAAGCCCAAGGCCACGCCGGCGGTCCGCCCCCGCCTGGGGGGCGAAAGCGCGCCGCCGACGCCGCCGTCAGTCGACGACGCCGGGCTTGCGGGTGAAGTCGTGGGTCGCCTCGATGAAGCGGACCGTGCCGGTGCGCGAGCGCATGATCATCGAGTGCGTCATGCCGCCGCCGTGGAAGCGGCGCACGCCCTTCAGCATGGTGCCGTCGGTCACGCCGGTCGCCGCGAACATGACGTCGCCCTTGGCGAGCTCGAGCATCGTGTATTTGCGGTTGAGGTCCTGGATGCCGATGCGGCGCGCGCGGCCGCGCTCGTCGTCGTTGCGGAACAGGAGGCGCCCCTGCATCTGGCCGCCGATGCAGCGCAGCGCCGCGGCCGCCAGCACGCCCTCGGGCGCGCCGCCGGTGCCGAGATAGATGTCGACGCCGCTGCCGGGCCGCGAGGTCGCCATGACGCCCGAGACGTCGCCGTCGGAGATCAGCATGATGCGCGCGCCCGCCTCGCGCACTTTCGCGATCAATTCGGCGTGGCGCGGCCGGTCGAGGATGCAGGCGACCAGGTCGGACACGTCCATCTGCTTCGCCTTGGCGAGGTTCTTCAGGTTCTGCAGCGGCGCGTTGTCGATATCGACGACGCCGTCCGGCAGGCCGCCGCCGACCGCGATCTTGTCCATGTAGACGTCGGGCGCGTTGAGGAAGCCGCCCTCGGACGCCATCGCGATCACGGCGAGCGCGTTCTGGCCGCCCTTGGCCGTGATCGTCGTGCCCTCGAGCGGATCGAGCGCGATGTCGATCTTGGGGCCGCCGGCGCCGACCTTCTCGCCGATATAGAGCATCGGCGCCTCGTCGCGCTCGCCCTCGCCGATCACCACCGTGCCGTCGATCGCGAGCCCGTTGAGCGCGCGGCGCATCGCGTCGACCGCCGCCTGGTCGGCCTGCTTCTCGTCGCCGCGGCCCATCAGCTTGGAGGCGGCGAGCGCGGCCGCCTCGGTCACGCGCACGGCCTCGAGCGCGAGGTTGCGGTCCATTACCGGCATGGTTTCCTCCTCCGGCTGTTCTACAGCTCTTCGATGATGCGGATCACCCGTGGCGGCTCGAGCACGGCCTCCAGCCGCTCGATCTGGGCAAGCGCGCGGCGCATGGCGCCCTCCTCGGTCTCGTGCGTCGTCAACACCACCGGCACCGCCTCGTCGGGATCGCGGCCGCGCTGCAGCATGGACTCGAGCGACACGCTCTGGTCGCGCAGCGCCGCCGCGACGTCGGCGATCACGCCCGGACGGTCGACCACCATCAGGCGAATGTAGAACGCGCCACGGTGGCGTTCGCTCGGCGCCGCGGGCAATTTTTGCAGCGACGCCGCCGGCTGGTTGAAGGTCGCGACGCGGTGGCCGCGCGCGATGTCGATGATGTCGGCGACCACGGCGGACGCGGTCGGCCCGGCGCCGGCGCCGCGCCCCTGGTAGAACGACATGCCGACCGCGCTGCCCTCGGCGACCACGGCGTTGAACACGCCGTCGACGTTGGCGATCGGGCTGCCGACCGGCACCATGCAGGGCTGCACGCGCTGCTCGAGCCCGATGTCCGACAGGTGCGCGATGCCGAGCAGCTTGATGCGGTAGCCGAGCTCGTCGGCATAGGCGATGTCGGCGGCCGAGACGTGGCGGATGCCCTCGATGTTGAGCGCCTCGAAGTCGATCGCGGCGCCGAACGCCACCGCGGCCAGGATCGCGAGCTTGTGCGCGGCGTCGACGCCGTCGACGTCGAAGCTCGGGTCGGCCTCGGCATAGCCCAGCCGCTGCGCCTCGGCGAGCACGTCGGCGAACTCGCGGCCGGTCTCGCGCATCGTCGTCAGGATGTAGTTGCAGGTGCCGTTGAGGATGCCGTAGACGCGCGTCATCCGGTTGGCGGCGAGGCCCTCGCGCAGCGCCTTGATGATCGGGATGCCGCCGGCGACCGCGGCCTCGTAGGCGAGCACGACGCCGGCCGCCTCGGCGTGGCGCGCCAGCGTGTTGCCGTGGTGCGCGAGCAGCGCCTTGTTGGCGGTGACGACATGGCGCTTGGCGGCGAGCGCGGCCTCGACGGTGGCGCGCGCCGCGCCGTCGGCGCCGCCGATCAGCTCGACCACGACGTCGGCCTGGGCCTCGCGCGCCAGCGCGACCGGGTCGGCGAACCATTCGACGCCCTCGAGCGCGAAGCCGCGCGGCTTGGCGCGATCGCGCGCCGACACCGCGGTCAGCACGATCGGCCGGCCGGCGCGGCGCGCCAGGAGCTCGGCCTCGGCGCGCACCAGGGCGCCGGTCGCCGCGCCGACCGTGCCGAGTCCGGCGATCGCGAGTCGCAGCGGTGGGCTCGACATCGCTACGACGCGAGCTTGTCGGGCGCCTGCGCGGTGTTGCGCACCGCCTCGCGGTCGAGGAAGGCGCGGATGTTGCGGCAGGCCTGGCGGGTGCGGTGCACGTTCTCGACCAGCGCGACGCGGACGTGGCCGTCGCCATATTCGCCGAAGCCGATGCCGGGCGACACCGCGACCTGCGCCTCGGTCAACAGCCGCTTGGCGAACTCCATGCTGCCGAGCTCGGTGAGATTGGGCGGGATCGGCGCCCAGGCGAACATCGAGGCAGGCGGCGCCGGCACCTGCCAGCCCGCCGCCGCGAGCCCCTGGATCAGCACGTCGCGGCGCTGCTTGTAGGTCGCGCGGATCTCGTCGACGCAATCCTGCGGGCCGTTGAGCGCGGCCGCCGCGGCGACCTGGATCGGCGTGAACGCGCCGTAGTCGAGGTACGACTTGATGCGCGCGAGCGCCGCGATCAGCTTCTTGTTGCCGACCGCGTAGCCGATGCGCCAGCCCGGCATCGCGTAGGTCTTGCTCATCGAGCCGAACTCGACCGTGATGTCGCGCGCGCCCGGCACCTGCAGGACCGAGGGCGGCGGCTTGCCGTCGAAATAGATCTCCGCGTAGGCGAGATCCGACAGCACGTACAGGCCGCGCGCGCGGCAGAACTCGACGACCTGGCCGTAGAAATCGAGATCGACCACCTCGGCGGTCGGGTTCGACGGGTAGTTGAGCACGAGCGCCAAGGGCGACGGCACGCTGTGCTTGACCGCGCGCTCGAGCAGCTGGAGGAAGTCGCGCGCGGTGTGCGATTGGTCGGGCGTCGCGCACGGCAGATGGCGGATCGCGGCGCCGGCGATCATGAAGCCGAAGGCGTGGATCGGATAGCTCGGGTTGGGCACGACGATGACGTCGCCCGGGCTGGTGATCGCCTGCGCCAGGTTGGCGAGCCCTTCCTTCGAGCCGAGCGTGACGATCACCTCGGTCTCCGGGTCGAGATCGACGCCGAAGCGGCGCGCATAGTAGCCGGCGATCGCCTTGCGCAGGCCCGGGATGCCGCGGCTGTTCGAGTAGCGGTGGGTGCGCGGATTCTGCACCGTCTCGACCAGCTTCTCGACGATGTGGCGCGGCGTCGGCATGTCGGGATTGCCCATGCCGAAATCGATGATGTCCTGGCCGGCGGCGCGCGCCTCGGCCTTCATGCGATTGACTTCGGCGAACACGTAGGGCGGCAGGCGCCGGATGCGGTGGAACTCGCTTTCCATACGGCCTCGGTCGGACTCGAGCTGACCCTGGTTGGCGGTTGTTGTACCGACGCTAAGGTTAATAAGCGAGGTAAATGTCGACGCGCCGCTCGCCGGCCGCGCCGAATCCGGTCGCGCCCGGATCCGGCGGCGGGGTGGCGCCTTCGGCGCTGGCCGCGATCGCGTCGGGCGCCACGCCGAATCGGCCGAGCTCGTGGCTGACCGCGTCGGCACGCCGTCCGGCGATGTCGAGATTCGCCAGCCGCTTCGCCATGACGTCGCCGCCCGCGGCGTCCGGGCTGGCATAGCCGACCACCCGCACGGTGCCGCCGCGCTCGCGATGCAGCCGCGCGATCTCGCGCACGATCGTGCGGTCGTCGTCGGTCAGGGCCGCCGAGCCGTCGCGGAAATAGATCGTCGCCGCGAGCGCCTCGATGCCGGCGCGCTGGCCCGCTTCGGGGAAGGTGCGGCGCAGCGCCTCGTCGAGCTGCGGCGCGGTCGACGCGGCCGGCGGCAACGCGGCGAGAGTGGTCGGCCGCGCCGGCGGCGCGGCGGCGGGGGCCGGCGCGGCATTCGGCACGACGGCGACGTCGGGCGGCACGGTCGGCGGCGGCGCGACCGGCGGCTCGACCGCGCGCTCGACCACGGACCCGGCCCGCGCTTGCAGGGTCGGATCGGGCGGGCTCGGCAGCGCGGCGGTCTGCCCGGCCGCGGCGGGGGGCGGAGTGGTGCTGGCGGTCGGATTGAGCTGCGTGGTCGATGCGGCCGGCGCCGGCGGGGGTGGCGCCGCGGGCGCCGGCGCCTGGGTGCCGTAGAACCCGGGCGGGATCACGGGCTGGTTGTTGACCATTTGACCCGGCGGTGCGGCCGGGTTGAGGGGAACGTCGGCCGGCCGCGCGGCGGCGGTGCCCGGCGGCGGCACCGGCGGGGCGTTCGACGGACCGATCACCGGTCCGGACGGCGCCGCGGGCATCGGCGCCGGGGTGGGCGCGGGCGGCGGCGGCAGCGCGGCGGGCGGCGGCGTGGGCGGCGGCGCCGGGCTGGGCGTCGGGGGCGGCGGCAGCGCGGCAGTCTTCGGCGGGGCCGGAGGCGGGCTCGGCGGCGCCGGCGGCGGCGCGCTGGCGACCGGCGGCGGGCTCGCGGCCGGACCGGGCGCCGCGGGGGCGGCGGCCGACGCCGCCGGCCCGGGCGACCGGCTGGCGAACATCTCGGGCCGATGCACCTGCTCGTCGGTGTATTGCGCGTTGGCGCGATCGGCCGCCAACCCTTGGGCGATCTGGTCGCGCTCGAGCGCCGGCGGGCGCGGCGGCCGTCCCGGGACGTCGGCCAGGTTGGGATAGGGCGCATCGGTCGACAACTCGGCCGGCTTCTCCTGCTTCGGCTTGTCGTCGCCGCCGAACCAGTTGACCGGATTGACGGCTTGCATGGTGGAGCAGCCGGCGAGCGCGCCCCCGAGCACGGTCCCGAGGATCAGCCCGACGGCCCGTCCCCCAATGACCGCCCCGACGATCCGCCGGATCGCCGCGGCGCCCGCGTCGCGTGTCGTCATCGTGCTACCGCTTGGGTGGGATAGGCCGTGCACCGCCCGGCGCGCCGTGCTAAGGAAGCGGCCCCGGCGACCGGCCCAATACCTCGAAATTCGACGAAAAGAGCGCCGAACCGCCCGATCACCTTTTTCTGAGTCACCCGTTTATACCTCGACCGGCGCCGCTTGCTTGGGCGCGGACATACCATGCAAAATCGAACACCAAGGCAAGTGAAACTAGCACCCGACGAATGTCGCCCCCGGGAGGACGAAAGCGCGCAGCGGCCCCGCCGCCCGGCGAGGGCGCCGTGAGCGAGCGCCCCGTCGATCGCCCTGCCGAACGCCCGGACGCGCCGGCGAAAGACAAGCTCGCCGCCGACGCCAAGAAGCGCGCGACCAAGGCCGAGACCAAGCCGGCGGCGAAGCCCCAGCCGGCGCCCGACGTCACGGCGGCGGCCAAAGCCGAGGCCGCGGGCGTGCCGGCGGACATCAAGTTCCCCGACCCCGTCGAGTGGTCGCGGGCGCTGGCGCGCATCGCCGAGCAGAGCCAGCGCATGGTGACGGAGTTCCTCACCCGGCAGAGCGCGTCGGGCGAGAACTCGCTCGGCATGGGCGATCCGCTCAACATCGGCAGCGCCTTCCTCGAGATGGCGGCGCGCATGATGGCGGACCCCGCGCGCCTGGTGCAGGCGCAGATGTCGCTGTGGAGCGACTACCTCAGCCTGTGGCAGAGCGCGACGCGGCGCTTCCTCGGCGAGCCGGCCGAGCCCGTGATCGCGCCCGAGGCCGAGGACCGGCGCTTCAAGGACAGCGCCTGGAACGAGAACGTCGTCTTCGACTTCATCAAGCAGTCCTACCTGCTGACCGCGCGCTGGATGCAGTCCAGCGTGCGCCACGTCGAGGGGCTCGACGACAAGACGGCGAAGAAGGTCGACTTCTACACGCGCCAGTTCGTCGACGCGATGGCGCCGTCGAACTTCGTGGTGACCAATCCCGAGGTCCTGCGCGCCACGGTCGAGAGCGGCGGCGAGAACCTGCTCAAGGGCCTCAACCACCTGCTCGACGACCTCGAGCGCGGCCACGGCCAGCTGTCGATCAAGATGACCGACCTCGAGGCCTTCAAGATCGGCCAGAACATCGCGGTCACGCCGGGCAAGGTCGTCTATCAGAACGACCTGATGCAGCTCATCCAGTACGAGCCGACCACCAAGGAGGTCTACCGGCGGCCGCTCGTCATCATGCCGCCGTGGATCAACAAATATTACATCCTCGATCTGCGCGAGAAGAACTCGTTCGTGCGCTGGGCGGTCAACCAGGGCATCACGGTCTTCATGGTGTCGTGGGTCAACCCCGACGAGCAGCTCGCCAGCAAGAGCTTCGAGGACTACATGCGCGAGGGCCCGCTGGCCGCGCTCGACGCCATCCAGGCGGCGACCGGCGAGCGCGACGCCAACGTGATCGGCTACTGCCTGGGCGGCACGCTGCTCGCCTCGACGTTGGCCTACATGGCAGCCAAGGGCGACGACCGTTTCGTCAGCGCGACCTACTTCGCGACCATGGTCGACTTCGCCGAGGCCGGCGAGCTCTCCGTGTTCATCGACGAGGAGCAGCTCGCCTCGCTCGAGGAGCGCATGTCGAAGCACGGCTATCTCGACGGCCGCGCCATGTCGACGACCTTCAACATGCTGCGCGCCAACGACCTGATCTGGTCGTTCGTGGTCAACAACTACCTGCTCGGCAAGGACCCGTTCCCGTTCGACCTCTTGTACTGGAACTCGGACTCGACCCGCATGCCGGCGGCGATGCACAGCTTCTATCTGCGCAAGATGTACCAGGAGAACCGGCTGCGCGAACCGGGCGGCATCACGCTCGCGGGCGTGCCGATCGACTTGCGCAAGATCAAGACGCCGACCTTCATCCAGGCCTCGCGCGAGGACCACATCGCGCCGTGGCGGTCGGCCTATCAGGGCACGCAGCTCTACGGCGGCCCGATCAAGTTCGTGCTCGCGGCGTCGGGCCACATCGCCGGCGTCGTCAACCCGCCCGACGCGCACAAATACGCGCACTGGACCAATGCGCAGCTGCCCGCCAGCGCCGAAGCCTGGTTCAAGGGCGCCGAGGCGCATCCGGGCTCGTGGTGGCCGGCCTGGCTCGAATGGCTCGAGCCGTTCACCCACGGCAAGGTGCCGGCGCGCGTGCCCGGCGACGGCAAGCTCAAGGTGATCGAGCCCGCGCCCGGCAGCTACGTGCAGCTCCGCGTGGCGTAGGGCCGGCGCCGCCGCGTCGGGGGCGTGACGGCGCGTGCGCTTTAATCTCCTGTAAATCACCGCATTTGAATCATGGGCGCGACAAATTGTGGAGGGGTGCGCTCATGCCGGTTCCGCTCGACCCCTCCGCCGCGCGCACATTCCCTACGGGCGACGCACCAAGCCAATTGCAGCTCGTGATGCGCAATGCCAGGGCGCGCCATCCGATCGCGTCGATCGGCGCGCTCGGCGCCGTGATACTGCTCGTCGGCTGCGTCCAGCCGCAGCCGGTCGCGATCGTATCCACGTCGACCCCGCCATCGACGCCGCATGTCACGCCGCCGATCGTGGCCGCGAACAACCCCAATTTCTTCTCCTTCACCACGCCGCCGACACCCGGTCGGCCGGTGGTCTTTCATTGGCGCGGCAACAGCTACGACGGCACCGATGCCTTCATCGCGGGCGTGACGACCCGGGTCGCCGAGATGGTGGCGCCGCTCCGGCCGAACGGCGAGCCCAAGGGCAGCCTGCGGCTCGTGCTGCCGGTGCGCTCCGCGGTCGCGGCGGCCGGCGGCGAGATCAAACCGGGCGAAGCGGCCGTGGCGCAGGCGCGCGGCATCATCGACCAGGGGCGCGTGACCGCGCTGCGCAACGCCGCGCTGTTCGAGCCCATCACCGTCGAGGTCGGCTCGATCGCGATCCCCGACGCCGGCACCTCGGATTTCGTCCTGTGGTTCACCGATGGCTTCTGGAACCTCCGCTATCGCCGCGGCGATCCGAAGCGCTTCCCCGACCAGAACGATCTCGCCATCTGGCTCGGCGCGGTGCGCGCCCAGAGCCAACTCGCCCTGCAGGGCCCCGGAGAACCGTCCCTGGGGCTGACCATCACCTATCAATCCAACACGCCCGACAGAGTGTCGTACCGCTTCAACGGCGAGGACTACTCCGCCAACGAGCCCCTGATCCCGGCGATGAAGGCCGCCTTCGACGACGCCGCGGCTCGGATCCCGCCGATGGCCGGCCGCCTCGGCGGGCGCATCAAGATCGTGCTGACGTCCACGATCACCCCCCTGCCGAACACCGTCCCCTTGCTCGCTCGCAATCGCCCGCAGCAGAGCCCGGCGATTGCCGCCGTGATCGCGGAGGCGAACGCGGCGCACTGGCACGCATCCGTGGCCGCCAAGGTCGAGGCGATGCGGCGCAGCCGGCTGTTCGACGAGGTCGTCGTCGAGACCGCCGAGCACGACGACGTCGCTCTCGGCGGTTTCGATTACGTGATGTGGCAGCTGCCCGGCAAGCCGTACGCCTGGCGGTATCGAACCAAGCTCAAGGGCAACGACGCCTGGACCCTCACGCAGCCGCGCGACTGGGACTTGCAGCCGTGGCTCGATGCCGTGCGCCAACAGCTCGGCGCCCCGAAATGAGGCGCGACGCCGCCGCCGTCGCCATCATCGGCCTCGCCCGACGACTGACGCTCGACGGCCGCCGGGGCGCGCGCACCGCGCGCCAAAGCGTCCCAACCGAAACCCGGCCGTCGTGGCCATCAACCTGATAACCCTCGCCTGGATGGAGCGGCTCGTCGCGCGAAAGATTCTCCGCGGCGGCGCGCTCCTCGATCTCGGGCCGCAGGATCTCTACGCATGCCCTCGGCGATCCGTGCAACGCATCGCGGCGCGTCTTCATTCTCCGACGGACGCCGCATACTTCCTGAGCTACATGTTCTACGGCGACGGCGACACCTTCCAAAAGCTCGGTGGCACGTCGGCGCTCTACCGCATGCTCGGCTTCGAGCGATATCGCTCGGTCGACCTGATCGACAGCCGCGCCGATTGGCGGGTCGACCTGAATGCGCCGGAACCCCTGCCCGAGACCTTCGACGCGATCACCAACTTCGGAACCGCCGAGCACGTCTTCGACATCGCGCGGGTGTTTCGCTTCGTTCACGACACGCTCAATGTCGGCGGCGTCGCCCTGCACACGCTGCCTGCCTTCGGCGATGTCGCCCATGGGTTCTTCAACATCCACCCGACCGCCTATTTCGACTTGGCGACCGCCAACGGCTACGCCATCGAAGACCTCGTCTACCTCGATAGCGTCGACATACGCTGCCATCTGCACATGAACGCCGACGACGACTTCGATTTCGACGGGCTACCGATCCAGCGACAGGACCTCGAGGGTCCGCAGATGTGGTCCCGCGTCATCAACCAGTACCTCGCCATGCTGACGCGCTACGGCTCGAGCCTCCAACAGGTCAACATCGCGCCCAAGGACCTGCTCTGCATCGCCTTGCGCAAGCAGACGGACCAGCCGTTCCGCAATCCGGTCCAAGGGATCTATCGCAGCTGACGGCGCGCCCGCCGACCGATCGCTGCGCGCGCGACGGTGCTCAATCCGGCATGTGGGCTCTCAGAAAGTCCCGGCCGATCCTGGACGAAGCCTTGTAGGCATAGTGGCCTTCCTTGAAGAGCGCCCGAAAGCGCTCCTGCCTGTCCTCGTCCGCCGACGTGTAAGCCGCGCGTCCTTCGAGGCGCTCCAGCATCTCGACGGCGAGGTCGCGGACCTCTTCCGGGCTGGCCTTGATGAACGCGATCCCGCGCTCCTCGAAATCGTGGGCCAGCCTGAGGTTCGCCAGATTCGACGCCATGATCTCCTGGAGCGACGGAAGACGGCCGTCGCCGAGGCGGAGGCGCTGGGGGATCGCGATGTCGTCGACGCCGAAGGCGTAGGCGGCCGACAGCGGCGCCATGTTCACGACGGCGCACGGCTTGCCGAACATCGTGGCAATGGCGATCGGACCGGACGCACTGCCGAGGAAGAACCGACAGCTCGCGGCGAGGAAGACGTCCATCCGCGCGCTCTTCGCGTCGGACAGCGCGTAGTCGACGACATTGGGGCGCGGCCGGATCGGCGTCATGGTGGCATCGCCCATGCGGATGCACCAGCCGCCGCGGTCGGTGATCTCCCGGATCGCCAGCGCGAAGTCCTCGACGTCCATGTTGCGGTAGGCGTGCCACTTCTCGTCCTTGGGCGAATATCCGGACCCGCGGGCATGGACGCAGACGAACCAGGCGCCCTTCGGAACGCCCATCCGGCGCAGCGCGGCCTCGCCGAACCGCCTGTCGCGTGCGGTCAGGCGAAACAAGGGCGGGCGCTGGCCCCACCGCGCGGCGACGTCGTAGCACGCGGCCGTCTTGTACATCGCCACGGCATATGGATGCGTCTGGGTCGTCGCCGGGACGTAGAGCCCCGCCAGCTTGAAGCAGTCCTGCAGGAAGCGGCTCTGGAAGATCGTGACGTACTTGGAGACGTAGGCCGCGACGGTGTCGTTCGCGAACCCGAGCGCTCTTTTGGCCAGGAACACGCGACCCGGCATGGTGCCGCGCAGGATCATGTCCTTGAGGTAGCAGTCGACCTCGACGCACAGATGGCCGATCCGGTCCGGGTTCGACACTTCGATGAGCCGCCACCGGAACCGATGGATGGCCTTGATGACGAGCTTGGTCAGATATCGATTGACCGCATGGCGCCAGCCCGACTCGCCGGGCGCTGCGAGCATTTGGTCCAGATACCGGCCCAGCATGTCTTCCCTCGGCAGCCGGGGACGGTGAGCCGCGCTCGCGCACGCCATCCCGGTCCCGCTGCCTTGAGTTTGGCCGGATTTTCAGCCACTGTCCCGAGGCGAATGACGGTCGCCCCAACGCACGAGGAACGGTCCGCGCCGCCGGCTGAAGATCAGCTGACGGAGAGGGGCTGATCATGCTCGACGTTGCGCACTACCGGCGCGCCGAGGCGATCGCGCGCATGCAAACGACCAGCTGGCGCATCGAGCAGGCACATCGGCCGCACGAGTTCGAGCACGTCGGCTTTCCGACGCGCGTCGAGAGCTGCGCCGACCTGGCGGCGCTGGTCGACACGATGCAGGAGGAGCGCTTCGATTGCTATCAGGCCGAGATGGGCGGTCTCTCGGATGAAGATGCGGCACTGCTGATCGCCAAGCTCGCGCAGTTCTGTCGGTTCTATGCGGTGACCTTCGAGCGTTCCTGGGCGCCGTTGCCGCTCGACACGATGACGGCGCATCTGGTGCTGTGGACCAAGATCCGCGGCTTCCTCGGCGCCGTCCCGGCGTCGGTGCTCGAGATCGGGCCCGGTTGCGGCTACCTCGCGTTCTTCCTCGCCGATCATCCGCACCTGCGCTACGCGCAGGTCGAGACGACCGAGAGCTTCTATCTGCTGCAGCACCTGGTGAATGCGTGGTGCTACGGCCTGCGCGCGATCGATCGGGCGCCGATCACGACGGACACGGACCGCACCGACGTGCTGCGCATCGGCAAGTCGGCGTCCTGCGAGCACTTCCCATGGTGGCTCGACACCGCGCCGAGCGGGCCGTTCGCCGTCATAACCGCGAATGCCTGCCTGACCGAGCTCAGTCGCGCAGCCCTCGAGCGTTACGCGGCGCTGATCGGCCGCGCGCTCGCGCCCGACGGCGCGGTGATCGTCCAGTGCATCGGCGGCGGCAAGCTGCCGTGGCGCGACGTGCTCGAGACCTTCGCCGGCGTGGGGCTCGGCCCGTTGGTGCAGGCGCGCCGCCAGCCGTCGACGGTCGATGTGTTGTTCCGCCGCGGCGTCGAGCCGCTGCGGCGCGCCGATGCCGAACGCTGGGATCCGCTCGACCCGCTGGTGCAGCGCGTCTACCTGCCCGGCGACGCGCCGCGGCGCACCTGGTCGCGCGCCGAGCTCGAGACCGCCGTCGCGGCCGAGCTCGAGCGCCTGCACGACTGAACCGCCGGCGGCGACGTTGCTCGATGCTCGGGCAAGCCGCCGGTGGCGCCGCCCCTAGCCCGAGACCGGGTGCGCGACGCCGCTCGCGAGACCGGCGTGGTGCGAGGCGCGCATCGGCTTGAGCAAGGCGAGCGCCATCAGGGCGGCGACCACGTCCATGATCGCGGCGATCACAAACACGTCCTTCCAGCCGCCGGTCGCGGCGACCAGCACGTTGGCGAGCGGCACCAGGAGCGCCGCCGTGCCCTTCGCCGTGTAGAGCAGCCCGGCGTTGGTGGTCGCGTATTTGCTCCCGTAGGCATCGGTGCAGATCGACGGGAACAAGCTGAAGATCTCGCCCCAGGTGAACCAGATCGCGCCGCCCAGCAGCACGAACGCCCACGGCGTCTGGCCATAGGTGCCGAGCCCCCACATGCTGAGCGCGCCCAGCATGAACACGATGAACATCGTGACCTCGCGGCCGATGATGTCGGAGATCCAGCCGAAGAACGGCCGCGCCAGGCCGTTCAGGACGTTGTCGATGACCAGCGCGATCGACAGCGTGGTGCCCGTGATGCCCACGATGGAGAGCGGGGTGTTGGCGACCCCGAAGTCGGTGGCGATCGAGGCGAGCTGCGCGGTCGCCATCAGGCCGCCCGCGGCGACCAGCACGAACATCACGTACAGGACCCAGAACAACGGCGTGCGCAACATCTCCGACCACGTGAAGCTGCGCGCCGACTGGCGCAGCCGCCCCGCTGTCGGCGTCGGCGCCTCGCCGGCCGCCGGGGCGCGCAGGAAGTTGGAGAGCACGACGATGATCAGGCCCTGGCCGAGGCCGAACCACAGGAACGCCGCCTCGTAGCCGCTCGACGCGATGAAGTCGCGGATCGGCACCACGGTGGCCGCCGCACCGGCGCCGAAGCCCGCCGCCGTCAAGCCGGCCGCCAGGCCACGCCGGTCGGCGAACCATTTCAGCGCGTTGCCGACACAGGTGCCGTAGACCGCACCCGCGCCGATCCCCGAGATCACCGCCGCGGTGCGGAGCATGAAGAGCGAGCTCGCCATCGAATCAAGCGCCCAGGCGAGCGCGACCAGGATGCCGCCGACCATGATGACGACGCGCGGCCCGAACCGGTCGACGAACCACCCCTCGATCGGCACCAGCCAGGTCTCGGCGAGCACGAAGAGCGAGAACGCCACCTGAATGGCGGCGCGGCCCCAGTGGTACTTTTGGTCGATCGGGTTGACGAACAGGTTCCAGCCATATTGCAGGTTGGCGATCATCACCATGCAGGCGATGCCGATGACCAGCTGGCCCCACCGGTTGCTCGACGGCTTGCGCGCCGTCGCGGACGCATCGAGCGACATGTTCCTCCCCATCGTCCTGCCCGCCGGCGCTGAGCGCGCGCCGGTTCCGAGCGCTTGTCCTACGGTCGCGGGCTTACCAGGATTTCCGGCATTTGGTTCGAAACTTTTCGCCGCAGCCGGCCCGTTGCGACCGTTTCTGGTATAACGTATACATAACACAGCGGCCCGCCGTCGAGGGGGTGACATACTCCTCGGCCGCGAAGAACCGCCCCTGAGGACACGTTTCCGGAGAAGCGCGTGACGGACGTGACCGCCTTTCCGCGGCTCGAGGTCGAGCCGCTTGACCTCAATGTCGGGCTGCGGCAGCGCGCCTCGGACGCCATCAAGCGCGCCATCATGGCGATGGACATCTACGGCCACCCGGGCGAGATCCGGCTCGACGAGCGCCAGCTCTCCCAGGCGCTCGGGGTCAGCCGCACGCCGATCCGCGAGGCCATGACGGTGCTCGAGCAGGAGGGCTTCGTGCGCGCGGTGCCGCGCCGCGGCATCTACGTCGTCAAGAAGACCAAGCGCGAGGTGATCGACATGATCACCGTGTGGGCGGCGATCGAGAGCCTGGCGGCGCGGCTGGCTGCGCCGCGCGCCACCGAGGCCGAGCTCGCAGCGCTGCGCGCGCTCGCCGAGTTCAAGGACCCGGCGGAGCATCTGAGCGAGTACAGCCAGGCCAACATGGCGTTCCACAAGGCGATCATCGCCATGGGCGGCTGCGAGCTGATGGGCACGCTGACCGACAACCTGTTCATTCACATGCGCGCGATCCGCGCCGTGACGATGAGCCAGGACAATCGCGCCGCGCGCTCGGTGCACGACCACATGGCGATCGTCGCCGCGCTCGAGGCGCGCGACGCCGACACCGCCGAGCGGCTGGTGCGCGAGCACACGCTCGGCCTCGCGCGCCATGTCGAGAAGCACGGCGATTTCCTCGACGATCCACCCAACAAGTCGGCGCAGCCCGCCGCCCGCGGCGCGGCCTAGAACCGCACCAACCGGAGGAGCACGCATGGACACCCCGACCGGCACCAAGCCGAACGAGGCGCAGGACCCGCAGGATCTGACCGACGGCTTCCACCTGATCATCGACGCCCTGAAGCTCAACGGCATCAAGACGATCTATGGCGTGCCGGGCATTCCGATCACGGATTTCGGTCGCATGGCGCAGGCCGCCGGGATCCGCGTCGTCGCGTTCCGGCACGAGCAGAACGCCGGCAATGCCGCCGCCATCGCCGGCTTCCTGACCAAGCAGCCGGGCATCTGCCTCACCGTGTCGGCGCCCGGCTTCCTCAACGGCCTGACGGCGCTCGCCAACGCTACCACCAACTGCTTTCCCATGATCCTGATCAGCGGCTCGTCCGAGCGCGAGATCGTCGATCTCCAGCAAGGCGATTACGAGGAAATGGATCAGCTCGCGATCGCCAAGCCGCTGTGCAAGGCGGCCTTCCGCGTGCTGCACGCCGCCGACATCGGCATCGGCATCGCGCGCGCGATCCGCGCCGCGGTGTCCGGCCGTCCGGGCGGCGTCTATCTCGATCTGCCCGCCAAGCTGTTCGGGCAGGTGATGAATGCCGACGCCGGCGCGAAGTCGCTGGTCAAGGTCGTCGACCCGGCGCCCGCCCAGATTCCGGCGCCCGCCGCGGTGACGCGCGCCCTCGACGTGCTGAAGAGCGCCAAGCGCCCGCTGATCATTCTCGGCAAGGGCGCGGCCTACGCCCAGGCCGACGACGCGATCCGGGCGCTGGTCGAGAAGACCGGCATTCCGTTCCTGCCGATGAGCATGGCCAAGGGCCTGCTGCCCGACACCCACCCGCAATGCGCGGGCGCGGCACGCTCGACGGTGCTGCAGCAGTCCGACGTCGTGATGCTGATCGGCGCGCGCCTCAACTGGCTCCTGTCGCACGGCAAGGGCAAGACCTGGGGCGGCCCGAAGAAATTCATCCAGATCGACATCGACCCGAGGGAAATGGACAGCAACGTCGAGATCGCCGCGCCGCTGGTCGGCGACATCGGCTCGTGCGTCGCCGCCCTGCTCGACGGCATCGCCAAGAATTGGACGGCGGCGCCGGCCGATTGGACGGGCGCGGTCGCGGCGAAGCGGGAAGAGAACGTCGCCAAGATGGCGCCGCGGCTGATGAACAACAACTCGCCGATGGACTTCCACGGCGCCCTCGGGGCGCTCCGCACGGTCATCAAGGAGCGGCCGGACGCCATGCTGGTCAACGAGGGCGCCAACACGCTCGACCTCGCCCGCGGCACCATCGACATGTACCAGCCGCGCAAGCGCATCGACGTCGGCACCTGGGGCGTCATGGGCATCGGCATGGGCTATGCGGTCGCCGCCGCCATCGAGACCGGCAAGCGCGTGCTCGCGGTCGAGGGCGACAGCGCCTTCGGCTTCTCCGGCATGGAGGTCGAGACGATCTGCCGGTACAACCTCCCGGTCTGCATCGTCATCTTCAACAACAACGGCATCTATCGCGGCACCGACGTCAACAGCGTCGGCTCCGATCCCGCGTGGACCACCTTCGTCAGGGGCGCGCGCTACGACAAGATCATCGAGGCGTTCGGCGGCGTCGGCGTCCAGGCGACGTCGCCCGACGAGCTGAAGCGCGCGGTCGACGCGGCCATGGACTCGGGCAAGCCGACCTTGATCAACGCCGTGATCGATCCGGCGGCCGGCAGCGAAAGCGGCCGCATCGGCAACCTCAACCCGCAGAGCGCGCTGCGCAAGAAATAGATCCGAGATAAGCGACGAGCGAACGGGAGACTCCCATGGGAAAGGCACTGGACGGCGTCCGTATCCTCGATTTCACCCACGTGCAGTCGG
>DATJNS010000334.1:0-2713 GCA_035507915.1 Candidatus Sulfotelmatobacter sp.
GCGCCAGCCGCGAGCGGCTTCAACCCGCGGCAGGCGCCAGCCGCGAGCGGCTTCAACCCGCGGCAGGCGCCAGCCGCGAGCGGCTTCAACCCGCGGCAGCCGCCAGCCGCGAGCGCCTCCGACCCGCGGCGCGAGTCGTCCGATTCGAGACACGCGTTGGCCGCCACGGGCGCCGAGCCGTCGGGAAGGTTGCCTGAACGTGGGGCCGCAAATCGATCCAATGCTGTGCAATTGGCGCGCTGCGGCCGTTTGCTGGCCGGTCTCCTGCAAGCGGTGGCAGTCAGCGGCACGATCATCGCGTATCCTACGGGCGTGCTTCTTAAGAATGGCGGCCAAATGGCGGCATAACGGCTCCAGAAGGAGCGGGTATGGGGGCTACAGAGTGCAACTTAAGAGAGTATGGTCGGGCGCGGCGCGAGGCCGCCGGCCTGCGCGGCGTCAGCGATCGGATCGGGACGTAGAGAGGCTCGAACGATCGGATTGACCTTGACGGGAGGGCCACGTTTCGTGGTGTTCCGTCATGGGAGGTTTCGCGCGCGGCTGCGCGTGCGCCTTGGCGGAGCTGGTCCCGCCGATATTCGGGGGCTTCGACAGTGCTTGGCGGCCGCGTGCCTCGCCTTGCATCTGGTCACGTCCGGCGTCGCCCGCGCCGAGGCCGTCGCGCAGCTGCCGGCCGACGAGTCGAAGCCGTCCGGGCGGCCGAGTCTCGCGGCGCCCGCGTCGCCGGGCGCGACCGAGCCCGAGGAGCCGGGCACGCGTAGCCTGGAGGTGACGAGCATCCAGTGCGAGGCGATCTCGCTCGGCAAATCGATCAAGGAGCTGCCGGAGGATTCGCGCGTCGAGGCCATCACCTTCACGGAGCCGCCGCCGGTCACCTATCGTCTGCCCGAGCAACGGCGCGAGAGCCTGACGGAATGCAGCCTGCGCGCCTCGGGCCTGACCGTGCGCGTCGACAAGTCGCGCAACGTCATCACGCTGCTGCCGACTGGAACCCAATCGCCCGACAATCCGAGCGCGAAGGTCAAGGTGATGGTCAAGCTGGTCGAGGAGCCGCCGGCCAAATCCCAGCCGTAAGATGCGGCGTCGGGCTGCGAGCGGGCCGAGACGGTTCCATGACGTCGACGTTTCGGGCTAGGTTCCGCATCGAGCGGGCCGCGGCGCCCGGCGGGACCAGACGTGCGGACGAGCATCTCCGACCTTCCCCATTATCGCGACTTCTGCCGGCACGCGGCGAACGACGATGCGGCGTTCGTCGGGTTTCGGGAGGATCCGAGCTATCGCTGGGTGGTCTCATCGGACATCCCGCATGACGCCCGCGACTTCTACGCCATGCTCGAGGAGCGCAATTTCGATTTCGGCTTCTTCGACGGTATCCGCGATCTCGATCGCGTCGGCGGGCCGCGGCTGCTGCCGTACGAGCGCGCCGGCCTCGTGGCGCCGCAGACGATGCGCTACGTGAAGGCGATGAGCGACATCGAACGCCTGTTCGGTTCGCTCGATGGCAAGTCGGTCGTCGAGATCGGCGCCGGGTTCGGCGGCCAGTGTGCGGTGCTGTCGCGGCGATTTCGTCTGGCGCGCTACACGTTGCTCGATCTGCCCGAGCCCCTGATGGTCGCGCGGCGCTATCTCGAGGCCGTCGGCGCACCCGACGTCGCATGCGTCGCCGATCTCCACGGTCTGGCACCGACGGCCCACGATCTCGTGATCAGCGCCTACGGCCTCAGCGAAGTCGCGCGGCCATTCCAGATCGAATACGTCAACCGGGTGCTGCGCTGGGCCCGATCCGGCTATCTCTTGTGGAACAGCGAGCAGATGCGCGCCGTGCCCAACTGGCATCGGCACAATTACGGCGGCGACGTGATCTATGCCGACGAGATGTTGTCGCTGATGCCCGACGCGCGCATCCTCGGTCAGGAGTGGCTCTCCGTGAGCGAGCGCGAGTACGGCACCGCCATGATGGTCTGGGGAACCGGCTGAGCCATGTCCACGCCCGTCCCATCGACGCCCGTCCAGCCCGCGCCGGCGGCGACGCTGCTCCTGGTGCGCGCCGCCGCCGCCGGGCCCGAGGTCCTGATGGTGCGGCGCCACGACGCCAGCAGCTTCGCCGCGGGCGCGCTCGTGTTCCCGGGCGGCGCGGTCCAGGCCGAGGATGCGCTCGAGGGTGTGCGCGCGCGCTGCCGCGGCCTCGACGGCTGGGATCCCGCGCTGGCCGCCGCGGCGGTCGCGGCAATCCGCGAGAGCTTCGAGGAATGCGGCGTGCTGCTGGCGCGTCGCGCCGGCACCGGCGCGTCGATCGCGGGCGCCGAGCACGGCGCGCTGGTCGAGCGCTATCAGGTGCGCGTCGCGCACGACGCATCGGCCTGGCTCGAGATGCTGCGCGCCGAGGATCTCGAGCTCGCCTGCGATCAGCTGGTGCGCTTCGCCCACTGGATCACGCCGGCGACCCGGCCGAAGCGTTTCGACACCCAGTTCTTCGTCGCGGCCGCGCCGCGCGATCAGGCGGCCGTGCACGATCGGCGCGAGGCCGTCGATGCGATCTGGCTGCGTCCGGCCGACGTGGTCGCGGGCGCCGACGACGGGCGCTATCGCCTCGTGTTCGCCACGCGCATGAACCTCTTGAAGCTGGCGGCGAGCGCCACGGTCGACGCGGCGCTGGCGGCCGCGCGCGCGAGCCGCATCGTCACCGTGACGCCGCGTCAGGAACAGCGGGACG
>DATJNS010000335.1:0-7119 GCA_035507915.1 Candidatus Sulfotelmatobacter sp.
CCACCAAGTCGAAAGCGAAGCCGCCGGCGACCGGCACCGCGGCGCGTCGCGCCGGCCCGCCGCCGTCGGCATCGCCCGCGCCGCCCGCCGCCGCACCCCGGCCGCACGGCTCGTGGCGGCGGCGCGCGCTCGGCTTTGCGGCGCGCTGGTGCCTGGTCGCCGGGATCTGGCTCGCGGTCGGGCTCGGCGCCGTGCTCGGCTGGTACGCCCTGACCCTGCCGCCGACCGATCAGCTCGAGAGCGCCTGGCGGCGTCCCGGCATCACGGTGCTGGCGGCCGACGGGTCGCTGCTGGCGAGCTACGGCGATCTCTACGGCACCGCCTTCGCGGTGAAGGACCTGCCCGCCTACCTGCCGCGCGCCGTGATGGCGATCGAGGACCGCCGCTTCTATCACCATTTCGGCGTCGATCCGATCGGCCTGGTGCGCGCCGCGTGGGCCAATCATCGCGCCGGGCGCGTGGTGCAGGGCGGCAGCACGCTGACCCAGCAGGTCGCCAAGAACCTGTTCCTGACCTCGGAGCGCAGCTTCCGGCGCAAGATCCAGGAGGCGCTGCTCGCGCTCTGGCTCGAGCATCGCTACACCAAGGACCAGATCCTCGCGATCTATCTCAACCGGGTCTACCTGGGTGCCGGCGCCTACGGCGTCGACGCCGCCTCGCGCCTCTATTTCGGCAAGCCGGCGACCCGCATCAGCCTGCACGAGGCGGCCGTGCTGGCCGGGCTCCTCAAGGCGCCGGTGCGCTTCAGCCCGGCGCGCGATCCCGAGCTCGCGATCGCGCGCGCCGACGTCGTGCTCGACGCGATGGTCGACGACGGCGCGATCACGCGCGAGCAGGCCGCCGCGGCGCGGCTCGACACCGTCTCGATCCTGCACGCCGCCGACAAGCGGCCCGGGCACTATTTCGCCGACTGGATCGCCGATCTCTTGCCCGGCTTCGTGAACTACGGCGATCGCGATCTCGTCGTGCAGACCACGCTCGATCCGGCGCTGCAGCGTGCCGCCGAGGCCGACGTCGCCGCCATGCTCGAGGCCGAGGGCGCGCGCCGCAAGGTCTCGCAGGCCGCGGTCGTGGTGCTCGGGCGCGACGGCGCGGTGCGCGCCATGGTGGGCGGCCGCGACTACGCGCGCAGCCAGTTCAACCGCGCCACCCTCGCCGTGCGCCAGCCCGGCTCGGCATTCAAGCCGTTCACCTACCTGGCGGCGCTCGAGAGCGGGCTGACGCCGGCCTCGACCGTGCTCGACGCGCCGATCCGCATCGGCGGCTGGTCGCCCGAGAACTACGAGGGCCGCTATCTCGGCGAGGTCACCTTGGCCGACGCGCTCGCCGACTCGCTCAACACCGCCACCGTGCGGCTGATCGAACGCGTCGGCGTGCGCCGGGTGGTCGCGATGGCGCGCCGTCTCGGCATCACGACGCCGATTCCCGACAACCTGTCGATCGCGCTCGGCACCGCCGAGGTCAACCTGCTCGAGCTCACCGGCAGCTACGCGGCGATCGCCTCGGGCGGCATGGGCGTGTGGCCGTACGGCATCGCCGAGGTGCGCGACCGCGCGGGCCACGTTCTGTGGCGGCGCTCCGGCTCGGGGCCGGGCCGGGTGCTGGCGCCCGAGATCGCCGCCGAGGCCGACCAGCTCCTGGGCGAGGTCGTGCGGCGCGGCACCGGCAAGGCGGCCCAGCTGGCGGTCCGCGCCGCCGGCAAGACGGGCACCACCCAGGACTACCGGGACGCTTGGTTCGTCGGCTATGCCGGCGGTCTGGTCGCCGGCGTGTGGTGCGGCAACGACCGCGATACGCCGATGGACAAGGTGGTCGGCGGCGACCTGCCGGCGAAGCTGTGGCACGCCGTCATGCAGACCGCGACCGGCGGCGCCCAATCGGCCGAGGCGGCGCCGGCGCGACCCTAGCGAGGCGGCCGGCGGCGCGCCCTCAGCCGTAGCGCAGCAGCGACTTGCCGTGGCACTTGAGCCAGGCCTTCGAGCGCTCGGCGTCGTCCATCAGCCGGTCGACCGTGGCCCAGAAGCGCCGGCTGTGGTTCATCTCGGAGAGATGCGCGACCTCGTGCGCGACCACGTAGTCGAGCACGTGCTCGGGCGCCAGCACGAGGCGCCAGGAGAACGCCAGGTCGCCGCTCACGGCGCAGCTGCCCCAGCGCGTCTTTGGGTCACGCAGGCTGATCCGTCGCACCTTGCGGCCGAGCCGCGCGGCGAACCCGTGGGCCCGCGGCACGATCTCGGCGCGCGCGCGGCCGTGCAGGAAATCGCGGATCCGGCGCGGCACGTGCTCGGCCGCGCCGCTTACCATCAGCTCGCCGTCCTTGACGAACACCGGCGGACCGCGGTCGGCGTAATGCCGGATCCAGAAGGACTGGCCGAGGATCGGGATCACCGAGCCGGGCGCGAACGGCACGCGCGGCGGCAGGTCCTTGAGGCGGGCGGCGAGCCAGCCGGCGTGCTGCTGGGCGAAGCCGAGCGCCTGTTTGGCCGACGCGCGTGGCGGCACCACCAGCTCGAAGCCGTCATCCGCCGGATCGAACTTGAGCGACACTCTGAGCGCCCGGGGACTGTGCCGCACCGCGATCTCGATCGGGCCGATCGGGGTCACGACGACAACAGTCGGCGGCAGCGACCGCCGCGGCGCAAGCAGCGCTTTCGAGGCACGTCTGACAGGCATGAGCGTCCCTGATACCACGTCCGTGTCGGACGGACAGCCCCCTTGCAGGCCGCAGGCCACTCGGCCGACACTGTCATAATTCAGTATCACAACAGCGCTACGACCGAGGACGGTTTTGGCGTGATAACTGCGGGGAGAGGCGACATGCACAAGCTCACGATCGGTCTGGCCGCGGGCGTGCTCGCGTTGGTCGCGGCGGCGCCGCTTGGTCGGGCCGCGGGACCGATCGAGCTGCAGTGGTGGCACGCGATGACCGGCGCCAACAACGACCGGGTCAACAAGATCGCCAACGGCTTCAACGCCAGCCAGTCCGACTACAAGGTGGTGCCGAGCTACAAGGGCACCTATGCCGAGGTCCTGACCGCGACCGTCGCGGCGTTCCGCGCCGGCACCGCGCCCGACATCGCCCAGGTGTTCGAGGTCGGCACCGCGACCATGATGGCGGCCAAGGGCGCGGTCAAACCCGTCTACCAGCTGATGGCCGACGCCGGCGAGCCGTTCGATCCGAAGTCCTACCTGCCGGCGATCACCGGCTATTACAGCACCGCCGACGGCAAGATGCTGTCGATGCCGTTCAACAGCTCGACGGCCGTGCTCTACTACAACAAGGACGTGTTCAAGAAAGCCGGGCTCGATCCCGAGAAACCGCCGGTCACCTGGCCCGAGGTGTTCGCCGACGCCAAGAAGATCCGCGCCGCCAACGCCGCATCGTGCGGCTTCACGACGTCGTGGATGTCGTGGATTCAGCTCGAGCAGTTCAGCGCCTGGCATAATTTGCCGATCGGCACCAAGGCGAACGGGCTGGGCGGCATGGACACCGAGCTCAAATTCAACGGGACGTACCAGATCCGCCATCTGCAGAACCTGGTCGACGCCCAGAAAGACAAGGTGTTCGAGTATGGCGGGCGCGAGACCCAGCCGGACGGCAAGTTCACCAACGGCGAATGCGGAATGGCTCTGAACTCCTCGGGCTATGTCGGCATCGCGCAGGCCAACGCGAAGTTCCCGTTCGGCGTCACCATGATGCCGTACTATCCGGACGTTCCCGGCGCGCCGCAAAACTCGATCATCGGCGGCGCCAGCCTGTGGGTGATGGGCGGCAAGAAGCCGGAGGAGTACAAGGGCGTCGCCAAGTTCTTCGGCTACCTGTCGCGCACCGACGTGCAGGTCGACACCCACGAGGTGACCGGCTATCTGCCGATCACGGTCGCGGCCTACAAGGCGACCAAGGAGAGCGGCTTCTACGACAAGAACCCGGGTCGCGAGACGCCGATCCTCGAGCTGCAGAACAAGCCGCCGACCGAGAACTCGATGGGCCTGCGCTTCGGCAACATGGTGCAGATCCGCGACGTCATCGCCGAGGAGATCGAGAACGCGCTCGCCGGCAAGGAAAGCGCCAAGGACGCCCTCGACAAGGCGGTCGCCCGCGGCAACGCCATCCTGCGCCAGTTCCAGAAGGCGAACTCGTAGGGTCATCGGCTGCATCGCTCACGTGACACCCCCCATCCCGACCTTCCCCCTCAAGGGGGGAAGGGGCTTGGCGTGAGCAAGCGACGGCATCTCCGATCAATCCATCTCACTCCCTCCCCCCCTGAGGGGGAGGGTTGGGGAGGGGGGTACCGCAAGGTGTCGGGGCACACGTAGGTGGACCGCCGCGCCATCTTCGGGAACCGCGTGCTGCCCTACCTGTTGGTGGCGCCGCAACTCGCGGTCACCCTGATGTTCTTCTTCTGGCCGGCCGGACAGGTGATCTACCAGTCGGTGCTGCGCGAGGACGCCTTCGGGCTGTCGAGCCGCTTCGTCTGGCTCGACAACTTCAAGGACGTGCTGAGCGACGAGTTCTACCTGAACTCGCTCGGCGTCACCGCGATCTTCTCGAGCAGCGTCGCGGTGCTGTCGCTGGCGTCGGCGCTCGCGCTCGCCGTGCTCGCCAACAGCGTGGTGCGCGGCACGCACGTCTACCGCACCCTGTTGATCTGGCCTTATGCGGTCGCGCCCGCGGTCGCCGGCGTCCTGTGGTTGTTCATGTTCCATCCGTCGATCGGGCTGTTCGGCCGCGCGCTGAACGCCGCCGGGATCGACTGGAACTGGCTGCTCAACGGACCCCAAGCGCTCCTGCTCGTGATCGTCGCCTCGGCCTGGAAGCAGGTCAGCTACAACTTCATCTTCTTCCTGGCCGGCCTGCAGTCGATCCCGCGCTCGGTGATCGAAGCCGCCGCGATCGACGGCGCGAGCCCGCGCTATCGGTTCTGGACCGTTGTGTTCCCGCTCTTGTCGCCGACCGCCTTCTTCCTGCTGGTCGTCAACGTCGTCTACGCCTTCTTCGACACGTTCGGCGTGATCCACGCGGTGACCGGCGGCGGCCCCGGCAAGGCGACCGAGATCCTGGTCTACAAGGTCTATTACGACGGCGTGGTCGCGCTCGATCTCGGCGGCTCGGCGGCGCAGTCCGCGATCCTGATGGCGATCGTGATCGCGTTCACGGTCGTGCAGTTCCGCTACATCGAGAAGAAAGTCCACTACTGATGGTCGAGAACCGGCCGATCGCGCGCCTGATGGCGCACCTGTTCCTGATCATCGGCGTGATCGTGGTGGCGTTTCCGGTCTACTACACGTTCGTCGCCTCGACCCAGGCGACGCCGGATATCGCCAACGGCCACATCTCGCTGCTGCCCGGCCACGAGCTGGCCGCCAACTACGCGCAGGCGCTCGGCAGCGGCGTCGCCAATCTGAACACGAGCCCGGTGACTCGCCTGCTGCTCAACAGCCTGATCGTCGCGCTGACGATCGCGGTCGGCAAGATCGCGATCTCGCTGTTGTCCGCCTATGCGGTGGTGTTCTTCCGCTTCCCGCTCCGCATGGTTTTCTTCTGGATGATCTTCGTCACCCTGATGTTGCCGGTCGAGGTCCGCATCCTGCCGACCTACAAGGTGGTCGCCGATCTCGGCATGCTGAATACCTACGGCGGCCTGACCATCCCGCTGATCGCCTCGGCGACCGCGACCCTGCTGTTCCGCCAGTTCTTCCTGACCTTGCCCGACGAGCTGGTCGAGGCCGCCAAGATCGACGGCGCCGGTCCGCTGCGCTTCCTGCGCGACATGGTGTTGCCCCTGTCGCGCACCAACATCGCGGCGCTGTTCGTGATCCTGTTCATCTACGGCTGGAATCAGTATCTGTGGCCGCTGCTGGTCACCAACTCGAGCGACATGGAGACCATCATCATCGGTCTCAAGCGCTCGATGGGCACGTCGGACGCGCTGACCGATTGGGGCGCCGTGATGGCGACCACGATGCTCGCCATGCTGCCGCCGGTCGCAGTCGTCGTGTTCATGCAACGCTGGTTCGTCAAAGGCCTGGTGGACACCGAGAAGTAGGCGGGGGAGAGGTCGGGATGGCGACGGTGAGTCTGCGTGACGTGCAGAAGAGCTACGGCGGGTTGGCCGTGCTGCACGGCATCTCGACCGACATCGCCGATGGCGAGTTCGTCGTCATCGTCGGGCCGTCGGGCTGCGGCAAGTCGACCCTGCTCCGCACGATCGCCGGCCTCGAGACGATCACGGGCGGCGAGATCTGGATCGGCGACCGCAAGGTCAACCAGCTCGAGCCCAAGGATCGCGACATCGCCATGGTGTTCCAGAACTACGCGCTCTATCCGCACATGAGCGTGTTCGACAACATGGCCTACGGGCTGCGCATCCGCGGCCTGTCGAAGACCGACATCGACACGCGCGTCGCGCGCGCCGCCGAGATCCTGCAGCTCGCGCCGTTCCTGCAGCGCAAGCCGCGTCAGCTCTCGGGCGGCCAGCGCCAGCGCGTCGCGATGGGCCGCGCGATCGTGCGCGAGCCTGCCGCCTTCCTGTTCGACGAGCCGCTCTCCAACCTCGACGCCAAGCTGCGCGTGCAGATGCGCGTCGAGATCAAGCGGCTGCAGCAGCAGTTGGGCGTGACCTCGATCTACGTCACCCACGACCAGGTCGAGGCGATGACCTTGGCCGACCGGCTGATCGTGATGAACGCCGGCCATGCCGAGCAGATCGGCGCGCCGCTCGAGCTCTACGAACGGCCCGCGACGACCTACGTCGCCGGCTTCATCGGCTCGCCGGCGATGAATCTGCTGTCCGGCACGCTGGCCGGCGACGCCGTCGAGCTTGCCGGAGGGCAGCGGCTCGGCCTCGGCAACGCGCGGCCACGCGACGGTGCCGGCCGCGCGGTGACCGTGGGGGTGCGGCCCGAGCACCTGACGGTGGCGCCGGCGGGCGGGCTCTCGCTCAAGGTGGACCTGGTCGAGGCGCTCGGCGCCGACACCATCGTGTATGGCCGGCTGCCGTCGGAGGTCGGCCTGATCGCGCGCCTGCCCGGCTCGACCACGGTCAAGCTCGGCGACACGGTGCCGCTCGCCGCCGCCGCCGACAGCCTGCACCTGTTCGACAGCGAGTCGGGCAAGCG
>DATJNS010000336.1:0-4751 GCA_035507915.1 Candidatus Sulfotelmatobacter sp.
GCGGTCGCCCTGGTCGCGCGCGAGCGCAAGGCGTCGACCAGCTTCGTGCAGCGCTACCTGCAGATCGGCTACAACCGCGCCGCGCGCCTGATCGAGAAGATGGAGGCCGAAGGCGTCGTCAGCCCGGCCAACCACGTCGGCAAGCGCGAGGTCCTGGTCGGCCGCGCGCCGGAGTAGCGCGATCACGTCACGATAATGAACGGTCGAATTCCAGGCCGTCATGCCCGCGCAAGCGGGCATCCAGGGGGCACGATCTCGGCATTGCGCGTGTGACCCTGGATTCCCGCGTGCGCGGGAATGACGGGGCAATAAGCCGGCTCAGGTAGTCCGGCTCACGGCTGCCGTCAGCCCTTGACCGAGCCGGCGGTCAGGCCGGCGACGTAGTGCTCGACGAAGAACGAGTAGATGATCGCGACCGGCACCGAGCCGAGCAGCGCGGCGGCCATCAGCTGGCCCCAGTAGAACACGTCGCCGCGGATCAGCTCGGCGATCGCGCCGACCGGCACGGTGCGCACGTCGGTCTTGGTGAGGAAGATCAGCGCGTAGAGGAACTCGTTCTGCGCCAGGGTGAAGGCGAAGATGCCGGCCGAGATGAAGCCGGGCGTGCACAAGGGCAGCACGATCCGCCACATCGCCTGGAAATGGCTCGCGCCGTCGATGCGCGCGGCCTCCTCGAGCTCCTGCGGCACCGTCTTGAAGTAGCCCATCAGCAGCCAGGCGCAGAACGGCACCAGCATGGTGGGATAGGTCAGCATCACCGAGGTCAGCGTGTCGCCCAGCCCCATGTGGTTGATGATGTCGGCCATCGGGATGAAGAGCAGCGGCTGCGGCACGAGATAGGTCGCCGCCACCCCGAAGGCGATCAGCGCCGAGCCGGGGAAATTGATGCGCGCCAGCGGGTAGGCGAGCATCGAGCCGAGCACCAGCGAGACCGCCGTCGACACCACGGCGACCTCCATGGTGTTCAACGTCCAGGTGAGGAACGGCGTGTGGTTCAGCAGGTCGACATAGTGCTTCAGGGTCGGATGGTAGATCAGCAGCGGCATCATCCGCGTGTTGTAGAGCTCGGCGTTCGGCTTCAGCGAGGTGATCGCCATCCAGTAGAACGGGAACAGCGTGAAGAGCAGGAAGAAGCCGAGCGGCAGCCACAGCTGCAGCGCCCGCACCCGCCATCCGCCGCGCGTCACCATCAGCGGCGGCGCTTCATGTAGATCGCGAGCGCCGCGATCACGAGCGCCAGCGCCGGCAGCATGGCGAGCGCGACCGACGCGCCCTTGCCGAGCTGGCCCGCGGTCATCGCGATGTCGAACGCGTAGGTCGCGAACAGGTGCGTGGCGTTCTGCGGCCCGCCGCGCGTCAGCACGTAGACGAGCTGGAAGTCCGCGAAGGTGAAGATCACCGAGAACATGGTGACGATCAGGATCACGGGCTGCATCAACGGCAGGGTGACGTAGCGGAAGCGGTGCCACGCCGTCGCGCCGTCGATCGTCGCCGCCTCGTAGAGATCGTCCGGGATGGTCTGCAGCCCGGCGAGCAGCGTGATGGCGTAGAACGGCAGGCCGCGCCACGTGTTGATGAAGATCACCGAGCCCATGGCGAGATAGGGGTTGCCGAGCCAGGACGGGCCGGGGCGCGGCACGCCCATGTGCACCAGGAACCAGTTCAGCACGCTGAACGCGGGGTCGAGGATCCACATCCAGGCGATCGTGCTCAGCACCGTCGGCACGATGAAGGGCAGCAGCACGACCGCGCGCACCGTGTTCTTGAAGCGGAAGTCGTGGTTCATCACCAGCGCGAGCGCGAGCCCGCCGCCCGCCTTCAGGACGGTGGCGACGAAGGTGTAGACGAAGGTGTTGAACACCACGCGCCAGAACACCGGGTCGTGCGCGTCGGCGATGAAGTTGGCGAAGCCGACGAAGGTGGCGGCGCGCGCCACCGAGCGGTCCTCGAGGCTGAGCCAGATGCCGTAGACGAACGGATAGCCGACGAAGGCGAGCAGGAACAGCAGCGGCGGCGTCAGCATCAGCCAGCTGAACGCGGTGTTCTCCTTGATGCGGAAGCGCGGCCGCGCGAGACCGCGCGGCAGCGTCCCGGCAACGCGTTCGGATTGCAGCGCCACGCCGCCGATCCCCGCCTCAGGCCTGGCCGTAGATCTGCTTGACCTGCGCGGTCGCCTCCTTGATGACGTCCTTGGTCGCGCTGCCGCCGCACGCCTTGGCGAACATGTCGATGATGACGTATTTGGCGATCACCTCGGCCTGCGGCCGGCTCATCGGCGCCGGCCAGCCGGGCAGGTGCGAGGTCTCGAGCGACTCCTGGTAAGGCAGGTTGCGCGGCTCGGTCTTCCAGAACGCGGCGTCGTCGTAGGTGTGCAGGAACGGCGCGTAGTAGCTGTCGGCCGAGTTCAGCCAGCCCTCGCACTGTTTCTTCTCCGTCAGCCAGCGCAGGAATTTCTTCGACGCCTCGATGTCGGACGCGCCGGTGAACACCGCGTGGCTCCACGGATTGAGGATGTGGAAGCGCTTGCCGGTCGGTCCCTTGGGGTTGAGCGCCTGGCCCGTCACCTTGGCGATGTCGGGGAAATCCTTCTTGGCGACCCAGAGGATGCTCTCGGCGTTGTTGGTGCAGGAGATCTGCTCGCTCAAGTACGCCTTGTTGTTGCTGGCGTCGTTCCAGCCGAGGCAGTCCTCGAGCGTGGTCGCCTTGAAGAACTTGCGCGCGAAGTCGATGGCGCGCGCCATCTCGTCGGAGTCGACCGTGACGGTCTTGCCGTCCTTGTCGACCTCGTGGGCGCCGAACGACCACATCAGCGGATAGATCCAGCCATGATTGTCGCCGAAGCCGTGGCCGAGCTCGAAGCCGAACGGATAGCCCTTGGCGTTGAGCTTGATGCCGGCCTCGAGCAGCTCGTCCCAGGTGTCGGGGAACTTGTCGAAGCCGACCTCATGGAACCAGTCCATGCGGTAGTTCATCAGCTGGCCGATGTTGCCGAACGGGATCGCCTTCCATTTGCCGTTGACGAACACGGCCTCCTTGCCGACCTCGTACCAGCCGCCCTGCGCCTTGCCGATCTCGTCGGCGAGGTCGCTCAGGTCGACCAGCTTCTCGTCGTAGAGGAACGGCCAGTTGAACTGCTGGAGCAGCACGTCGGCGCCCGAGCCGGTCTCGATGATCGCCGAGACGCGCGTCTGCAGGGTGCCGACGCTGGTCAGCGGATAATCGATCTTGATGCCGGTCTCCTTCTCGTAGGCCGGCGCGAGGACCTTCTGGAAATAGGTGTCGAAGTCGCGGATGAACGAGCTGTCGTGCAGGAAGGTCAGCGTCTTGGGCGCCGCCAGGGCGGCCCCGCCGCCGACCGCCGTGCCGACCATCGAGCCGACCGCGCCGGCGCCGGCAAGCTTCAGGAAATCGCGACGCGATGCGTCGCCGTGGACACGCTTGTGAGCCATCCCGTCCCCCTCCCGTTCTTGGCGGCGTTCGCGGATCACGCGGCGCCAGCTCGATGTTGCCCCCTGTTCGGGCGGTAAGCCCTGCATAACGCGGGCCATTCCGGGGAGGATAGCCGCGACACAACGGCCAAGTCCATCAACCATGGTGCCGCAGCCGCGCCCGTGCATACTCGCCCTGCGTCGCCGGCGCGAACCCGGCGCGGTGCCTTGGCGTTGCTCGGGGCACCGCCCACATGAGGACACCATGCCCGCACTGCGTTCCCTGCTCGCCACATGCGTCGCGCTGCTCGCGCTCGCCGGTCCCGTCGCCTCGGCCGCCGCGGCGCCGCCCAAGCCGGCGCCGCTGACCGAGCAGGATCGCGCCGATCTCGGGCGCATCGAGGCCTATCTCAACGCGCTTCACACCGCGACCGCGACCTTCCTGCAGGAGAGCGACAGCGGCGGCATCGCGCGCGGCAAGTTCTATCTGTCGCGCCCCGGCAAGATGCGCTTCGAGTACGAGCCGCCGACGCCGATCCTGATGGTGTCGACCGGCAACGCGCTGGTCTATTACGACTCGCTGCTCAAGCAGACGAGCTACCTGCCGCTCAACTCGACGCCGCTCGGCCTGCTGCTGCGCGAGCATGTCGGTTTCGGCAGCGAGGTCACGATCACGAAGTTCGAGCGCGGCGCGGACACGATCCGGATCACGCTGGTCGAGACCAAGGATCCCGACCAGGGCTCGCTGATCCTGGTGTTCACCGACAAGCCGCTGGCGCTCAAGCAGTGGACCGTGATCGACCAGCAACGCAAGGCGACCCGCGTCACCCTGATCGAGCTGCAGACCGACATGAAGCTCGACCCCAAGCTGTTCCAGTTCACCCAGACGGGCGGTCCCGGCGTGCCGCCGCCCTCGCAGAACTAGGCTTTCTCGACGCCGTCATCGCCGCGCAAGGCGGCGCGCGCGGCCCTCGATGCCCGCTTGCGCGGGCATGACGAGCCTGGCTGAGCTGCCTCGCCGCGGTCGGCGAATTACCGCGAATTCATCGCTGCCATGCTGGCCCGAGCATTGCAAAAGCGCTGCAACCGCCTGATATTGGGCACAGACTGTTGAGGCCTGAGGCCGTATGACCGCGTCGATGCCGCCCGTGATCGGCATTCCCGCCTGCGTGCGGGAGATCAACGAGCTCCCGTTCCACACCGTCTCGGACCGCTATGTCGCCGGCGTGATCGGCGGCATGGAGGGGCTGCCCGTCCTGATCCCGGCGGCCGGCCACGCCACCGACATGACCTCGCTGGTCGGCTGTCTCGACGGCCTCTTGC
>DATJNS010000337.1:0-20570 GCA_035507915.1 Candidatus Sulfotelmatobacter sp.
GGCTGCGCGGCCCGCAGATCGTCATGGGCTACTACAACGATCCCGAGGCCACGGCCCGCGTGTTTCGGGCCGGCTGGTTCTACCCGGGCGATCTCGGCAATCTCGGCGCTGACGGGCTGCTGCGCGTCATCGGGAGACTGGAGGATACCATCCAGCAAGGTGACCGTTTGATGTCGCCGACGCCGCTCGAAGAGGCGCTGCGAGATGTTCCGGGCGTGCGCGATGTCGCCGTGTTCGGGATGCGCGCGTCGGCTGGCGGTCAGGAGATCTGCGCCGCTCTCGTGCTCGACACCCATTGTGATGCGCAAACCGTCCGGGCCGCGGTCGCGGCCCGCCTGGGCGCACAGGCGCCGGCCCGATTGTTCTTGATGGACCGATTGCCGCGCAACGCCAACGGTAAGGTGATCCGCCGCGAGCTGATCGCGCGGGTGCAGCAGGGTGGGCTCGGGTCGTGACCGTGTCGCCCACGCCCTCGCTGTGGGATCATCTGCGCTTTCAGGCGCGCCTGCGTCCGCACGCGCTTGCGGTGCATGGTCCCGCCGGGCCGGTGAGCTACGCCGCCTTGGTACGCGACGTCGCGGCGCTCGCGAAGGTATTCGCTGAGCGCACGCTCACGCGGGCCGATCTGGTCGGGTTGCAGCTCGATTTCTCCTACATGCACGTGCTCGCTATCCTGGCGCTGGATCTGCTTGGAATCCCGTCGCTGTCGTTGGCGTCCGCCGAGCCGATGCCGGCGCCAGCGACCTGGCGCGATGGTTTCGGCATCACGGCGATGATCGCGAGCCGTGCCGCGCCGGCCGATGCGTCGGTGCGATGGATCGAGGTGCCCGATCAACACCGCCCGCGACTCGGCGAGCCCGACGGCGCGCTGCTCGCACGCCTCGACAGCCCGCCCGACGCGCTGGTGCGCGTGATCTGGTCGTCCGGCTCGACCGGCGGACCCAAGGGCGCGCCGCTGACCCGCGTGCTGCAGCTACGTCGCATGGCCGCGCGCAGCTTGGCGCGCGCCTTCGGCCCGCGCACCCGCTATTTCACCGCGATGCCGTTCAGCGCCGAGCCGGGCTACGTCATGCTGCTCGCGATCCTGGCCAACGGCGGCGCCGTGATCCTGCCCGATCCGGCTACCGATTTCGTCAGCCGAGCGAATGCGCTCGGCGTTACCGTGACGAACGCATCGCCGGCGATGCTGGCCGAGCTGCTCGCCCGGCGCGGCCTGCCGCGCCGCCTCGACACCATGGAGCTGCTCCTTGTCAGCGGCGCCCAGCTCGCGCCTCCGCTCGCCGAGGAGGTTCGCGTCTGGCTGACGCCGAATCTCTGGGTCGCCTACGGCTCGACCGAGACCGCCAGCGTCGCGACCGCCGATGCCGCCATCATCGTGACCGATCCGACGGCCGTCGGCTTCGTGTTCCCGGACGTCGCGGTCGAGATCGTCGACGATGCGGATCGGCCGCAGCCGGACGGCCGGGAGGGTCGGGTGCGTCTCCGCAGTGCGCAGATGATCACCGGCTATTACAAGGACGACGACGCGACGCGCCGCAATTTCCGCGACGGCTGGTTCTATCCGGGTGACCTGGGCGCGATCACGGCCGACGGGCTCCTGCGTATCACCGGGCGGATCGAGGACCTGATCATGCGCGACGGCGTCGCGCAATCGCCACAGCCGATCGAGGAGGCGATGCGCGCCCTGCCAGGCGTGCGCGATGTCGCGGTGTTCCCGTGGACGGGCCCGGACGGCGCGACGAAGATCGCCGCGGCGGTCGTGCTCGAGGCGGGAACCGATCCGGCCAGCATCGGCGCGGTGGCGACCGCGCGGCTCGGCGCGCAGGCGCCGACGCGCCTGTTCCTGATCGACAAGCTGCCGCGCAACGCCAACGGCAAGATCATGCGCCGCGAGCTGGTCGCGCTGGCCGAGCGCAGTGCGCGTGAGGCGCCACGCACCTGACACGCCGACGGTGTAGGCTGCGGCGCAGTCACGTCACGGCGAGGGCATCGACGATGAACCGGTACCGACTTCCCCTGCTGCTGCTCGTCTGCATCCTGCTCGCGTCGGCGCCCGCTCAGCGCGCGCTGGCCTGGGGCGCCACCGGGCATCGGCTGATCGCGCGCCTCGCCGTCGAGAACCTGCCCGACGAGATCCCGGGGTTCCTGCGCACGCCGGACGTCGCCTGGCGGATCGGCGAGCTCGGCCGCGAGGCGGACCGCGTGAAGGGCGCCGGCCGCACCTTCGACAGCGAGCACAGCCCGGCGCATTACGTGAACGTCGGCGACGACTACCTGATCGCCGGCGGGCCGCGCCTGATGGCGCTGCCCGAGACCCGCGAGGCCTACGACTCCGCGCTGCGCGCGCTCGGCACCACCGAGTACGTGTACGGCTATCTGCCCTACGCGATCGTCGACGGCTGGCAACGGCTGCGCAAGGACTTCGGCTACTGGCGCGCCGACATGGTCGGCGAGCGCGCCGGCGCGAGCGCCGAGGACCGCGCCTGGTTCGCGCGCGACCGCCAGCTGCGCGAGCTCGTGATCGTGCGCGACCTCGGCTACTGGGCGCATTTCGTCGGCGACGGCAGCCAGCCGATGCACGTGTCGGTGCACGCCAACGGCTGGGGCCCGTTCGCCAACCCGCACGGCTACTCGCAGGCGCCGCTGCACGCCCCGTTCGAGGGCGAGTTCGTGCGCGCGCATGTCGGCGCGGCCGACATCATGGCGCATCTGGTCGGGCGCTGGGATTGCAACTGCCCGGTCGAGCGGCGCACCGCGCTCTACCTCGCCGCCACCCTGCGCACGGTCGAGCCGTTCTACGCGCTCGAGCAGAAGGGCGGCCTGACGACCGATCCGGCGGCCGGCGCGGCGTTCGCCGCCGAGCGGCTGGCCGCCGCGGTCGCCGAGCTGCGCGACATGACGGTCGACGCCTGGCGCGCCAGCATCGACGCCAAGGTCGGCTATCCGCCGGTCGCGGTGCGCGACATCGAGTCGGGCGCCGTGTCGCCGCCGATCGGGCCGCTCCAGGGCCTCGACTGAGCCGCGGCGCGGATTACGCCGCCGCGACCTCGACGCGCGTGTCGTTGTAGCAGGCGCCCTCGGCGAGATCGGCGCGCAGGTCGGCCGACACCAGCGCCGTGATCGTCTGGCCGGTCGGGCTGGTCGCGAGCCACGCGCCCTTCTCGCTGGCGACCACGCCGGGCGGCACCGCGTCGGTGATCGCGAGCTTGAGGATCACGGCGCCGCGCGCGTTCCACACCTTGACCGACGCGCCGTTGGCGAGCCCGCGCGGCGCGGCGTCGCGCGCATTCATCATCAAGGGCGGCGCCTTGCGCGAGCCGGCGAGGTCGCCCATGGTCGAGGTGATGCGCTTGTCGGACGCCGGCGAGATCAGCCGGAGCGGCTCGGCGGCGGGATGATCCTGCCAATCGGGCAGCAGGGCGGCCGGTCCCCAGCGCTTGGCCAAGGTCTCCGACCGGAGCTCGACCTTGCCCGACGGCGTGCCGGGAAACACGTTGTCGAACAGCATGAAGGGCTTGCCGTCCGGCGCCATCATCTGCAGCGCCGCGCGGGTCGAGAGCGCGCTCGGCCGCGTGCCGTTGAGCCGGGCGTCGGCCGGATCGAGCGCGTCGTCCATCAACGCGGCGTCGCTCGCCGTGAAGCACGGCTCGGCGAAGCCGAAGCGCGCCGCCAGGCGGCGGAAGATCTCGGTGTTGGGCAGCGCCTCGCCGACCGGCGGGATCACGGCCTCGGCGCGCTGCAGCCAGTGGTGGCCGGAGGATGGATAGAGGTCGGCGTACTCGAAGTGCGTCGCCGCCGGCAGCACGACGTCGCAGCACGCCATGCTCTCCGTCATGCCGAGCTCGATCCCGACCATGAAGACGTCCTCGCGCGCGAGCCCGGCGCGCATGCGGTTCTGGTCGGGATGCACGACGATCGGGTTGTGGTTGTAGATGATCAGCGCGCGCAGTGGCGGGTCGAGGTCGTCCTCGACCAGATGGCGGCCGAGGTCGATCAGGTTGAGGGTGCGCGTGCCCGGCGGCGCGAGGTCCGGGCGCTGCAGGCGCGCCGGCGTCTTGGGAAAAGCGTTGGACGCGCCCAGCACGATGCCGCTGCCGTGACCGAGCTTGCCGAGCAACGCCGGCAGGGCGATCGCCGCGCGGATGGCGCTGCCGCCGTGGCGGCCGCGCTCGAGGCCGTTGCCGGTGCCGAGCACCAGCGGGTCGGCCTCGGCCAGCCAGCGCGCCAACGTGTGGATCTGGCTCTCCGGAATGCCGCAGGCGCCGGCGGCGCGCGCCGCCGGCCAGGTGCGCGCGCGTTCCATGTAGTCTTCGAAACCGAGCACGTGCGCGGCGATGAAATCGTCGTCGAGCGCGCCCATGCGCTCGAGCTCGGTTGCCAGCGCCCAGGCCAGAACGGTGTCGGTGCCGGGCAGGATCGCGAGATGCAGGTCGGCCTGCGCGGCGAACTTGGTGCGCAGCGGGTCGATCACCGCGAGCTTGCCGCCCTTGCGCTGGGCCTGCCGGACCGCGCGCACCAGGTGGACGTTGGAGACCGTCGCGTTGTTGCCCCACGCGACGTTGAGCTGGGCGGTCGCGGCGAGCTCGGGCGGGCAGCCCGGCACGCCGCCGTAGGTGCCGGCCCACGCCTCGCTGCGCACGCCGCCGCACATCGAGCGGCGGTAGAGCTGGCTCGCGCCCAGCCGGTGGAAGAAGCGCGCCGACATGCTGTCGCCGGCGAGCAGACCGTGCGGCCCGGCGTAGCTCAGCGGGCTCACGGCCTGCGGCCCCCAGCGCTCGATCACGGCGGTGACGCGCGCGTGGATCTCGTCGAGCGCGTCGGCCCACGAGATGCGCTCGAAGCGGCCCGAGCCCTTGGGGCCGGTACGGCGCAGCGGGTGGGTCAGGCGCTGCGGCCCGTGCACGAAGGCGGGCATGTCGCGCGCGACCTTGGTGCAGATCACGCCGGCGGTGTAGGGCGCCGCGTCGGAACCCCGCACCTTGACGACGCGGCCGTCCTCGACCGAGACGCTCAGGCTGCAGGTGTCCGGACAGTCGAAGGTGCAGACGCTCGCGCGCTCCTCGATGGCCATGGGGCTCTCCTTCCACCCCTATCCTAGCCGAGGGCGGCGGCGCCGAGCAGGGCCACCTTGGTCCGACCGATAGGGCCGGCCGGCGTCACTCCACCCGGGCGTGGCGCAGGTCGAGATAATCGTCGGCGCGCAGCTCGACATGGACGTTGGGCCGCACGCCCCAGGCGAGCGCCTGCTGGTGCAGCGGGATCTCGCCGACGTCCTGCTTGTGCAGCAGGAACGCCTCGGAGATCAGTGCCTGGCGCTTGGCGGGGTCGAGCTCCTGGGCGATCTGCTGGGTCAGCGCGTCGACCTTGGGGTTGGAGTAGCCGCCGGGGTTGTAGCCGCCCTGGCCCTTGGGCGCGCCGGGCGCGCGCGCGGCCGGGGTGTCCATGACGTTGAACAGGGTCGAGTGGGCGTCGTAGCTCGGCGGCAGCCATCCGAGCAGATAGAACGAGGTGTCGCCCGACAGGATCTTCTGGAAATAGCGTGCCTTGGTCTGCGCCAGCAGGTCGACCTTGATGCCGATGCGCGCCAGCATCGCGACGACCGCCTGGCAGATCCGCTCGTCGTTGATGTAGCGGTCGTTCGGGCAATCCATCGTGACCTGGAAGCCGTCGGCGTAGCCCGCGTCCGCCAGCAGCTTCTTGGCGGCGGCGGGATCGTAGGGATAGCGCTGGTCGATCTTGGCGTCGTAGCCGTTGACGCCGGGTCCGACCATCAGCCCCGACGGCCGCGAGGCGCCGCGCATCACCCGCGTCTTGATCGCCTGGATGTCGATCGCCTGATAGACCGCCAGGCGCACGCGCCGGTCCTTGAACGGATTCTTGCCCTTGACGTTCGAGTAGAGCAGCTGGTCGCGATACTGGTCGAGGCCGAGGAAGATCGTGCGCAGCTCGGGCCCCTGGAGCAGCTTGATCGACTTCTCCTTCGACAGGCGATCGAGATCCTGCAGCGGCACCGGATCGATCAGGTCGAGATCGCCCGCGAGCAGCGCCGCGACCCGCGTCTGGTCGGAGGCGACCGGCGTGAACACGACCTCCGTCAGATTGTGCTCGACCTTGCCCCACCAGTGCGGGTTGGGCACCAGAACGGTCTTCACGCCGGGCTCGCGCGACTTGACCATGAAGGGCCCGGTGCCGTCGGCGTTGCGCGTCGCGAAGTTCTCGATCTTCTTGGCGGTGCTCGACGGATCGACGGCGCCGTTCTTCTCGGCCCACGCCTTCGACATGATGAGCCAGCTGGTGATCTCCTGCGGCAGGATCGGGTCGGGATAGCGCAGCACGAGGTCGACGGTGAGGGCATCGACCTTGCGCACCTCCTGGACCGCGGCGACCAGGCTGGCGTCGTCCGAACCGTCCTTGGTGACGCGCTGGAACGAGAACACGACGTCGTCCGCCGAGAACGGCGAGCCGTCCTGGAACGTGACGTTGGGCCGCAGCTTGAAGCGCCACACCGTCGGCGCGGTGCTCTTCCACTCGAGCGCCAGACCGGGGACCAGGTTGAGCGCCTTGTCGCGCATCACCAACCCCTCGTAGACGTTGGACAGGAAGCCGTGGGTGAAGGTCTCGTTGAGTGCGTAGGGGTCGAGCGAATTGACGTCGCCCTGGAACGCCCAGCGCAGGGTCTTGGCGTCCGCCGGCGCCGCCGCGAGCACCAGG
The DNA here is from genome assembly GCA_035507915.1 of Candidatus Sulfotelmatobacter sp. Classification (GTDB taxonomy): domain Bacteria; phylum Pseudomonadota; class Alphaproteobacteria; order Elsterales; family Elsteraceae; genus JACQAI01. Next base: position 6,712 of record DATJNS010000337.1, read on the forward strand.
ACCAAGGCGAGCATCGCGCAAATCGAACGCAACCGCCGCATCACCGTCCTCCCCCGTCAAGAATGCCGAAATCGGAGCAAGCGTCGTGCCAGCTCACGGGAACCGCGCCGGATAGGTGTCGGGCGCGATCTCGATCGCCTGGCAGCGCCGGTAGATCCGCTCGTAGGGCGGCAGCAGCCGCTCGACGTCGCGCTCGGACGCCGCGATCAGCGGCTCGAGCTTGGCGTGCTCGGCGGCGAGCTCGTCGAGCAGCGCGGTCTCGTCGACGCGCGTCAGCTTGCCGTCCGCCATCACGGGCTCGCCGTCGACGAACACGCGATCGAGGCTCGAGCCCGACTCGGCGTAGACGAGCTGGCGCAGCGGATCGTTGAGCGGCGTGAAGGGCACGCGGTCGAGCCGATAGACCGCGAGATCCGCGATGCGGCCGACCTCGACCGCGCCCAGCGCGTCGCCGAAGCCGATCGCGGTCGCGCCCCCCATGGTGGCGGCGAGGAACGCCTCCTGCGCGCCGACCCAGCTCGTGTGGTCGCCGCGCAGCTTCTGGAGCAGCGCCGCGGTCATCAGCACGTACTGCATGTTGACGGTGTCGGCGCAGCCGCAGCCGTCGCTGCCCAGGCTGACATTGACCTTGGCGTCGAGCAGCGCGCGCATCGGCAGCAGGCCCGAGCCGACGCGCAGGTTGCTGATCGGATTGTGCTGCACGGTCGCGCCGGTGCGCGCGAGGATCGCGATCTCGCGCGGCGTCAACCAGATGCCGTGGATCAAGGTCGTCTTCGGCTTCAGGAAACCGAGCCCGTCGAGATAGTCGATCAGGGTCTTGCCGTGCCAGAGCTGGCCCGTCACCACCTGCAGGCGGGTCTCCTGGACGTGGATCATCAGCGGCAGGTCGAACTCGTCGGCGAGCGCGCGCACGGCGCGCAGGAACGGCTCGGTGCAGCGTTGCGGCGCCGACGGCGCCGCGATGTAGCCGACCCGATGCTCGCGCGGGTGGCGCGTGCGCGCGAGCTCGCGGGCGAGCGCCAGGAGCTCGTCGCCGCCGGAGGATGTGGCGGCGTCGAGCTCGGCCAGCAGCGCCGGCGGGAACTCCTCGTCGACGAACGGCACGGCGCGGAAGAACGGCCGGTCGAACAGGGTCGGGCCGACCAGGGCGCGGATGCCGCTGTCCTCGTAGGCCTGGTAGACCGCGGCGACGTGATCGGGCCGGATCGCCGGGCTGATGTTCATGTCGTCGCACAAGGTGGTGGTGCCCGAGCGCAGCGCCTCGATGGCGATCCCCATGGTGCGCAGATAGACCTGGCGCGGCGTCAGCGGGATCGGCTTGAGCGGCCGCACGTAGTTCATCCACAGCTCGAGCGGCAGGTTGTCGGTGCGGCCTTTGTAATAGGTCTCGTGCGAGTGCTGATGGCCGTTGATCAGGCCGGCGGTGACCAGCCGGCCGGTCGCGTCGATCGCGGTGCCTTCGGGCGGCGCGCTGCCGGCCGGCCGGATGGCGGCGATGCGCTTGCCGTCGATCACGATGTCGACGCGGCCCGGCGAGCGCGCCGCCGTGGGCCCGAGCAGTGCGATGCAATTTTGGAGCGTTGTCTTCGCCATCATCACCCTCTCGGCCGAGCCCGGCGCGTCGACCTTAGCACCGCGCGCCCGCCAAGGGAGACGGCGATGAAGGGGGAATATCGCATGATCCCGCCTTCATCCCGCCTTCACGGGCGCGCAACCCACGCGCCGGTGTTATCGTGCCGGACATGACGGGACGCAGCGCGACGGTCCACAGGGTGGCGATGCCCGATCCGGGCGACGCATCGGCGCTCGCGCGGCTGATCGACGCCGGCGCGATCGATCCGGCCGGCGTGGCGTGCATCATGGGCAAGACCCCCGGCAACGGCTTGACCAACGACCACACGCGCGAGTTCGCCACCCGCACGGTGGCCGATCTCTTAGCCGCGCGGCTCGGCGTCGGCGCCGACGCGGTACGGGCGCGCGTGCTGCTGCTGTTCTCCGGCGGCACCGAGGGGCTGCTGGCGCCGCACCTCCTGGTGTTCGGCCGCGGCGCAGCGGCGACCAACCCGGCGGCGGGACCGGCGCTGGCGATCGGGCTCGGCCGCTCGGCGCCGCTCGAGCCGGCCGCGCTCGGCCGCGCCGCGCAGCTCGACGCGACCGCCGACGCGGTGCGCGCGGCGCTCGCCGATGCCGGGCTCGATGCGCGGGAGGCCGTTTGGGTGCAGGTCAAGGGTCCGATCCCGATGCCTGGCGCGATGCACGGGCCGGGCGCGCGCGGCCTCGCTGCCGCCACCGTCGCGGGCATGAAGCAGCGCTCGCGCGCCGCCAGCGCGCTGGGCGTCGCGGTCGCGCTGGGCGACGTCGCGCGCGACGCGGTCGGGGAAGGGCTGGCCGCCGCGGCGACGATTGGCACGCGGCGTGCGTGCGTCACCGCGGCGATCGACTCACCCTGCGTCGAGGTCATGGTGCTGGGCAATTCAAGCAGCTGGTCGGGCGACACCGTGGTGGGCAGCACCGTGCTGGCCGACATGCTCGACGCGCCCGCGGTGGCGGCGCTGCTCGGCCGGCTCGGCCTCGCGGCGGCGCCGCAGCTCAGCGCCGACGGTCGCGGCCGGCTGGTCGGCGCGATCCTGAAGGGCGACGTGCCGCCAGGCGATCGGCTGCGCGACGCGCGCCACGTCATGCGCGACGACAGCGACATCGATCCGATCCGGCACTATCGCGCCGCGATGGGTGGTATGCTGGGCGCGGTGACCGGCGACAGCCACGTCTACCTGTCGGCGGGCGCCGAGCATCAGGCGCCGCCGGGGGGCGCGGTGCTGGCCTTGATCGTGCGCAAACGGTGAGGGGATCGGCGGCGGTGGATCTCGATCGGCTCGCACAAGAGTTCGTGGACCAGGGCTACTGCCTGGTCGAGGGCGTGCTGGACCCGGACGAGGTCGCGGCGCTGCGGCGCGTGACCGATCGCGTGGTGGCGTCGGCCGCCGGCCTGGCGGCCGAGGACGCGGTGTTCGACCTCGAGGACTCGCATACGCCCGAGGCACCGCGCGTGCGCCGCATCAAGAAACCGCACGCCGTCGACCCGCTCTACGCCGCGATGGCGCGGCACCCGCGCATCGTCGCCCTGCTCAACCGCGTGATCGGCCCCGACGTGCGGCTGCACCACAGCAAGGTCAACATGAAGTCGCCGCGCTACGGCGCGCCGCTCGAATGGCACCAGGATTGGGCGTTCATCCCGCACTCGAACATGACGATGGCGATCGCCGCGCTGCTGCTCGACGACGTCGACGCGGACAACGGCCCGGTGCTGTTCGTCCCCGGCAGCCACAAGGGCGCGCTGATGGATCATCACCGCGACGGCTACTTTGTCGGCGCGATCGATCCGGCGACCATCGACGTCGCGGCCGCGGTGCCGATGATCGCGCGCGCCGGATCGATGACCTTGCACCACCCGATGCTGGTGCACGGCTCGGCGCTCAACGAGTCGACCAAGCAGCGCCGCATGCTGTTCTACGAGTACGCGGCCGCCGACGCATGGCCGCTGATCTACGGCGTCGAGTGGGACGAGTACAATTCCCGCATGGTGTGTGGCCGGCCGACCAACGTCGTGCGCTTCGACGGCTCGTACGTCCGCATGCCCCAGCCGATCCGTTTCGCCGGCTCGATCTACAACAACCAGCGCGCCGTCGAGGGCCGCTACTTCAAGACGTTCGAGAACGCCGACGGGTGAGGCGGCGAGCCGACCTCGATCTACCCGCTACCCGAGGTGGCGTTTGTGTGTGCCCCGCTCGGGAGGGAGTTCGGCGAACACCTTGTCGATCAGCTCGTTGGTGTAGAACTCGCTCGCCGGGCCGGGCCTGACGGCGCCGATGCGGGCGAGCAGGTCGCGGCCCCGCTGCCAGCGCTTGGGCACGTTGTGCAGCAGAGCCTTCTTGCCGGCGGCCAGCCACAGCGCCTTGGTGGCCTTGAGCGTCGCCTTGGCGGCCGGGCCATCCTTGAGCATCGCGATGTCGAAGCTGTCCAGCTGCCCGAGCGTCCGGTCCATCGCCTCGTCGCTGAGGATGGCGTCGATCGCATGCCGCACGCCGCGCAAATAGCGCACGATGGTGTCGGACTCGCGCGCGATGGCCGCGCGGCTCGTGACGTAGGCGTCGCCCGGGAGCGGTGCGAACAGGTCGGTGCTGAACGAGTCGATCGGCGCGCCCGCGGTCCGCAGCGCGATCAGGGTGCCGAGCGCGCCGATGAAGGCGTCGAGCCGCCCGGCCTCGACCAGGCCGAACGCGCCGGGCGAGTCGCCGACCGCCTCGCGCCGGACCGCGTCGGGCGCGATCCCGGCGGCCGTCAGCATGGCGTCGAGCAGATTCTCGGTGCCGCCGCCCTTGGCGATCACGCCGATCGTCTTGCCCAGCATCTCGTGCGGGCTGCGAACCGGCGCGGTCCGCTTGCTGATCACGAAGAACGGCGAGCCCTGGTCGATCGTCGCGATCGCGACCAGAGGGGCGCCGTCGTCAGCGATCGCCTTCATGATCGCGGCACCGCCGGCGCGCGACAGCAGCGCGTGGCCCGACAGCACCTGCTGGAGGTTCTGCCCGCCGCCGAGACCGCCCTCGAGCGTTACGTCGAGGCCCTCGCGCTCGAAATAGCCGCCCGCCTTGCCGACCAGGTCGGGCGCGAACGCCACCTGGTAGCCGAGCGGCGTGACGAACGTCAGCGCGCGCGGCGGATGGGCGCGAACGCCGCCGGACCAGGCGAGCCCGGCGAGCGACGCGGCGCCGCGAAGCAGCCGTCGACGGCCGATGCCGCGCGCGCCGCCGGCCATCGGCTAGGCGCTGGGCGCGACGCCCGCGCGGGCCGCCGCGCCGAGGCCGCGGCGCAGCGCCAGGTACTCCGACGCCAGCTCGCAGTAGTTCGGCGCGTTGATCCGCATGAACGCGAGCTCGTCGGGCTTGACCGCGCGCACGAGTCTGGCGGGGCAGCCGGCCCACAGCTCGCCGCGCCGGACCCGCTTGCCGGGCGACAGCACCGCGCCGGCGGCGACGATCGCCTCGCTCTCGACCACCGCGCCGTCGAGCACGATCGCGCCGATGCCGACCATCGCGCCGTCCTCGATCGTGCAGCCGTGCAGGATGGCGCCGTGACCGATCGTCACGTCGGCGCCGATCGTGGTCGGATTGGTGTCCTTGAAGACGTGGATGATCGCGCCGTCCTGGATGTTGGTGCGCGCGCCGATGCGCACCCAGTGGTCGTCGCCTCGCACCACGACGTTGAACCACAGGTTGGCGCGCTCCGCGATCGTCACCTGGCCGATCACGAAGCAGTTGGGGGCGAGGAAGACGTCGGCGGCCAAGGTCGGCCAGACGCCGCGGTAGGGCAGCACCGAGCCGGCGGGCGCTGGCAGTTGATCCATCTTGCGTCCTCTCCGCGCCTGCGGCGCGTCTCGACCGGAATCTAGGCGGCGAGACTGGCCCGCCGCAACGCCTGTCGATAAGCTCGGTCGGGCGGACAGGGGCGGGGTTATGCGCCCAGGGGAACCCATGGACAAGATCGGCATCGTCGGCGCGGGGTTGATCGGGCGGGCCTGGGCGATCGTGTTCGCCCGCGCGGGCTTCGCCGTCGCGTTGCACGACCGGTCCGAGACCATCGTCGCCGCCAGCCTCGCGACCATCGAGACCAGCCTCGCCGACCTGGCGGCCGCCGGGCTGCTCGCCGATGCGCCGCAAGCGGTGAGGGCGCGCATGCGCATCGCGCCGACGCTCGCCGATGCGTTGGCCGGCGCGATCTACGTCCAGGAAAGCCTGCCCGAGCTGACCGAGGTCAAGCGCGAGGTCTTCGCGGCGATGGATGCGGTCGCCGCGCCCGCTACGGTCCTCGCCAGCTCGACCTCGGCGATCCCGGGCTCGACCTTCACCGAGGGTCTGGCGGGGCGGGCGCGCTGCCTGGTCGCCCATCCGGTCAATCCACCGCATCTGGTGCCCCTGGTCGAGCTGTGCGGCACGCCGTGGACCGCGCCCGAGACGGTCGAGCGGGCGCGCGCCCTGATGACGCGGGCCGGCCAGGTGCCGATCACGGTGCAGCGTGAGCTCGAAGGCTTCGTCCTCAACCGTCTGCAGGCGGCGCTGCTCAACGAGGCGTTCCGGCTGGTCGACCAGGGTTACGTGTCGGCCGACGATCTCGACAAGACGGTGAAGGACGGGCTCGGCCTGCGTTGGGCCTTCATGGGCCCGATGGAAACGATCGACCTCAATGCGCCGGCGGGCGTCGCGGACTATCTGGCGCGCTACAGCCCGTTCTTTCGCCGGCTCGATGCCGAGACGAAGGCGGCCACGCCATGGCGCGATGCGCTGGGCGCGCGGCTCGAGGCCGAGCGCCGGCGCGCCGTGCCGGCGACGCAGCTGGCCGAGCGCCAGGCCTGGCGCGACCGCCGCCTGATGGCGCTGCTCGCGCACAAGAACGAGATGAACAAGCCGCCGAGGGAGTGAAGGGCATGGCTGGTCCGAGAAAGGTCATCATTACGTGCGCGGTCACGGGGTCGATCCACACGCCGACCATGTCGCCGCATCTGCCGATCACGCCCGACGAGGTCGCGAAGGACGCGATCGCCGCCGCCGAGGCGGGAGCGGCGATCCTGCACCTGCATGCGCGCGATCCCAAGGACGGCCGGCCGACGCCGAGCGCCGACGTCTTCATGCAGTTCCTGCCGCGCATCAAGCAGCAGACCAAGGCGGTGGTGAACATCACGACCGGCGGCGGCCACGGCATGAGCCTGCAGGATCGCCTGCAGGCGCCGCTGAAGGCCAAGCCCGAGATGTGCTCGCTCAACATGGGCTCGATGAACTTCGGCCTGTTCCCGATGCTGGACCGCTACAAGGAATGGAAATACGACTGGGAGCCGCAGTATCTCGAGGCGTCGCGCGACTTCATCTTCCGCAACACCTTCAAGGACATCGAATACATCCTCAAGGAGCTCGGCGAGGGTTGCGGCACCAAGTTCGAGTGCGAGTGCTACGACGTCGGCCACCTCTACACCCTGGCGCATTTCCTCGACCGCAAGCTGATCAAGCCGCCGGTGTTCGTGCAGACGATCTTCGGCATCCTGGGCGGCATCGGCCCGGACCACGAGAACGTCATGCACATGCGCACGATCGCCAACAAGCTGTTGGGCGACCAGTATCACTGGTCCGTGCTGGCGGCAGGCCGGCATCAGATGCCGCTGATCACCCAGGCCGCGATCATGGGCGCCAACGTGCGCGTCGGGCTCGAGGACAGCCTGTGGCTCGGGCGCGGTCAGCTCGCCACGAGCAACGCCGATCAGGTCACGCGCATCCGCCAGATCCTCGCCGCCCTGTCGCTCGACATCGCCACGCCCGACGAGGCGCGCCAGATGCTCGACCTCAAGGGCGGCGACCGGGTCGCGTTCTAGCGCGGCCTCCGGTGCGGTTGCGCTCGCTCGGCGTCGTCGTCTCGATCGTCTGCGGAGTTTCCGCCGCCGCGCAGGCGGCCAACCTCAAGATCACGGTCGAACGCGTGCCGAACGCGCGCGGCATGGTCCACGTCGACATCTGCGACGAAGCCACCTTTCTCGGCGACCACTGCCCGTACGACATCGCCGTGCTGGCGCATCGCGGCCGCACGGTCCTCACGCTCCCGAACCTGCCGCCCGGCCGGTATGCCGCGGTCGCCTACCACGACGAGAACGGCAACAACGATCTCGACGTCAACGCGCTCGGCATGCCGAAGGAGCGCTACGGGTTCAGCAACGATCCGCCGATGCTCATGGGCCCGCCCTTGTTCAAGGACGCTGCGTTCGACGTCGGCGACAAGGACGTGGCGCTGATCATCAAGCTCAAGCGGTGACGCGCGCCTTCCGCCTGTTCCTGCTCGGTTTGGCGATCCTGCTCGCGCTAGCCTATGTCGGTCCGCGGCTCGGGCTGATCGGCTGCGACGAGCTGCCCAAGTTCGCCGCCGGCGCGTGCCAGGTCGGTCAGCCGCGCGACCAATGACGGCGTCGGCGTGATGGCGCTCGCCGCGCGCCGGGTCAGTCGGCGAAGAAGTCGCGCAGCAAGCGGTTGACGCGATCCGGCGCCTCGACCTCGGGAAAGTGCCCGATGCCGCCCAGGATCTCCAAGTGCGCGTGCGGCACCGCTTCGGCCAGCAGCGCGGCGTTGGTCTTGATCGGGTTCACGCCGTCGCTGCTGCCGGAGATCATGAGCACCGGAAAATCGAGCGCGGGCGCGACCTCGTCCGGACTGTATCCGTCGGCGATCCCGAGCTTGACGCCGTGCATGAAGCCGCGCGGATTGGTCGCGCGGACCACGTGTCGAACCAGTTCGACCGTCTCGGGCGCCGTGCCGGGGGCGACCAGAGCCGCGACCCGCGCGCCAAAGCCGTAGCCGCCGCTCGCGATCTGCGCCGCGCGCGCCGCCAGAACCTTGGCGCGTTCGGCCTCCGACAGCCCGCGCGGGCCCGCACCGGTTCCGGTCATCGCCAGCTTGATGATGCGGCCACGATGATGGATCGCGAAGCACTGCGCCACCCGTGTCCCGAACGAGTTGCCGAGCAGCCGCACGCGTTCGAGGCCAAAGGTCGCGAGGAAATCGGCGAGCGCGTCGGCGTAGTCCTTCGGTCCCGGATCGTCGGTCACGAACCCGTCCGAGAGCATGAAACCGGGCGCGTTCCACGCCACGACGCGCCAGCGGTCCGACAGCGCGGCGAACTGAAAGCGCCAGTGCATCGAGTTGGCGCCGACCCCGTGCAGCAGCACGATCGGCGGCGCATCGAGCGGTCCTGCCGCCATGTAGCTCCAGCGATCGCCGAGATACCGCGCCCGCGCGGCCTCGGGGATCGCGGCGAACTCGAGCTCCGGCAGCGGCGGCGCGGCCATGCCCTAGAGACGACCTTCCATCTTCAAGGCATGCGCCTCGTCGCCGTGGATCAGGCCGCCGTCGATCACCAGGGTCTGCGCGGTGACGAAGGACGTGCCCGCGCACAGGTAGAGCGCGCCGTCCGCGATGTCCTCGGGTTTGGCCATGCGGCCCAGCAGGGTGCGCTTGACCGAGTTCCGCTTGCGCTGCTCGGGCCACGACTTGGTCCACGGCGAGTCGACCAGGCCGGGCGCGATCGCGTTGACCCGCACCTCGGGGGCCAGCGCGCGCGCCAGCGCCACCGTGATGCTGATGACGCCGGCCTTGGTCGCGGCATAGACCAGGCTCGAGCCGCGCAGGTGCAGCCCGGCGACCGAGGCGATGTTGACCACCGCGCCCTTGGCGGCGACCAGCGCCGGCTTGGCGGCGCGTGTGACGCGGAACATGCCGATCAGGTTGACCTGCATCAGCTTGTCCCAGAACGGGTCGGTCATGGCGTCGAGATCGTCGTAGCTGTACGGCTCGGTACCGCCCGGCGTGCCGGCGCAGTTGATCAGGAAATCGAGGCGCTTGCCGGTGCCCTCGAGCGCCGCGGCGACGATCTTGGAAGCGGCCGCCGGTTGCGCGACGTCGCCCGGCGCGCCGACCACGCGCAGGCCTTCGCCCTGCAGCCGCGCGATCGCCTGCGCGCCGCGCGGATCGTCGGCCAGGTGGTTCATCGCGACGACGGCGCCGCAGCGCGCGAAGCGCTCGACCGTAGCGAGCCCGATGCCCGACGCGCCGCCGGTCACCAGCACGGCCTTGTCCCTCAGATCGGCGGTCAGCATGGCTCCTCCCGGATCGCTGCGATGGTTTCGTCGAGCTTATCGGCGCGGCGGCGCGCTGTCACGGCGCGCCGGGTTGCCAGTCGCGCGCGATCCCGTAAGCTGTCGCGCGGGGCCATCGTTCGGACACCATCCATGCGTTGCGCGCTGATGATACGGCCGCTGCCCGTGCTCGCGCTCGCCGGCGCGCTCGCGCTCGCCGGCTGCTCCACGCCGATTCAGGTCGATGTCATGGGCGGCGGCAAATACGGGCTCTCGGTCGAGAGCGATTTCGTCACCCGCGTCGAAGGCCCCGAGAACCTGCTGGCCAAGAAGGCCGAGGCGCTGTGTCCCGACGGCTACGATCGGTTGAAGCGGCGTTCGATCCACAGCCGCCACGGCGGCGTCACGGAATCGATCAGCTGGGAGATCCAGTGCTCGTGACGGCCGCGTAGGGTCGGCTACTCCGCGGCGGCCGTTTCGCTGTCCCGCCAGCGCTGCATCAGCGTGTTCGAGGGCCGCGTCTCGTCGACGATCTTCCGCGCGGTTTCGGCGCCGGCGGTCGGCAGCCCCTTGGGGTCGAGCAGACCGATCTGCACCAGCACCGACGCCTGATCCCAGTAGATGTGCTCGTGGTAGAGCTTGTCGCCGCGGAAGTTGACGATCGCGACCAGGGGGATCTCGACGTATTTGCCGGTCGGCTTGATGCCGGGCAGCATCCAGTCGATCTCGATGTCGTGGGTGAAGCAGAACAGCATCTCGTCGACGATGCGGTCGGCGCCGATGGTGCGCGAGATCGGCACCAGGCGCGTGTCCTTGGGCGTCTTCGGGATGAAGTGGTGTCGGTAGAAGCGTTCGAGCTGCTTTTGGCCGACCCCGCCCGTCATGGTCGGCACGTGGTTGACGTAAGGCTCGGGCACCATGGTCCGCATGGTCGCCGCGACGTCGCGCGTAGCGAACTCATGCATCGTGTGGGCTTCCCACAGCGCGGACAGATCGTAGCGCGGCCCGAGCACGCGGCGGAGAAGCGCGATCGAGCGCGTATGCGCCATCATCGACGCCGGGCGGTCGTAGCGGTCGCTGCGCGCCGGGCTGTTGAAGCCGTGATCGGCGTCCGGGTAGACGTAGATCTCGACGTCGTCGCGGCCGGCGACCCCGGCCTTGATCGCCGCGATCACGTCGGGCGGCGTGTAGGCGTCCTTGGCGGCAAAGTGCAGCACCATCGGGCATTTCACGGCCTGGATGGCGTCGGGCTCCTTCTCGATGCCGACCCCGTAATAGCCGATCGCGCAGTCGACGTCGCTGTAGGCCGCAGCCAGCACGGCGAGCCGGCCGCCGAGGCAGAAGCCGAGCGCGCCGATCTTGCCCGTCACCGCGCCGTGGGCTCGCAGCGCCTTGACGGTCGCGGTCATGTCGGCGATCGCCGTCTTCGAGTCGAACCGGCCGTTGAGCGCGCGCGCCTTGGTGAAATCGGCCTCGGTGTAGCCGAGCGACACCCCGGGCTCGAGGCGCCAGAACAGGTCGGGCACGATCGCGACGTAGCCCTCCTCGGCATAGAGGTCGGCGATCGATTTCATGTAGGGGCTGACGCCGAAGATCTCCTGCAGCATCATCATGCCGGGACCCGAGCCGGCTTTCGGCAGCGCGAGATAGGCCTTGAACGAGCCACCGCCATCCGCCGGAACGTCGATGAAGCTGCCCATCCTGCGCCTCCCTGGAATAACGTCATGGGAGTCTAGCGCCGGTGAGGCAACGCTCCAATTGCCAGAACGCCGTCGTGGTCGGCACAAGGCCGAGGATGACGGTTTGAGAGATCGAGGCGATCGCGATTAGCGCAGGAAGCGCTGCTCGTTGCGCTTGACCGCGTCCATTCCCTGCAGCCGGAAGATCTCGTCGACCGAGACGATGGTCCGGTCGACGTTGCGGATGCCACCATCGCGACGGATCGCCGCGAACACCTGCTGCATGGCGGTGACCGCGGCGCGGATCGCGTGATTGCCGTAGATCACCATCTTGATCTTGCCGAGCCGCCGGATGCGCGCTTCGTCCATCTCCGGATAGGCGGTCGGCACGATCACGATGGGCGCGCTGCCGCGCCAGGCGCGCACGAAGCTCTCGACCTCGTCGGGCGTCTTCTGCTTGGAATGGATGAGGATCATGTCGGCGCCGGCCTCCTGATAGGCGGCGGCGCGCTCGAGCGCCTCGGCCTCGCCGTGGCCCGCGATCAACGCCTCGGTGCGCGCGATCACGAGAAAATCGGGATCGGTCCGCGTCTTGATCGCAGCGTCGATCTTGCCCTGGAACTCCGCGATGCGCACCAGCTCCTGGCGTCCGTCGGCGACCAGGCTGGTGACCTTGGGGAACGACTTGTCCTCGATCACGACCGCGGCCGCGCCGGCGCGCTCGTACTGGGCGACCGCGTGGATGACGTTGAGCGCGTTGCCGAACCCGGTGTCGAGATCGGCGACCAGCGGCAGCGCCACCTGGTCGATGATGGCGCGCACCATGTCGAGATGCTGCGTCATGGTGACGAGGCTGACGTCGGGCAGGCCGTAGAGCGCCGACAGCTCGAAGCCGCTGGCCCACAGCCCGTCGAAACCGGCTGCCTCGGCGAGGCGCGCCGACAGCGGGCTGTGCGCCGCCATGACGTGCGCGAGGCCGGTCTCTGCCATCCGGCGCCGCAGGATGTTGCCCTTGCTCGTGCTGTTCATCATGGTGGGATCGTCCGGTGTGCGCTGAGCCGAGGCGGCAGGATATCAGACCAGGGCGCCGTGCGGCTTGGGGCTGCCTCCCGCGCGTCGACCTTGTAGGATGCCGGGCAGGGAGGACGCCATGACCGGTTCGGCCACGCTCGACATGACCGTCACGCCCCTCGGATCGGCGCTCGGCGCCGAGGTCGCCGGGGTCGATCTCCGCCGCGTCGACGACGCGGCCTTCCGGCGCATCCACCAGGCCTGGATCGACCACCAGGTGCTGCTGTTCCGCGGCCAGGCGCTGTCGGACGACGAGCTGATCGCGTTCAGCCGCCGCTTCGGCGCGCTCGACCACGCGCCGATCCAGGAGACCGGTCGCCGCTTCGTCGAGGGTCACCCGGAGATCTACGTCGTCTCGAACGTGATCGGCGCCGACGGCCAGCCGATCGGCAGCCTGGGCGCCGGCGAGGCGATCTGGCACACCGACATGTCCTATCTGGCGGAGCCGCCCAAGGCCTCGATGCTGTTCGCGCTCGAGGTGCCGCCCGCCGGCGGCAACACGGAGTTCGTCGACATGTACAAGCCGCTCGAGGCGCTGCCGCGCGCCATCCGCGCCGCCATCGAGGGCCGGCAGGTCAAGCACGACGGCACCTACAACAGCGGCGGCTACGTGCGCGCCGGCGTCACGCCGACCGACGATCCGGTCAGCGCGCCCGGTACGCTGCATCCGATCGTCTGCACCCATCCGGAGAGCGGGCGCCGCTGCCTCTATCTCGGTCGCCGCCGCAACGCCTACATAACCGGGCTGCCGCTCGCCGAGTCGGAGCGTTTGCTGAACGAGATCTGGGCGGTGGTCGATCGGCCGGAATATGTGTGGACCCACCGCTGGCGCGTCGGCGACCTCGTGCTGTGGGACAATCGCTGCACCATGCACCGGCGCGATCCGTTCGATGCGAGCCAACGCCGGGTCATGCATCGCACCCAAATCAAGGGCGAGACGCGTCCGGCGGCCTGACGCGATGGCGACGACGCGCCCCGACGCGATCACGATCGGCGACATGACGGTCGGCCGCATGGGCTTCGGCGCCATGCGGGTGACCGGCCGCGGCGTGTGGGGCGAGCCGCCCGATCGCGCCACCGCGATCGCGTTGTTGCGCCGCGTCGTCGAGCGCGGGGTCGACCTCATCGACACGGCCGACTCCTACGGGCCGGGCACCAGCGAGACCCTGATCGCCGAAGCGCTCCATCCCTATCCGGAAGGCTTGGTGATCGCGACCAAGGGCGGCCTGACGCGCCCCGGCCCCGATCGCTGGGACACCGATTGCCGGCCGGCCCAGCTGCGTCAGGCCTGCGAGGCGAGCCTGAAGCGGCTCAAGCTGGAGCGCATCGATCTCTACCAGCTGCACACGGTCGATCCGCGCGTGCCGCTGGCCGACTCGCTCGGCGCGCTGCTCGAGCTGCGCCAGCAGGGCAAGATCCGTCACATCGGCGTGTCGAACGTCGGC
>DATJNS010000338.1:0-22854 GCA_035507915.1 Candidatus Sulfotelmatobacter sp.
TCGGCATGGGCCACCTCGACATCGGAACGGGACGAGACGCCGGACTTGACCGGTACCACGATCTTGGCGCGCCGCGGCGGCGTCATCAATGCGTTCGTCGCCGGGATGGTTGACCCAGGTCAAGTTGCGCCGCGGGCGGGGCGCTGTAGCGTGACGGGGCGCCCGCGGGAATGGACGGCGGCGCGCGCGGCGTCGGAAGTGGGGTCGCCATGCGATCGCTCGGACTCATGATCGGGTTGGGCCTCGTCCTGCTCACGGGCGGCGGCGCCGGCGCCCAGGCGCCGACGCAGCCGGGCTTGCGCATCCAGATCGATCCGGCGCCGCCGGTCTGCCTCTATCCGGGCCAGCAGGCGCGCTCGGACTCCAACACCGCGGTGGTGCGCATCGGCGGCCGCGCGCTGGCCTTTCCCTCGCACTGGGATCCGATCGGCCACACCGACCGCCGCGTCACCGACAATCGCCTGGCGTTCTCCGACCGCGGCACGCGCGTCACGATCGTGAACGATCGCGACCCCAGCGTCGGCAAGTGGATCGAGTCGGTCTGGCAGGCGCCGTCCGGCCGGCTCTACGGCTGGTACCACGCCGAGGCGGTCGCGCCCTGCACGGCCGACCTGCGCGTGCCGCACATCGGCGCGCTGGTGTCGGACGACCAGGGCCTCACCTGGCGCGCGCTCGGCGCGGTGCTGCGCGCGCCGCCCGACCAGATCGACTGCCACGCCGAGAACGGCTTCATGGCCGGCGGCTACGGCGACTTCTCGGTGGTGCCCGACCGCGCCGGCGCGTTCTTCTACATCTTCTTCACGAGCTACGTGCGCGACGAGGCGGCGCAGGGCATCGCGGTCGCGCGCTATCCGGTGGCCGAGCGCGGCCATCCGCGCGGCACGGTCGCGGTGTGGAGCGGCGGCGCGTGGCGCCGGGCGGGCGAGGGCGTGCCGACGCCGCTCTGGCGGCCCGAGCACGGCTGGCATCATCGCGACGCCGACGCCTTCTGGGGACCGTCGGTGCATTACAATCGCGACCTGCGCAGCTTCGTGATGCTGCTCAACCACACGCGGGGCGGCGCCGCCGACTTCCGCTCGGACGGCATCTACGCCGCGATCAATCCGGATCCCGCCCAGCCGCAGCACTGGCGCGCGCCCCGGCGCATCATCGAGCAGGGCTTCTGGTATCCGCAGGTCGTCGGCCTCGCGGCCGGCGACGGCGACGCGCGCGCCGGCTCGCCCGCGCGCTTCTTCATGAGCGGCTATTCCGAGTGGTTCATCAGCTTCCTCGAGCATGCGACGGCGTCGCCGCGCGACTGGGCCGCCGCGCCCGCCGATGCCGTCACCCTGTCGATCCGCGAGCTGCCGGGCTGGCCCAACCCGTGGGCGCGCAAGGTCCGGCGCGCCGGTCCGTCGGCGACCAGCCGCCAGCTCGCCGCCATCTGCAAGTTCGGCGACTAGCGCTTCAGGGCGAAGCCCGCGAGCGCCGCCCAAAGCAAGCGTTCCGATCGATCCGACTCTCTTGCTGAAGCAAGCTTGCGACCCATGGTAATCTTGCTTCCATGGCGTCGAACTTGCCTCGCTCGGGATACGCGACCCTCGAGCACGAGATCGTCCAGGAGAAGGCGTCGGCGCTCGGACGGCTGGGACGCCGGCTCGAGGCGGCGCTGGCGGCGCTCGCCGCATGTCCGCGGACGGCGACGTCCGACCGAGCCGTCCGCGATGGTCTCGTCGCAGAGGCGGGCTACGCGCTCTGGCTCTTCGTCGTGCAGCGCGAGGCCTGCGGCCTCAACGACAGCACGTACGTGATGCGGGAGTACGGGGTGCCGTACGAGGTGTATGTCCGCATGGGGCCGTTGCCCATGCCGCGCGATCCTGGCCGTCGGGAGCCGCGCGCCGAGCGGATCGCCGACTAGAGCGCGATCACCTCAGACTGTTCCGAACAAAGACCGTCATGCCCGCGGAAGCGGGCATCCAGAGCCACGAGCACCGAGATCGCGCACGTGACTCCTGGATCCCCGCTTTCGCGGGGATGACGAGGAAAGGTGGCGATTGAATCAATGCCGATCATGCTCTAGCTCGGCTGGATCTGCCACGAGCCGTCGGGCTGCAGGCAGGCGCGCCCGTAGCCGCGCTTGGTCTCGCCGCCGACATAGATCGTCTGCTCGTACTCGCGGCAATACTGCCCGCTCGCCGATTGGCCTTCGCGCGTCGGCGTGAAGCTGCCCGAGGTGCCGTTCGACGGGTTGCTCCAGGTGATCTGCTGGCCGATCGGCGTCGAGCGCGCCAGCGCCGCCTGCTGCGCTCGCTGCGCCCTCAGGCAGTCGGCCTCGTCGATGCGCGAGCCGACCGCGCCGCCGAGCAGGCCGCCGCCGACCACGCCCAGGGTCGTCGCCAGCGCGTTGCCGGTGCCGTGGCCGACCTGCGAGCCGATCAGCCCGCCGGCGGTCGCGCCGACCGCGGCGCCCGCGATGGTGCCCCAGCCGAGATCGCTGCAGGCGTCGCCGACCCGGGTCGGGCTGGCGCCCGGCGTGGCGCTGCAGCCGGCGATCAGCGCCGCCAGCGCGAGCGCCGAGAGTTGCGTCTTGAGCGATCCGATCGAAACCATGACGGGCTCCGTTCCTGAAAAGCCGGCGTCCGCAGCCGTCGCCGCCGACGCGTATGCGCCTTCTTAGTCGGAGCCACGCCCGCTGCGGATTGACCTGGATCAACCGGCCGCGCGCCGCCGCGGCGACCCGGGAACTTGACCCAGGTCAAAGGCGCGGAGCCCGCGTTCCTGCTACCCCAACCAGGCTAGACGCGAAGGGGACGATGACCGAGGACCAAGCCGGGATCGTCGCGGCGCGCTTCGAGATCCGGTTCCGCCGGTTCCTCGAGGCCACGGGCAAGGCGTTCGACGCGCTGCCGGAATTCGCGCGCGATGCCGCGGCGCTGGTGCCGCTCTACGCCGCGATGGTGCGCACGCGCGCCTTCGACGCCAAGGCGGTGGCGCTGCAGCGCACCGGCCGGCTCGGCACCTACGCCTCGTCGCTCGGGCAGGAGGCCGTCGGCGTCGGCGCGGCGAGCGCGCTCAGCGCCGACGACGTGCTGGTGCCGAGCTTCCGCGAGCACGGCGCGCAGCTGTGGCGCGGCGTCACCATGGTCGAGCTGCTGCTCTACTGGGGCGGCGACGAGCGCGGCAGCGCGTTCGCCGCCGCGCGCGAGGATTTCCCGGTGTGCGTGCCGGTCGGCAGCCACGCGCCGCACGCCGCCGGCGTCGCGCTCGCCTTCAAGCTGCGCCGCGAGCCGCGCGCCGCGCTGTGCATCTACGGCGACGGCGCGACCTCGAAGGGCGACGTCGACGAGGCGCTCAACATCGCCGGAGCATGGCACCTGCCGGTCGTGTTCGTGATCGCCAACAACCAGTGGGCGATCTCGGTGCCGCGGTCGCGGCAGACCGCGGCCGCGACCCTGGCGCAGAAGGCGATCGCCGCCGGGCTGCCCGGCGAGCAGGTCGACGGCAACGACGTGATCGCGGTGCGCGACGCGGTCGAGCGCGCGCTCGCCCGCGCGCGCGCCGGCGACGGCGCGTCGGTCATCGAGGCGCTGACCTATCGGCTGGGCGACCACACCACGGCCGACGACGCCAGCCGCTACCGCGACGACGCCGAGGTCTCCAAGCACTGGTCCGAGGAGCCGATCCACCGGCTGCGGCAATATCTGGTCGATGCCGGCGCGTGGGACCGCGCGCGCGAGGAGCATCTGCTGGCCGACGCCGCGACCGAGGTCGACGCCGCGGTCGAGGCCTATCTCGCGACGCCACTGCAGCCGGCGGCGACGATCTTCGATTTCACCTACGCGGCCCTGCCGGCCGAGCTCGCCGCGCAGCGTGCGGCGGCGCTCGACGGCGCGGCGCCCGACCCGGCGGTGCGCCGTGGCTGAGGCGACCCTGGTGCAGGCCGTCAACCTCGCGCTGGCGCGCGCCATGGCCGACGACCCGCGCGTGATCGTGCTGGGCGAGGACGTCGGCGCCGACGGCGGCGTGTTCCGCGCGACCGACGGTCTGCTGCAGCGCTTCGGCGCCGACCGCGTGCTCGACACGCCGCTCTCCGAGGCGGTGATCGCCGGGCTGTCGGTCGGGCTGGCGGCGCAGGGCTTCCGGCCGGTCGGCGAGATCCAGTTCACCGGCTTCATCTATCCGGCGATCGACCAGCTCGCCAACCACGCGTCGCGCCTGCGCACGCGCACGCGCGGCCGGCTGACCTGCCCGATGGTGCTGCGCGCGCCGTGCGGCGGCGGCATCCACGCGCCCGAGCATCACTCCGAGAGCCCCGAGGCGATGTTCGCGCACATCCCGGGCCTGCGCGTCGTGATCCCGTCGTCGCCGGCGCGCGCCTACGGGCTCCTGCTGGCCGCGATCCGCGATCCCGACCCCGTGGTGTTCCTCGAGCCGACGCGGCTCTACCGCTCGACGCGCGAGGCGGTCGCCGACGACGGCGCGGCGCTCGAGCTCGACCGCGCGTTCGTGGTGCGCGACGGCGGCGACGTCACCCTGGTGGCGTGGGGCGCCATGACGGTCGAGGCGCTGGCCGCCGCCGAGCTGCTCGCCGGCGACGGCATCGGCGCCGAGGTGATCGACGTCGCCACCCTGAAGCCGCTCGACGCGGCGACCATCCTCGCCTCGGTCGCCAAGACCGGGCGTTGCGTGATCGCGCACGAGGCGCCGCTGACCGGCGGCTTCGGCGGCGAGATCGCCGCGCGCGTCGCCGAACGCGGGCTCATGTCGCTGCTGGCGCCGATCGAGCGCGTCGCCGGCTGGGACACCGTGATGCCGCTGCCGCGGCTCGAGCACCATTATCTGCCCAACGCGGTGCGCATCGCCGCCGCCGCGCGCCGCGCGCGCGCCTACGCATGACGAGCTTCGCGCTGCCCGATCTCGGCGAGGGTCTGCAGGACGCCGAGATCGTCGCCTGGCACGTCGCCGCCGGCGATCGCGTGGTCGCCGACCAGCCGCTGGTCTCGGTCGAGACCGAGAAGGCGGTGGTCGAGGTGCCGTCGCCGCACGCCGGCCGCATCGCCGCGCTGCACGGCGCGGTCGGCGAGCGCGTCGCGGTCGGCGCGCCGCTGGTCGAGTTCGAGGAGGGCGCCCATCCCGACACCGGCACGGTGGTCGGCGAGCTGGCGCAAGCCGCGCCGGCGCCGCACGTGTCGCATCCCGCGGCAGCCGCAGCCGCCGCCGCGCCGAGCGTCAAGGCGGCGCCCGCGGTGCGCGCGCTCGCGCATCGGCTCGGCGTCGATCTCGCGGCGGTGGCGCCGAGCGGGCCCGACGGCGCGGTGACGCGCGCCGACGTCGAGGCCGCGGCGAGCCGACAGTCGCCGGACGCCGCGGCGGCCGTCGAGCCGCTCAAGGGGCCGCGCTGGGCGATGGCGCTCAACGTCGCGCGCGCCGGCGCCCAGGTCGTGCCCGCGACCGTGATCGACGAGGCCGACGTCGATGCCTGGCGCGCCGACGCGAACGTGACGGTGCGCCTGATCCGCGCCGTGGTCGCGGGCTGCGCGGCGGCGCCGGCGCTCAACGCGTGGTACGACGCGGCGGCGCAGACGCGGCGGCTGCACCGCCGGATCGACCTCGGGCTCGCGGTCGACAGCACGGACGGGCTGTTCGTGCCGGTGCTGCGCGACGTCGCGCACCAGAGCGACGCGGCGCTGCGCGACGCCGTCGAGGCCGCCAAGGCCGACGTGCGGCGGCGCAGCCTGACGCCGGCCGAGCTGCGCGGCCAGACCATCACGCTGTCGAACTTCGGCGCGCGCGCCGGCCGCTTCGCCGCGCTGACCGTGATACCGCCGCAGGTCGCCATCCTGGGCGCCGGCCGCATCGCCGCGCGCGCGGTGGTGCGCGACGGCGCCGTGACGGCGCGCCGCGTGCTGCCGCTGTCGCTGACGGTCGATCACCGGGTCGTCACCGGCGGCGAGGCCGCCGGCTTTCTGTCGGCGGCGATCGCCGACCTCGAGAAACCGGAGTAGGGGAGGATTGCCATGACCGATCTGTTCGTCGAGGCCGACGATCTCGGGCCGCTGAAGGTGGTGCACATTCAGCGCCGCAGCCTCGGGCTGCGCGCCGTGGTCGCGGTCGACAACGTCGCGTGCGGTCCGTCGATCGGCGGCATCCGCATGGCGCCCGACGTCACCACCGCGGAGGCGGCGCGCCTGGCGCGCGCGATGAGCCTGAAGAACGCCGCCGCGGGCCTGCCGCACGGCGGCGGCAAGTCGGTGATCGTCGCCGATCCGCGCATGAAGATCGCCGACAAGGAGCGGCTGATCCGCGCCTTCGCGCGCGCGATCGCCGACGTCACGGAATACATCCCGGGACCCGACATGGGCACCGACGAGCTGTGCATGGGCTGGATCAAGGACGAGATCGGCCGCGTCGTCGGCCTGCCGCGCGAGGTCGGCGGCATTCCGCTCGACGAGATCGGCGCGACCGGCTTCGGCGTCGCCGCCGCCGTCGAGGTGGCGAGCGACTTCATCGGCATGGCGCTCAAGGGCGCGCGCGTCGCCGTGCAGGGCTTCGGCGCGGTCGGCAAGCACGCGGCGCGCTTCCTCGCCCAGCGCGGCGCGGTGCTGGTCGCCGCCAGCGACACGCACGGCACCGTGGTCGATCCCGAGGGGCTCGACATCGCGGCGCTCGCCGCGCTCAAGGCGAGCGGGCGCAGCGTGCTCGATCATCCGCGCGGCACGAAGCAGGGCGTCGACGCGGTGATCGACGTCGCGTGCGACGTCTGGATCCCGGCGGCGCGGCCCGACGTGATCACCGCCGCCAATGTCGGCCGCCTGAAGACGCGCATCGTCGCCCAGGGCGCCAACATCCCGTGCACGACGGACGCCGAGGCCGCGCTGCACGCGCGCGGCGTGCTGGTGCTGCCGGACTTCATCGCCAACGCCGGCGGCGTGATTTGCGCGGCGACCGAGTATCACGGCGGCACCGAGCCCCAGGCGATGGCGGTGATCGACGCCAAGATCCGCGAGAACACCCGCCAGGTGCTGGAGCAGGCGCGCGCCGACAAGGTGCCGCCGCGCCAGGCCGCGGTCGCGCTCGCCGAGCGCCGCATCCGCGCCGCCATGACGACCCGCCGCTGGCGCTGAGACGCGGCCGAGATTGGCGCGGCGGCGCCGAGCGTTTAACCTCCAGGGGAACCGCAGGGGTAGGGGATGAGCGGGAGATCGCCGCAGTCGCGCAGCACGGTCGCGCTGGTCGCCGTCGGCGCCTGCGCGCTCGCGCTCGGGCTGCCGTCCGCCCGCGCGGTCGCGCAGAGCGATACCTCGCAGAGCAACTACTCGGTGGCGCCGCCGGGCTACGGGCGCCAGCCGACCGGCTACGGCCAGCCGAGCAACACGGGGATCAATCCGCCCGGCTACGGCCAGCAGCCGCTCGGCTACGGCGTGACGCCGAAAGGTTACGGCTTTCCGCAGCCGGGCAGCGGCGGCCTGCCGACGGGCTACGGCATCAAGCCGCCGGACTACGGCAATCCGCCGCCCGGCTACGGCGCGCAGCCGCCGGGCTACGGCCGCGGCGACCAGGCCTACGGCCTGCCGACGCCGGGCTACGGCGTGCAGCCGCCGGGCTACGGCACCGCGCCGCCCGGCTACGGTGCGTCGCCGGGCTACGGCGCGACGCCGTATGGCTATGCGTCGCCGCCGCCGGGCTATGGCGTGCCGCCGCCGGGCTACGGCGTGTCGCCCAACTACGGCTATGCGCCGGGCTACGGCAGCGTGCCGATGGAGCCCGAGACCCCGCCGCCGCGGCCGCCGATCAACCCGCCGCGGCCGGCGGTGCGCAAGGAGCCGCTGGTCCCGATCCCGCCGGCGACCGCGGGGGTGGTCTATCACTACGATCCCGCCGGGCGCCTGACCGGCGCCGACGAGACGATCGGCGACATCACGCGCGAGTACGACGCGCAGGGGCAGATCGTCTACACCTTCCATCGCGAGCGCGGGCGCGTCACCGTGTTCGACAAGTGGGGCCGGCCGATCCAGCACAGCGGCGGCCTCGCCGCCGCCCAGTAGCGCGGATCGCGCCGACGTTTCACGTGTGACACGATCGTGTGCGCGAATGCGCGCCACCGATCGCCATTGATCCATGTCAACGTCGCTGCGCCGGGACGGCGCGTAGGCTGCGCGTCATGACGAAGCCATCCCGGGACGCGGACCCGCGCGCGCGCGCCGACGACGGGTCCAGTGTCTATCTGAAGCTGCCGGTGCGCAGCCTGGAGCAGGTGTGCCGCGAGCTGGCCGGCTGCGCGGGATCGCCCGGGCCGCGCTGCGACCGCTGCCCCTACGGCGATCTCTGCCCGCGCGCCCGTCGCGGCGCCGTGCCCGCGGACTACTCGACGGCCGCCTGAACTCGGAAGCGGTTGCTGATCGGGCTACGGCGGCGCCGATGGAGCCTTCGATCCCGCGGCGGCCGCCCATGCCGAGCACCAACGCCGCGCGCCGAGCGGGATGTGGTTTAGGGCCCAGATTGCGTATCGGATCTGCGACCCCTCTCTTGAGCGACTTCAGAGGGTTACGGCACCGATCGGCCCCGAACCCCACGCCGATCAACGATGAGCCGAGAGCGTCACGAGCGATCTTGCGGCAGCGGCGAATCCGCCGGGTCCGCTCTTGAAAGCGAATATATTAGAACTATTCTAAACATTGCGATAGCGAGAGGAGAGCGACATGAGCGACCAGCAAGGGCGCGACGCTGAAAGCAAGTGCCCCGTTGCGGGCGGGACACGGGCGCCCGCGAACCGTGACTGGTGGCCGAACCAGCTGAACCTTCACGTTCTGCACCAGCACTCGAGCCTATCCGATCCGATGGGGGAGGCATTCGACTACGCCGAGGAATTCAGGAACCTCGACCTGAATGCCGTGATCAAGGATCTGCACGCCTTGATGACGGACTCGCAGGATTGGTGGCCGGCCGACTTTGGCCACTACGGACCGCTGTTCATTCGGATGGCATGGCACAGCGCGGGCACCTACCGGGTCGGCGACGGCCGCGGCGGCGCCGGCGCCGGCCAGCAGCGCTTCGCGCCCCTCAACAGCTGGCCGGACAACGCGAACCTCGACAAGGCGCGCCGGCTGCTGTGGCCGATCAAGCAGAAATACGGCCGGAAGATCTCCTGGGCCGACCTCTTGATCCTCGCGGGCAACGTCGCGCTGGAGTCGATGGGCTTCAAGACGTTCGGGTTCGGCGGCGGGCGCGCCGACGTCTGGGAGCCAGAGGAAGACATCTACTGGGGCCCTGAAGGCAAGTGGCTGGCGGACGAGCGTTATAGCGGCGACCGCGATCTTCAGAACCCGCTCGCCGCCGTTCAGATGGGGCTGATCTACGTCAATCCGGAAGGGCCGAACGGCAATCCGGACCCCGTCGCAGCAGCCAAGGACATTCGCGAAACGTTCGGCCGCATGGCGATGAACGACGAAGAGACGGTCGCGCTGATCGCCGGCGGTCACACGTTCGGCAAGACCCACGGCGCCGGCGCCGCGTCGCTGGTGGGCCCGGAGCCCGAGGCCGCTCCCATCGAGGAGCAGGGCCTCGGCTGGAAGAGCAAATTCGGCACGGGCAAAGCAGGAGACGCGATCACGAGCGGCCTGGAGGTCGTCTGGACCACGACGCCGACGACGTGGAGCAACAACTTCTTCTGGAACCTGTTCGGCTACGACTGGGAGCTGACCAAGAGTCCGGCCGGCGCGCATCAGTGGAAACCGAAACATGGCGCAGGTGCCGGCACGGTGCCGGATGCCCACGATCCATCGAGGCGTCACGCGCCCGCCATGCTGACCACCGACCTCGCCCTGCGGTTCGACCCGGCTTACGAGAAAATTTCGCGCCGCTTCCACGAGCATCCGGATCAGTTCGCGGACGCGTTTGCTCGGGCGTGGTTCAAGCTGACGCACCGCGACATGGGCCCGATCGCGCGCTATCTCGGACCGCTCGTTCCGAAAGAGCCGCTGCCGTGGCAAGACCCGATCCCTGCCGTGGATCATCCGCTGATCGGGGAGCCGGACATTGCCGCGCTGAAGGCAAAAATCGTCGCGTCCGGCCTGTCGGTGTCCGAGCTGGTGTCTACGGCGTGGGCGTCGGCGTCGACGTTCCGAGGGTCCGACAAGCGCGGTGGCGCGAACGGCGCGCGCATTCGCCTCGCGCCGCAAAAGGATTGGGACGTCAACCAGCCGGCCCAGCTCAAGAAGGTGCTGCAGACGCTCGAAGCGATCCAAAAATCGTTCAACGCATCGCAGTCCGCCGGGAAGAAGGTGTCGCTGGCCGACCTGATCGTGCTCGGCGGCGGCGCGGCGATCGAGAAAGCCGCAAAGACCGCCGGGCACGACGTGACGGTCCGGTTCACGCCGGGGCGCATGGACGCATCGCAGGAGCATACCGACATCGAATCCTTCGCGCCGCTCGAGCCGACCGCCGACGGGTTCCGCAACTATCTCCGCGACAAGCGGCGCTCGTCCGCCGAGGAGCGCTTGGTGGATCGCGCGCAGTTGCTGACCTTGACCGCGCCCGAGATGACGGTTCTCGTCGGCGGCCTGCGTGTCCTGGGCGCAAACGCCGAGCAGTCCCCGCATGGTGTCTTCACCAAGCGGCCCGAGACGCTGACGAACGACTTCTTCGTCAATCTGCTCGACATGAGCACGCACTGGCAGCCGTCGGCGGGCTCCGAAAGCGTGTACGAGGGGCGCGACCGGAAGACGAACGAAATCAAGTGGACCGGCACCCGTGTCGACCTGATCTTCGGTTCAAACGCGCAGCTGCGGGCGCTCGCGGAGGTTTATGCGTGCGCGGACTCGAACGAGAAGTTCGTTGAGGACTTCGTGGCGGCCTGGAACAAGGTGATGAACCTGGACCGCTTCGACCTCGCCTGATCGGCAGACGTCGCGGCGAATTGACCGTCGTACGGACCGCGCGGCTCAGAACCGCCGGGTCAGGATCAGCTTGAAGATCAGCGGATCGGAGACGCCGGTGAAGCCGTGGCCGATGCCGAACTCGACGTCGGCCGGCGCGCCGGCATGGTCGACCACGAGATAGGCGGTCTGCTGCTGGCGCTCGGGCGGCGCGATGTCGGCGATCGGGCCGACGTCGGCATAATGCTCGACCGCGAGCGCCCAGGCGTCGGTCAGGTTGTAGGCGACGCGCTCGGCCGGCGCGAAATCGGGCCGCATCTGGCGGCCGAGCGGCAGGTCGACGATCGGGTTGGCGATCAGGTCCCAGCGCCCGAGATGCAGGCCGGCGATCGGCCGGAACTCCTGGTTGACGCGCTCGGGCTCCCAGTGCCGCGCGCTGTAGCCGAGCTCGAAATTGATGCCGTAGAAGAACGTCCGCTCCTTGGCGTTCGGCACCACGAACAGCGCGCGCAGCTTGGCGCCGTCGACCAGGAACTGGCCGTCGCGCGTCACCGTGTAGAGTATCGGCATGTAGGCGCCGAGCTCGAACCACGCGTTGACCCCGTAGCTGAACTCGGTGACGCCGTTGAGCGCGCCGTCGGGGCGCACGCCGCCGGGGAACGCCGCCTGCTTGGCGCCGATCGCGGCGTAGTTGTTGTGCCAGTCGAGACCGAACGCGCCGGGCTCCTCGATCTCGGCGTTGTAGACCTGGACCTCGTCGGTCTGCGCCGCGGCCGGGCGGGTGCCAAGGAATGCCCCGGCCAGCCCGACGGCCAGCGCCAGCGCGGCGGCGATCCCCGAACGCATCACGGCCGATCCCCCGCGCCGATGCCTTGCCACACACTTATATAGAGGGCCGCGCTCCGATGCAGCTCGCTAGCCTGCCGCCGCGGCCGCCGGCGGCGCGTTCCACCAGCCGCCGCCGAGCGCGGTGAACAGCGCCACCGTGTCCTGATAGCGCACCGCGCGCGCCTGCAGGTCGGCGATCACGGCCTGGTGGTACTGGGCGTCGGCGATCAGCACGTCGGTGTAGGTCGCGATCCCGGCCGTGTAATTGGCCTGCACCAGCTGGAGCGCCTGCCGGGCAGTGTCGAGCGCCTCGTGCTCGGCGGTCAGCACCTGGGCGTCGTGCTCGAGCCCGCGCAAGGTGTCGGCGACCTGGGCGAACGCGGCCAGCACGGTCTGGCGGTACTGCGCCATCGCGGCCTGGTAGCTGTCGATCGCCGCCTTGCGCTGGAACCACAAGGTCGGGCCCTGGATGATCGGCGTCGCGACGTCGAGCCCGCCGCTCCAGAACCGCGAGCCGGCGGCGAACAGGCTGGCGCCGCTCGTGTTGTTGACGCCGTAGCCGCCCGTCAGGGTGAAGCTCGGGAACATCGCCGCGGTCGCGACGCCGATATCGGCGCTGGCGGCGTGCGCGCTCGCCTCGGCGGCCAGGATGTCGGGGCGCTGGCGCGCCAGGTCGGACGGCAGGCTGACCGGCAGGTCCTGCGGCAGGCTCAGGTCGGCGAAGGTGATCGATGGCGCCTGCCACGTGCCCGGCGTACGGCCCGCCAGGGTCGCCAGGAGGTCGTCGGTCTGGCTCAGCTTCTGCTCGAGCTGCGGGATGGTCGCCTCGACGGTGGCGAGCTGGCTGCGCAGGCTCAAGACGGTCGAATAGGGCGCGGTCCCGGCGCCCGCCTGCACCTGGGCGAGCCGCACCTGCTCGCGCTCGAGCGCGATCAGCGCGCGCGTCGCGTCGATCTCGGCGCCGTAGGCGGCCTTGGCGATCAGCGCGTTGGCGACGTTGGCCGCGAGCGCGAGATAGGTGCCGCGCTCGAGGTTCCGCTGCACGTCGACCGCGGCGCCCAGCGCCTCGACCTGCCGGCGCTGGCCGCCGAACACGTCGAGCGCGTAGTTGACCGTCGCCGACAGGGTGAAGAGGTTGAAGATGCTGCCGGGTCCGCTCTGGCCGACGCGCGCCGGCGAGTAGCGCTCGCGCGACGCATCGAAGCCGGCGCCGAGCGCGGGGTAGAACACGCCGTAGCCGGCGCGCAGCGCGTCCTGGCTCTGGCGCAGGCTGGCCGACGCCGCCGCGAGACCGGGATTGTGATCGATCGCCTGCTTGATCACGGCGTCGATCTGCGGCGACTTGAACAGGGTCCACCAGTCGGCGGCGATCGCCGCGCCCGGCGTGAAGCGCTGGGCGGCGCCGTCGGCCGCCACGGTCGCCTGCGGATCGCCGCCGCCCGCGTAGTGGTCGTCGGCGGGCGCCGCCGGCCGCACGAAGTCGGGGCCGACCGCGCAGCCCGCGAGCAGTCCGGCGAGCGCGACGGCGCACGCGCTGCGGCCGGCGCGTCGGCGCATCGATGGCGTGGGGCGTGCGCGCATCGGCGGCCTACCGCGTCGCGCCGGCGGTCGGGCCCGCGGCGACGCCGTCCGCCTTGGCGCCGACATACACGTCGACCAGCTGGCCCGGATAGATGTTGAGGTCCTTCGGCTTCTCGAACCGGAAGATCACCGGCAGCACGCGCACGTCGACGCGCTCCTGGCGCTGGTCGGACAGCTCGATCTTGGGCGACACGTAGGGCTGCACGCGCACGAAGGTCAGCGGGATCTTGATGTCGGTGCCGCGGACGAACATCTGCGCCTCCATCTTCGCGGCGGCGGGCAGCCGGTGCACCAGGATCTCGTCGACATAGGTGCGCACCGCGAGGAAGTCCTGCGGCGTGCCCATCACGATCAGCGGCGTCATGCCCTGGGTGTAGGCGTCGTAGGCGCCCTGCGGCGACGCGTAGCTGCCGACCGCGGCCTGCAGCGAGAGCACCACGCCGTCGACCGGCGCGCGGATCGTGTATTTGCGCAGCAGCGCGTCGGACGCCGCGTAGGCCTTCGACAGCGCGTCGTACTGGCGCTCCTGGTTGCGGATGTCGTAGACCCAGGCGCCGGCCTTGGTCAGCTCGTACTGGCGCTGCACGACCTCGAGGTTGGTCGCGGCGATGCGTTCGGCGTTGCGCGCGTTGTCGAGCGCGTCCTGGCTCACCGACTTGGGATCGAGCCGGTAGGACGCCTCCTGCTTGGCGCGCTGGTCCTGGGCGTTCTTCAGGCTCGCCTTGGCGTTCTCGACCTGCGCGTTCGAGACGTCGAGGTTCTCCTTGCGCGGCTGCGCGCGCAGCTCGTCGAGCATGGCGAGCGCGGCCTCGGCCTGCGAGCGCTGCTGCTCCATGGTCGCGCGCTGCACGGCATCGTCGATGGTGACCAGCGGCGTGCCCTTGGTCACCGCCTGGCCCTCGGCGACCAGCACCTGGGTGATCGGCCCCGACACTTCCGGGTAGATGGTGATGTCCTCGCCGTAGTTCTGGTAGCTCTCGACGATGCCGTTGGCGTAGATGCCGTCGGCATAGGGATTGGACGCCGGATTGAACACCGGAACCTGGGCCCGCGGCCGCTCGCTGGAGACGTAGGCGCTCGCCAGGCCGAGCACCACGCCGATCGCCGCGATGGCGTAGAGGATCCTAATGCGCATTGGCGGTGCCCTGTGCGATGCCGGTGAGCCGGCCGTCCTCCATCTTGAGAATACGGTCGGCGAACTCGAAGATGCGGTCGTCGTGGGTGACGATCACGATGCAGCGGTGGTCGTTGAGGATGTGGTTGCGCACGAAGCTCAGGATCGTGCGCCCGGTGTCGCCGTCGAGCGAGGCGGTCGGCTCGTCGAGGATCAGGAGATCGGGACGGCTGACGATGGCGCGCGCGATCGCGACGCGCTGCTGCTCGCCGCCGCTGAGCTTGACGGGCGGCAGGTTGGCGCGGTTCTTGAGCCCGACGATCTCGAGATCGGCCAGCGCCTCCTTGAGCGCCGCGTCCCACGGCCGCCGCTGCAGCACCAGGGGGATCGCGACGTTCTCGGCGGTCGTCAGGCGCGGGAACAGGTGATAATCCTGGAACACGAAGCCAATCTTGCGCAGCCGGAACTCGGCGATCGCGTCGTTCGACAGGCCCCAGATGTTGGTGCCCTCGATCACCACGGCGCCGGCGTTGGGCCGGAGGATCCCCGAGATGATGCTCAGCATGGTGGTCTTGCCGCTGCCCGACGGACCGACGACGAACAGCATCTCGCCGAAATAGGCCTCGAAGCTGACGTCGCGCACGGCGATCGTCTTGGCGTCGCCCTCGCCGAACCATTTGGTCAGCCCGTCCGCGCGGATCGCTGCAGCGGCCATGGCTCAGCCCCGGAAGATGTCGAAGGGTTCGATCTTGAGCACCTTGCGCACCCCGACGTAGCTCGACACCGCGGCGATGATCACGACCATGACGAATGCCGTGGCGAGATTTGTGAACGTGATCATGGCCGCGTAGTCGGGCAGGTAGAGCTTGGCGAGCCAGATCGTCAGCGCGCAGCTGCCGATGCCGAGGCCGTAGCCCGTCAGCGCGACGAAGCTGGCCTGAAACAGGATCATGCCGATGAGCTCGCTGCCCTTGGCGCCGATCGCCTTGAGTGCGCCGAACTTCTCGATGTTCTCGATGATGAAGGTGTAGAAGGTCTGGCCCGAGATCGACAGCCCGATGATGAAGCTGATGATCGTCATCAGCAGCATGTTGGTGCCGATGCCGGTCTGGTACTTGTAGAACAGCGCGATCTTGTCGATGAACTGGCTCTTGGTCAGCGCGACGTAGCCGGCCGCCTTGACGCGCGCCTGGATGAGCGGGACGTCGGCGGCGGACTTCGGCTCGACCAGCAGGTAGGAGATCGTGAAGCGCGTGTTCGGGATGTACTGCAGCGCGCGATTGTAGGTCGTGTACAGGGTCGGCACGCCGAACAGGCCGCTGGTCGCGACGTGGGCGATGCCGACGATCGTGCCGCGGTGATCGTTGACCTCGAACTCGGTGCCGATCTTGGGGTTCTCGAGCTTGTAGAACTCGGAATCCTTGACCGCGAGGAAGGCATTCTCCGCGAAGATGTCGCCGATCCGACCCGAGAGCAGCTCGGGCCGGCCGAACAGGCTGGTGTCGTCGAGCCCGATGATGTTGGCCGCCTGGTAGGCGCCGCTGCGCAGCTTGAGGAGCGCGCTGCCCGAATAGAGCGGCACCGCATACTTGACCCCGGGGATGCTGCGCACCTCGTCGACGATGTAGTCGGGCAGCGGGATCGAGTTGGCGACCGTCTGGACCGCCGGATCCATCACCCAGACCGACGCGCCGATGTTGATCACGGTCGCCGAGGCGCGGTTGAGGATGCCGGAGAACAGCGAGGTCATCTCGATCATCAGGAATACGGCGAACGTGATGCCGACCAGGAGCGCCGCGAACTTGGTGCGGTCGTTGGCCAACAGCTTGTAGGCGATCTTGAGGATGCCCCACACCGACGCGGCTCCGTGCGCTTGCCCTGGCGTTTGCGACGCCGCGATAGTGCGCCGCCGGCCGGCGCTATTCCCTTGACCTAAATCAACAAAACCGGGCGCGGCGGGGCCGGGGACTTGACCTGCATCAAATCGCCGGCGCGCAGAGCCGCGTAGCGTCACCGTGGTACCGCGGTCGCAAGGGAGGACACGCGTGGCGTTGTCGTTGAAGGAAGACCGGTCCGAGCCGGCCCAAGGTGCGAGGCCAGGCGCAAGCGACGTCGCGGCGGTGCCGCCGGGTGTCGCGCTGCCGGCCGAGCTGCTCTACACGCGCTGCGATCCCGCGCAGTTCGACTTCGCGCGCGTCGAGGACCTGCCCGACCCCGAGGGCCTGATCGGCCAGGATCGCGCGGTCGAGGCGATGACGTTCGCCATCGCGATGGATCGCAAGGGCTACAACCTGTTCGTGCTGGGGCCGAGCGGCACCGGCAAGCACACCTTCGTGACCGACTTTTTGACCCGCGCGGCGGCGCGCCAGCCGACGCCGCTCGACTGGTGCTACGTCAACAACTTCGCCGATCCGCAGAAGCCGCGCCGCTTGAGCCTGCCGCCCGGCCGCGCGGTGGTGCTGCGCGACGACATGAACCACCTGATCGTCGAGCTGCGCGTCGCGCTGCCCGCGGCGTTCGAGCGCGACGAGTACCGTTCGCGCCGCGAGGCGCTCGAGCAGCAGCTCAAGCAGCGCCACGAGGAGGCGTTCGGGGCGCTGCAGGCCAAGGCCGAGAAGGAGGACGTCGGGCTGATCCGCACGCCGATGGGCCTCGCGCTCGCCCCGATGCATAACGGCGAGATCATCCAGCCCGAGGTCTTCAAGCGCCTGGGCGAGGCCGACCGCGAGGCGATCAAGAGCAAGGTCGAGGCGCTCCAGGTCGAGCTCGAGGCCATCGTCCACAAGATCCCCGACTGGGAGCGCGAGCATCGCGAGGCGGTCCGCCAGCTCAACCGCGAGACCGCCGCGCACGCCATCGGCCATTTGCTCGCCGACCTGCGCGGCCGCTATCCCGAGCAGCCCGACGTGCTCGCCTATCTCGACGCGGTCGAGACCGACATCCAGGACCACGCCGACGACTTCCTGGTGGCCGGCCAGCCGGCGCAGCCGGGTGCATCCGGCACCCCGGACGGCGCGCCGTCGGAAGCGCCGTCGTTTCGCCGCTACCAGGTCAAGGTGATGACCGACAACCGCGACCGCCAGGGCGCGCCGGTGATCTACGAGGACCATCCGACGCACCAGACCCTGGTCGGCCGGGTCGAGCACATGGCGCGCTTCGGCACCCTGGTCACCGATTTCAACCTGGTCGTGCCGGGCGCGCTGCACCGCGCCAACGGCGGCTACCTGATCCTCGACGTCCACAAGCTGTTGACCGGCAGCTTCGGCTGGGAGTCGCTGAAGCGCGCGCTCAGCAGCGGCGAGATCCGCATCGAGTCGCTGGAGCAGCTGCTCAGCCTCGCCAGCACCTTGTCGCTCGAGCCCGAGCCGATCCCGCTCGACGTCAAGATCGTGCTGGTCGGCCCGCCGATGCTCTACTACCTGCTCTCGGAGCTCGATCCCGAGTTCAAGGACCTCTTCAAGGTCGCCGCCGATTTCGACGACCGCGTCGAGCGCGATCCCGCGACCGCGCTGCTCTACGCGCGGCTGATCGCCAGCATCGTGCGGCGCCAGAAGCTGCGCTCGTTCGACCGCGACGCGGTCGCGCGCGTGATCGAGCACGCCGCGCGCATCAGCGGCGACGCCGCCAAGCTGTCGACCGAGATGCGCAGCATCGTCGACCTGCTGCAGGAGGCCGACCACCACGCCGCGACGGCCGGCAAGGACCAGGTCGGCGCCGCCGAGGTGCAGGCCGCGCTCGACGCGCAGACGCGCCGCTCCGACCGCGTCTATCGCCGCATCCAGGAGGAGATCGGCCGCAACACCATCCGGATCGAGACCGACGGCGAGCGCGTCGGCCAGGTCAACGGCCTGTCGGTGATCCAGCTCGGCGGCTTCGCCTTCGGCCAGCCGAGCCGCATCACCGCGCAGGTGCGGCTCGGGCGCGGCGAGGTGGTCGACATCGAGCGCGAGGTCGAGCTCGGCGGCCCGCTGCACTCGAAGGGCGTCATGATCCTCGCCGGCTTCCTGGGCGGGCGCTTCGGCAAGGAGCGGCCGCTGTCGCTCGCCGCGAGCCTGGTGTTCGAGCAGTCCTACGGCGGCGTCGAGGGCGACAGCGCGTCGTCGGCCGAGCTCTTCACCTTGCTGTCGGCGCTCGCCGACGCGCCGGTCGACCAGTCGCTCGCGGTCACCGGCTCGGTCGACCAGCACGGCCGCATCCAGGCGATCGGCGGCGTCAACGAGAAGATCGAGGGCTTCTTCGACGTCTGCCGGCTGCGCGGCCTGACCGGGCGCCAGGGCGTCGTCATCCCGATGGCCAACGTCAAGCACCTGATGCTGCGCCGCGACGTCGTCGAGGCCGCCGCCGCCGGGCGCTTCGCGATCTACCCGATCGAGACCGTCGACCAGGGCATCGCGCTCCTGACCGGCACGCCGGCGGGCGAGCCCGACGCGCGCGGCGGCTACCCGGCCGGCACCATCAACCACCGCGTCGTCGCGCGGCTCGCCGCCTTCACGCAGCGCGCCGCGCGCGCCGGCGAGCGGCCGCAGCGTCCCGGTCCCGAGCGCACGACGCCGCGGCGCCCGCGGGACGAGCCGTGACGCAGCCCGCGATCACGCGCATCGTCGTCGGCCTCGACGCCGTGTCGGACAGCCGCGCCGCGATCGAGACGGCGACCGCGCTGGCGCAGCGCTGGCACGCCAAGCTGCACGGCGTGTTCGTCGAGGACGAGGCGCTGCTGCACGTCGCCGCGCTGCCGTTCACCCGCCAGGTCAGCCCGCGCGGCGCCCATGCGCTCGAGGCGGACGCCATCGAGGACGAGTTCCGCACGCTCGCGCGCCATGCCCGCGCGCTGATCGCCGAAGCCGCGCGCACCGGCCGGCTCGACTGGTCGTTCGAGACCGTGCGCGCCGGCCCGTCGCTGACCATCGGCGAGGCAGGCGACTTCATCGTGCTGCAAGCCGACGCGCGGCCGTTCGCCGAGCACATCCGCCTGCCATCGCGCCGCCGGCCCGCGCCGGTCGACATCCGCCAGCCGACCCTGATGCTGCGCCGGCATGGGCGCCGGCGGCGCGCCGTGGTCGCGATCGTCGCGGGCGTGCCGACCGCCGACGCGATCCGCGCGCTCGCGGTCGCCGCCGAGTTCGCGGCGATCGAGGGCGGCACGCTGACCATCCTGGCCGACGGCGACCCGCTGCCCTTGGATGCGCTCGGCATCCTCGCGGAGCAGCTCGCGCCGCACCGGCTGCGCATCGAGAGCGCAGCGCGCGCGAGCGCCAGCCTGAGCGCGCGCATGGCCCGGCTCGACTGCGGCGTGCTGGCGTTCGCGCCCGGCGTCACCCCCGACGCCGCGCTGACCGACCCCGACGGCGAATACGACCTCCTGTTCCTGCCGTAGCGCCTGCCCCTCGCGTCACGGCGTCGCCTCGCTCGCATCAGAAGGCGGCCGCTCAGGCTCGATATCGAGATGAGGCCAGACGGTCTTCGGCCGCCCGATGGAGAGAGCGCGACAATCCGTTCTATCGCGGCGGATCTCCGGAATCCCGCAAGATGGACGACCACAGAGGCGATGCGCCCGATGGATCGACGTCTGCGCAACAACCTGGCCGTGCTCGCGTCGCTGGGCCTGATTCTTGCCGGGATGGTCACGCTCGTCTCGTACTCGGTGACGCTCTATCGGCTGTTCTGCAGCGCCACCGGCTATGGCGGCACGACCCAGAGAGCCGACGCCGCGCCTGCGAAGATGGCGCGCTCGACGGTCGTCGTGCGGTTCGACACCAACGTGGACAAGCGGCTCCCGTGGCGCTTCGAGCCCGTGCAGCGTCAGGTGACGGTGCATCTGGGCGAAAGCACGCTGGTGTATTTCACGGCGCAGAATCTGTCGGCGCAGTCGCTCGTCGGTCACGCGACGTTCAACGTCACGCCCGCCAAGGCGGGGCAATATTTCGTGAAGATTCAATGCTTCTGCTTCAACGAGGAGCGTCTGGACGCCGGCCAGACGGTTCAGATGCCGGTCGACTTCTACGTCGATTCCGAGCTGGCGCGCGACGCGTCGACCGAGGACGTCAACACGATCACGCTGTCCTACACCTTCTTCCCGTCGAGCTCCCCCGATCAGGCGAAGGATCTGTCCCGGTTTGCCGCGACGGCGGCGCGCCGGACGCCGGATCCGGCGCGTGGCGAGGCGCTGTTCCAGCAGCGATGCGTGGCGTGCCATTCCCTGGCGCAAAACAAGATCGGGCCGAGACTGGCGGATGTCGTCGGCCGCAAGGCCGGCAGCGTCCCGGGTTACGCCTATTCGCACGCGCTCAGGGACGCGGGGCTCACCTGGACGGCCACGAATCTCGACCGCTGGCTGGCCAGTCCTCGACGGTTCATCCCGGGAGTCCGGATGCCTCTCGGCATCGCCGACAGCGTCGATCGTCGCGACATCATCGGCTTCCTCGCACGCCGCCCGAACCGACCGGCGACGGCGTCTGCCGCGAGCGATGCGCATCACTGACCGAGCGCCGGCGACGCGGTCGAGGCATCCCGGCACGACGCGAGACAGAATGACGCACCGCGGATCGCCGTGGGGAGCGAGCGGACAGTCAAACGTTGAGTGGGCGTGGGGATCCGGCCGCGCTCTGAAATCCCAGACGCCGGGCCGCCCCGCTGGGAGGAACGCGCCCTGGCTCACGGCGGCGATCAGAACGCTCGGACCGCGTTGCGTCGGCCTCCCGACGAGCGGGAGAGCGAGCGGCGCATCACGCTGATCGTGATTGCGGTTCTCGTGACCGTTTGCGTCGGACTCGGGTGCGTCTCGGGACTGCTGACCTGACATCCCGAACGTCCGCCCTTCGTCTCGATGGCGCCGTGCGTCGAATGGGCACCGCGCCGGCAACACGCGCGTTGGTCGCTACCGCGGAATGTGATAGACGAAAGGATGATGACACGGGCATCGGGTCGCTCGAGCGCTCTCGGCGTGCTGCGGCGTGGCGGACTGACGTGGCTTGCCGCGCTCGCCGGTACGCTTGCGATCCTGATGCAAGGCGCGGTTCCGATCGCGCAACCATTGCTCATGCCGGCGATGAATTCGCTCGACGGCGTTCATGCCGAGGCGCTCGCCCCGATGTGGGGCGCGTTCTGCGGCGGCGACCAGGAAGTCGCCGCCAAGAGCGTGCCGTCCAAACGGCATGCGCAGCACGGGGCGCCGGTGTGCCCGTTCTGCCAAGCGGTCCAACATGCGGGGCTCCTGTTGCCGCCGGCGGCGCCCGGCGTGGCGGCGCCGCTCGCCCTCGAGGCCGCGGTTGCCGTCGCGCGGCCGGCGCTTCCATCGGCCCATCGGCCGAGCACCGGCGTACAGGCACGCGCGCCGCCGGCCGGCGTCTGACGCTTTCCTCACGCGCCCTGTGAGGCGCCGGCGTCCGACGACGCCGGCCACGCAACGTCAAACTCCGTGCCGTGAGCCTCGCGCGCCGATCGGGCGCGCTGGCGGCTCGCCGATCGGCGCGGCCCTCCTTTCCATGGGAAGTCCAACCATGTTTCGTTCGATCGCCATCGTCCTCGCCATCCTCGGTCTCTCCGGCGGCATCGCTCTGGCCCAATCCGGCCCGGCGCCGTCCATCATGGTCGACAACGCCTGGGCGCGCGCGACGCCCGGCAACAGCAAGATCGGCGTGGTCTACTTGACCATCGTCGATCACGGCGCGGCGCCCGACCGCCTGGTCGGCGTCGCGAGCGCCGTCGCCGCCCGCGCCGAGATCCACACCATGACGGACGACAACGGCGTGATGAAGATGCACGAGGTCGGCGCGATCGCGGTCGCGCCGGGGACGCCGACCGAGCTCAAGCCGGGCGGCTATCACATCATGCTGATGGACCTGAAGCAGCCGCTGAAGGAAGGCGACAGCTTCCCGCTGACCTTGCGGTTCGAGAAGGCGGGCAACATCGAGGTCACCGTGCGGGTCGAGAAGGTCGGCGCGATGGCGCCTGCGCCCGCCATGAAACCGGGCATGAAGATGTAGGGACGACGACCATGTCGGCAACTCTGGTCGCGGCCGCCGACCATGCCATGCGGCATTGGGACGGCGGCGAGCCGGGTCCGGTCAGGATCGGCTCGGAGGCGCACAAGCGGCTGTTCTGCCGCATGCTGCTCGAGACCCACAATCCCTACAAGCCGGCGGTGATCCGCTGGCCGCCGCTCGATCCGCCGGCGCGCGCGCGGCTGACCGGTCTGCCGATCTGGGACATCGCGGTGCAGACCGAGGGGCGGGCGTCGATCCGGGTCGAGACGTTCGCCGCCACCGTCGAGGATCCGCTGCTGCGCCAGGCGCTCGATCTCGACGCCGGCGAGGAGGCGCGGCACAAGCGCGTGCTCGGCCACCTCGTCGCGGCGTACGGCATCGCGCTCGCGCCCGAGCCCGACTATCCGCCGCCGCGGGCGCGCGAATGGGCCTGGCTGGTGACCGGCTACAGCGAATGCATCGACAGCTTCTTCGCCTTCGGCCTGTTCGCGCTGGC
>DATJNS010000339.1:0-2492 GCA_035507915.1 Candidatus Sulfotelmatobacter sp.
CGGTCGCCTGCTGTCGCCCGGCGGGCGCCTGTGCCTGGCGATCCCGGACAAGCGCTACAGCTTCGACCATCTCGGCTCGGTCAGCACCGCCGGCGACTTCGTCGACGCGTATCTCAATCGCCGCCGCGCGCCGACCGTGAAACAGCTCTACGATTTCCTCCGCACCGCCGCGCATGTCAATCCGGCGCGCGCGTGGCTCGGTTTGATCGACCCGCGCCGCCTGACGCGCTGGACGACCGCCGAGGCGGCATTGCAGGCGTGCCGCGACCTGATCGCCGGGCGAGCCACAGAGGCGCACTGTTTTCTGTTCACCCCGCGCTCGTTCCTCGCGCTGTTCGACGAGCTCGTCATCCTGGGGCTGACCGATTTCCGCATCGCACGCTTCTGGGACACCGCACCCTTCGAGCTCGAGTTCTTCGTCGTGCTCGAGAAGCTCGAACGGGCCGACCCTGCATTGCAGCGCGCCAGCATTCCGCGGCTGCGTGCACACGCGCCGCTCCATCGTCTGCTGGGCGCGTTCGTCGTCAGGGCATTGCGTCGGCTGCGCCGTCGCAGCTGAGCAGCGCGGTCAGCGCCGCGCCTGCTCGGCCTCCCGCGCCAGGCCGAGCAGCGCGCGGGCGCACATGGTCTCGTCGGGCAACGCGGTGCTCTTGCATTCGATCTCGGCCTGTAGCAGGCGTTCGAGCGCCGCAGCGAGACGGCGCAGGGTCCAGCGTTGCAGCTGCCGCGCCATGCGCTCGAGGTCGCGACGGAACGGCGGCGGGCGCAACGCGCCGAGCGCGTCGGCCGGCGCAGCGCCCGCGGCGACCCGCGCGGCCGCGACGTGCAGCCGCTGGAAGTGCTGCAGGCAGGCGCGCACCACCCGCACCGGGCTTTCGCCGTCGCCGAGCGCGCGGGCGAGCGCGCGCTCGAGATCGAGCGGCCGCCCATCCGCCGTCGCGCCGATGACGTCGTCGAGCGCGATCGCCGCGCTGTCGCCGACCGTGGCGATCGCGTCGGCGAGCTCGACCTGGCGCGATCCGGCGCCGCTTGCCATGTAGATCGCCAGCTTCTCGAGCTCGCCGCGCGTGACCAGCCGGTCGCCGCCCATGTTCTCGGCGAGATAGCGCAGCGCGTCGGGTGACACGGTGAGGCCGTGTTTCCCCAAGCTGTCGCGGATCACGCCCGTGACGTCGCGCGTCTCGTCGTGATAGCAGCCGACCGCGACCGCGCGCTCCGAGCCCTCGACCAGCTTGCGCAGGCTCGAGCGGGCAGGCAGGTCGCCGGCCTCGAGGACGACCACCGTGTCGCCGCCGCGGTCCTCGGTCGATCCGTCGAGCACGTCGCCCAAGGGACCGGCGGCGAGCGCATCGCTAGCGTCGCGAACCCAGATCGCGCGGCGGCCGCCGGTCAGCGACAGCGCCGCGATCTCGTCGCCCAGGCGGGCCGGATCATCCTTCAGCACCGCCGGGGCCAGCTCGACGACGCGAAACGGATCGTCGGCCTGGCCGGCGACGTGGCGCACCAACGCGACCGCGCGCTCGTGCGCGAGGCCGCCGTCCGGTCCGAAGAGCAGCACCGCGCGCAGGCCGCGTCGGTCGACCAGCGCCTCGAGATTCGTGTCGCGCGGCAGCTTCACGGCGGTCAGCCGGATGCCGGCGTCGACTTGCGGAGGAAGAACGACACCCGATTGATCAGCTCGTCGCCCAGGCTGTGCACGCCGCGCTCGCGGGCGTCGTTCTCCGCGACCACCGTGCTGAAGGGATCGGCCGCGACGTTGTAGGAGCTGTACACGTTGAACGATCCGCTGAGCACGGCCTGCTGCGTCTTCACGTCGCGCAGCGTGAAGTTGGCGGTCAGCGCCAGGCGCGAGTAGGTCGCGCTCAGGTCGCGCTGGATGCCGTAGTACTGGCGGGTCTCGAGCACGCCGACCTCGAGCTGATAGAGCGCCGCCGGCGTCGCGTTGCTGGAATGGATGCGGTCCTCGATGTACTGCCGCAGGAGCTGGCCGGTGCGGTTGGCGATCGGCGCCACCCGCACGGTCTGCAGCTCAGCGTGCACGGCGTTGCCGCGCTGCTCGCCATACATCGGCTCGAAGCCGCAGGCGCCGAGCATCAGCCCCAGCATCAGGCCGCGTTGCACGGTGGCGCGCGCGCGCCGCCGGTCAGCCGACCACATTGATGATCCGGTTGGGCACGACCACGACCTTGCGCACCGGTCGGCCTGCCAGCGCCTTGACGACCGCAGGCAGCGCGAGCGCGGCGGCCTCGGCGCTCGCCTGGTCGGTGTCGCGCGGCAGATCCAGCGTGCCGCGAAGCTTGCCGCTGACCTGCACCGCGATCGTCACCGTCTCGTCGACCAACAGCGCCGCATCGGCGATCGGCCAGGGCTGCTCGCACAGCATGCCGGGCTGCGCGAGGCTCGCCCACAGCGCTTCGGCGATGTGCGGCACCATCGGGCCGATCAGCTTGACGAGGGTCAGGAACGCCTGGCCGTACACCCAGGCCTCGCCC
>DATJNS010000340.1:0-3495 GCA_035507915.1 Candidatus Sulfotelmatobacter sp.
CGTTACAGCCGGCTGTTCGGCGCCGACGACGAGATCGAGGGCGGCCAGGTGGTGCTGAAGTTTCCCAAGCCCCAGGTCGCCGCCGTCGCCACCTATCACGCCGCGTTTGTGCGCGAGGCGTGGGTGGGCGTGCGCGTCAACAGCCCCGGGATCGGCCGCGTCATCGCATTGCCGCCGGGCCGCCAGAGCTGTCTCTACACGGTGATGCCGCTCTACCAGGGCGAGCTCCTGGAGACGCGGATGGCGCGTCCGCCGGCGCTCAGCCTGGAGGAGGGCAGGACGATCGCGATCAAGCTCGCCCAGGGCGCCGCGGCGCTGCACCGCGCCGGCATCATTCATCGCGACATCAAGCCGGACAACGTGATCCTCGAGCGGACGGGATCGTTGAAGCTGATCGATCTCGGCGTGGTGCGCGTGCCCGGGCTGGAGGATTTTCCGTCTGCGGACATTCCCGGCACGCCGGCCTTCATGGCGCCCGAGATGCTCGCCGGCGAGCCCGGCAGCGTGGCGACCGACATCTATGCGCTGGGCGTCACGCTGTTCCGCGCCTTCACGGGCGAGTTCCCCTACGGCAACGCCGACGCGACGAGCCCGCCGCGGCGCGACCGGCCGAAGGAGTTCTGCGCGCTGCGCCCGGATCTGCCCGCCTGGCTGCAGGCCGCGCTCGAGCGCGCGATCGCCATCGATCCTGCGGCGCGGTTCGGCGACATGAACGAGTTCGCCTTCGAGATGGAGGCGGGGCCGGCGCGCGCGCCGGCCGAGATCCGCCGGCCGCGCACGCTCTACGAGCGCGCGCCCGTCCAGTTCTGGCAGGGCGTCGCCGCGCTGCTCGGGTTGGCGCTGCTGCTGTCGCTGCTGCGACGTTAGCGCGGACCTGGGGGCCGGCTTGGAGGTTGGGCCGGCCGCCCGATACCTCAGACCGGCGGGTGCGGGATGGCGGCCAACAGCTCGCGGGTGTAGTCGGCCGCGGGGCTTTCGAGGACCTGCTCGGTCGAGCCCGCCTCGACGATCTGGCCCGCGCGCATGACGATGACGCGGTCGCAGAGCAGCCGCACGACGTGGAGGTCGTGCGACACGAACAGATAGCTCATGCCGAGCGAGCGCTTGAGGTCCTCCAGCAGATTGAGGACGACGGCTTGGACCGACACGTCCAACGCGGCGGTCGGTTCGTCGAGGACGACCAGCGCCGGCTCGAGCGCGATCGCGCGCGCGATGCCGACGCGTGCCTTCTGGCCGCCCGAGAGCTGATGCGGGAAGCGGTCGAGCAACTCGCGCGGCAGCCCGACCTGGGCGGCCAGCGCCTCGCAGCGCTCGCGTACCGCGGCGCGCGGGATGCCGCCGAGGCGCAGCAGCGGATCGGCGATGGCGCGCGCCGCGGTGAAGCGGGGATTGAGGCTGTCGGTCGGATCCTGAAACACCATCTGGATGCGCTTGCGCAAAGGCAGCTTGGCGAAGGCGCGCGCGGGGATGGCGCCGATGTCCGCGCCGTCGAACAGGATGCGGCCCGCGGTCTGGTCGATCAGCCGCATCACCATCATGGACGTGGTCGACTTGCCGCAGCCGGACTCGCCGACCAGGCCGACGCTCTCGCCGCGCCCGACCGAGAAGCTGATGCCGTCCACCGCCTTGAACGCGCCGTCGTCGGGTTTCGCCGTGCGTCCCGGCAGCCACGCGAGCGCCTTGGCGCTGCCGTGGCGGGGGTAGTGCTTGACGAGCCGCTCGACGACGAGAAGCGGCGCGCCGTCCGGTTGCGCCGGCGGCGCGGCCGCGGGCGCGACCGGGCCTGCGTCGCCCTCCGGCAGCAGGTCGCGCAGCGACACCCCGGGACGCGGCGTCGCGCGCATCAACTTGCGCGTGTAGACGTGCGCCGGCGTCTTGAAGATCGCGGCGGACTCGGCGGTCTCGACCACGTTGCCCTTCTCCATCACGGCCACGCGGTCGCAATAGGCGGCGGCGAGCCCGAGATCGTGGGTGATCAGGATGGTCGACATGCCGCGCGCGCGGGTGAGCTCGACCACGAGATCCATCACGGCCTTTTGCGTGGTGACGTCGAGCCCGGTGGTCGGCTCATCGGCGATCAGCAGTTGGGGCTTGCAGGCGAGCGCGAGCGCGATCACGACGCGCTGGCACATGCCGCCCGAGAGCTCGAACGGATAGGCGTGATAGCGCTCGCGCGGCCGCGCGATGCGCACCTGCTCGAGAATCTCGAGCGCCTTGTCGGCGGCGGTGCGACGGTCGGCCTGCACGTGCTGAAGCAGCACGTCCTCGATCTGGTGCCCGATCTTGCGGATCGGGTTGAGCGCGGCGCGCGGGTTCTGGAAGATCATCGACAGCTCGCGGCCGCGCAGATCGCGCATGTCGCGTTCGGCCGCCCCGCGCAGGTCGACGCCCGCATAGACGACCGAGCCCTCGGCGATGCGGCCGGCCCGGTCGAGGATGCGCATCACCGCATAGGACGTGACCGACTTGCCCGAGCCGGATTCGCCGACGATGCCCACGGTCTCGCCCTTGGCGACCGTCAAATCGACGTGCTGGACCGCACGCACGGTGCCGCGCCGGGTCGCGAACTCGACGGTGAGGTTACGCACCTCGAGCAATGGCACCGATCGCTCGCTCGTCGCCGCTGCCGTCGTGATCGCCGCCATCTCAGGTCCGCCGCTGCGGATCGACCAGATCGCGCAGCCCGTCGCCGAGCAGATTGAAACAGAACACCGCGAGCATCAGCGCCGCGCCAGGAAACAGCGCGATCCACCACTCGCCCGAGATGATGTTGGCGGCGCCCTCGGCGACCATGATGCCCCATTCCGGCGTCGGAGGCCGCACGCCGAGGCCGATGAACGACAGTCCCGCCGCGTTGAGGATGGCGTAGCCCATGGTGAGCGAGATCTGCACCATCATGATCGGCATGATGTTGGGCAGGATCTGGGTCAGCAGGATCCGGAACTCGCCGTTGCCCGATAGCCGCGCCGCCTGCACGAAGCCGGCGTCGCGCCGCACGTTGGCCTCGGCGCGCGCGACCCGCGCGTAGAGCGGGAAGTTGATGATGGCCGTCGCGATCACGATGTTCGTCACCGTGTTGCCGAGCGCGGCAACGATGCCCATTGCGAGCACGAACAGCGGGAATGCCATGATGGTATCGGCGAGGCGGCTGACGATGCGGTCCGTCCAGCCGCCGAAATAGCCGGCGGCGATACCGGCCAGCCCGCCTCCGGCGAGCACGAGAACGACCGAGGTGATCGCGATCAGGAAGTCGAGCCGGGTCGCAGCGACCACGCGGCTGAAGATGTCCCGGCCGAGCTGATCGGTGCCGAACCAATGCGCGAGCGACGGCGCCTGCAGCTTGTCGGCGACCTCGCTCGCCAGCGGGTCGTAGGGCACGACGTAAGGGCCGAGCAGCGCGGCGACGGCGATCACGACGAACAACCCGAAGGCGACGCCGGTCACCGGGTTCTCGGCCATCACGTAACGCGCGTGACGCAGCATCGACCCGGTGGC
>DATJNS010000341.1:0-14617 GCA_035507915.1 Candidatus Sulfotelmatobacter sp.
TGGCTGTTCATCTGGATCAGCGAGATCTTCACGGGCTCGGCTCCCCTGCCTCCGTCCAGTCATATAGGGCCGGCCGGCCGCGTGCGGCAACCGGCGGGGTTGGCCGGCGTCTGGGATCTCGCCCGCGCGCATCCCATATCCAATCGAGGATCGTGAGCCGAATCGGCCCAACCGTCGCCGGTCGAGCGATGATGCGCCTCACGCCCCGATCGCGTAAGATGCGGTCATCGCTTCGATAGGGAACCCCTGGTCATGGCCAACGCGCCCGCCGTCTCGCCCCAAGGCACCGTCGACACGCGCATGCGTGCTCCGGGATCCGGCTACCAGGGCGGCCCGACCGCGGTGACCGCCAAGGGGGTTCCCGGCAATCTCGGCACCGGCCACACCGGACCGGCGCAAGGGCCGGGCAATCAGGTGGTGTCCAAGGTGCCGATGTCGCGCCACATCGGGCGTTTCGCCAACACCACGAGCTGAACGCGCTGCGCGGCGCGCGCGTCGCGCCGGCAGTTTTGAGGCGAGGTTCACCATGATCGCGAGAGTGGCCGTGACCGCGATCATGCTGCTGCTGGCGGTCGCGGCATTCTTGTCGCCGTCTGGGTGCGACAATTGCGAGCAGCGCTTGGGTGCGCCGTTCGGCCTGCTGTTCTGGTTCATCGCGGCGATCACGTGGCTCAAATGGGAGAGCATCCGCGAGGGCTTTTCGCGCGCAAAAGACGAGTCGCAGTTCCCGATCATCCGATTGGGCGTCATGGGCCTCGGCGGGTTGGCATCTCTGGTGCGACGCGGCTCGCGTCGGCGCCGCCCGCCTGCCTGACCCTGATCGGGTCGATTGCCGCAGCGCACAAAAGGCTCTTGACTCGACGGTGAGTGGGCGCTTACTTGGCGCCCCATGGCCAGCCCGCGCATCCCGATCCCCCGGCTCGACAGCGAGGAACGCCGCAAGGCGATCGTCGAGGCCGCCATGCCGCTGTTCGCGCGCAAGGGCTTCGGCGGCACCACGACCAAGGAGATCGCCGAGGCCGCGCGCATCTCCGAGGCGCTGCTGTTCAAGCACTTCCCGACCAAGTCGGCGCTCTACCAGGACATGCTGCGCTCCGGCTGCTCGGCCGATCCGGTGCTGCTCGAGCGCCTCAAGCTGGTCGAGCCGTCGACCCGCACCTTGATCAACATGATGCACTTCATGGTCTACCACTTCGTGGTCGGCGGCTTCGGCAACGCCGCCGAGCGCGAGCCGCGCCAACGCCTGGTGCTCAACAGCTTCCTGGAGGACGGCGAGTTCGCGCGCCTGACGTTCGAGTGGGTCGCGACCGAGGTCTATCCGAAGTTCGGCGCATCGGTCGAGGCGGCCGAGCGCGCCGGCGACCTGGTGCCGACCGGCGTGGCGCCGATCAACCGCTTCTGGTTCGCCCAGCACATCGCCGCGCTGCTGGCGTTCGCCCGCCTGCCCGGCGGCACGGTGCCCTATGCCGGCGACACGCTGGCCGTGATCGACCAGGCGGTGCGCTTCATCCTGCGCGGCCTCGGCATGAAAGACGAGGTCATTGCCCGCGAATACGACCCGCAGGCACTGTCCATGTTCCTCCAGCCGGTCCCCGCCTAGCCACCTTTCGACGACCCC
This sequence comes from Candidatus Sulfotelmatobacter sp., assembly GCA_035507915.1. Lineage (GTDB taxonomy): Bacteria > Pseudomonadota > Alphaproteobacteria > Elsterales > Elsteraceae > JACQAI01. The sequence continues at coordinate 1,619 of DATJNS010000341.1, forward strand.
GGTAACGCGTTCGGAGTACGCATAAGTGGTTACTCACTCACGGGTTCATGAGCCTGATTTCGCGGCGCCCCGGAGCGTGCTCGGGCCGCCCAGCGCCCGCCGCAAGGCGATCTGGTTCGCCAGCGTTGGCGCGCTGCTGCTGCTGGTGTTCGGCAGCTTCTACGCCTACGAGCAGGTGCGCAGCCACATGGTGGCGCAGATCTTCGCCCACATGACGCCGCCGCCCACGCCGGTGGCGGCGGTGACCGCGGCCACGCAGGACCTGCCGCGCGCGCTGCGGGGCATCGGCACGTTGCAGGCGGTCCACCAGGTGATGGTGGCGCCCGAGGTCGGCGGGCGCGTCACGCAGATCTTCTTCCAGGCGGGCGGGGTCGTGCAGGCGGGCGAGCCCCTGGTGCAGCTCAACGACAAGCCCGACCAGGGCGACCTCGCCAACTACCGCGCCCAGGCCAAGGTCGCGGAGCTCAATCTCGAGCGCTCGCGCGAGCTGGTGAAGCGCCAGTTCACGCCGCAACAGACCGTCGACCAGAACCAGGCGATCCTCGACCAGGCGCTCGCCAACATCGCCAAGACCCAGGCGGTGATCGCGCAGAAGCAGATCCGCGCGCCGTTCGGCGGGCAGCTCGGCATCCGCCAGATCGAGGTCGGCCAGTACCTCAACGCCGGCGGCGCGATGGTGACCCTGACCGATCTCGACACGCTCTACGTCAACTTCACCTTGCCCGAGCAGGACCGCAGCCGGCTCACCGTCGGCCAGGCGGTGCAGATCAAGGCCGACGCGTTTCCGGGGCGCACGTTCGACGGCCAGCTCACCACCATCGAGCCGCAGATCAGCGCCGACACGCGCACCATCAAGCTGCAGGCGACGCTCGCCAATCCGGACCACCTGCTGCTGCCGGGCATGTTCGCCAACATCGCGGTCGTGCTGCCGGTCGAGCCGGGCGTCGTCACCGTGCCGGAGACCGCGGTCGACTACAGCCTCTACGGCGACGCCGTGTTCGTGATCCACCAGGATGGCGCCGACGCCGCCGGCAAGCCGATCCTCAAGGTCACGCGCACCTTCGTGAAGACCGGCGAGCATTTCGACGGCCGCGTCGTCGTGCTGAGCGGGCTCAAGCCGGGCGACCGCGTCGCGGCGTCGGGCCAGCTCAAGCTCGGCACCGGCACGCAGGTCACGGTCGGCGAGCCGGACGCGCTGGTGCCGCCGGCCAAGATCCCGACCAACTGAGCGCTTTAACCGAGCCAATCGAGGGCACCCGCGATGACGGGCTTCACCGACATCTTCATCCGGCGTCCGGTGCTGGCGACCGTGGTCAGCCTGCTGATCCTGCTGGTCGGGCTGCGCTCGCTCTACACCCTGCCGGTGCGCCAGTATCCCAAGCTCGACAACACCGTGATCTCGATCACGACCGCCTATCCGGGCGCATCGGCCGAGCTGATGCAGGGCTTCATCACGGTGCCGATCGAGCAAGCCGTGGCGTCGGCCGAGGGCATCGAGTACATGACCTCGAGCTCGACCCAGGGCACCAGCGCGATCAGCGCCTACGTGCGGCTCAATTACGACGGCTCGAAGGCGCTGACCGACGTCATGGCGAAGGTGCAGCAGGTCAAGTATCTGCTGCCCAAGGAGGCGCTCGACCCCGTCATCCTGAAGACCACCGGCCAGGGCTTCGCGGTGATGTATATCGGCTTCTCGAGCGCCGAGCTGTCGAGCCCGGCGATCTCCGATTACCTGGCGCGCGCGGTCCAGCCGCTGCTCGCCACGGTCGACGGCGTGGCGTCGGCCGACATATTGGGCGGCCAGACCTTCGCGATGCGATTGTGGCTCGATCCCTTGCGCATGGCCGCGCGGGGCATCTCGGCCGACGACGTCGCCAACGCGATCCGGTCCAACAACTTCCAGTCGGCGCCCGGCCAGGCCAAGGGCATGTTCGTGATCACGAACGTCGAGACCAACACCGGGCTGACCGACGTCGACCAGTTCCGCAACATGGTCGTCAAGGCGCAGGGCGGCAGCCTGGTGCGCCTCAGGGACATCGCGACCGTCGAGCTCGGCGCCCAGAGCACCAACTCGTCGATCTCGATGAACGGCCAGCACGCCGTGTTCATCGGCGTGCAGCAGACGCCGACCGGCAACCCGCTCTCGCTGGTCAAGGGCGTGCGCGCGCTCTTGCCCGAGATCCAGCGCAACCTGCCGCCGTCGCTCAAGATGGACGTGGTCTACGATTCGACCAAGTTCATCCAGTCCTCGATCGACGAGGTGATCCACACGCTCGGCATGGCGGTCGCGATCGTCATCGCGGTCATCTTCCTGTTCCTCGGGACGTTTCGGTCGGTCGTGATTCCGATCGTGACCATCCCCTTGTCGCTGATCGGCTCGATGGCCCTGATGCTGGCGATGGGCTTCAGCCTCAATCTCCTGACCCTGCTCGCGATGGTGCTGGCGATCGGCCTCGTGGTCGACGACGCGATCGTCGTGGTCGAGAACGTCTATCGCCACATCGAGGCGGGCCGAACGCCGGTCCAGGCGGCGCTGATCGGCGCGCGCGAGATCGTCGGGCCGATCGTCGCCATGACGATCACGCTCGCCGCGGTGTATGCGCCGATCGGCTTCCTGACCGGGCTCACCGGCGCCCTGTTCCGCGAGTTCGCCTTCACGCTCGCCGGCGCGGTGATCATCTCGGGCATCGTCGCGCTGACGTTGTCGCCGATGATGTGCTCGCTGCTGTTGACGCGCGGCATGTCGGAGGGCGGCTTCGCGCGCGTGATCGACCGCAGCTTCCGCTGGGTCACCAACGCGTATGGAAGCCGGCTCGACCGGTCGCTCGAGTACCGCGCGGCGACCGGGCTGTTCGCGGTCGTGGTGCTCGCCATGACGGCGTTCATGTTCCTGCACACCAAGCGCGAGCTGGCGCCCGACGAGGACCAGGGCGTCGTGTTCGCGGCCACCAAGGCGCCGCAATACGCCAATCTCGACTACGCCGACGTCTTCGGCGACCAGCTCGACAAGGTGTTCGCGAGCTTCCCGGAGACCGACGCGCGCTTCGTGCTCAACGGCTTCCAGGGGGTCAACCAGGGCTTCGCCGGCATGATCCTGAAGCCGTGGGACGAGCGCACGCGCAGCGCGCCCGAGCTCAAGGCGATCGTGCAGCCGATGCTCAACAAGATCGCGGGCCTGCGCGCCTTCGCGATCGTGCCGCCGCCCTTGCCGGGCACCGTGGGCGGCCTGCCGGTGCAGATGGTGATCTACTCGCCGGGCGGCTACGAGACGGTCTACAAGGTGATGGAGGAGATCAAGGCGAAGGCACGCGCGAGCGGCCTCTTCATCGTCACGGACAGCGATCTCGACTTCAACAATCCGGTGATCCGCCTCACCGTCGACCGCTCGAAGGCCAACGACCTCGGCATCTCGATGCAGTCGATCGGCGACACGTTGGCGGTGCTCGTCGGCGAGAACTACATCAACCGCTTCGACCTCAACGGCCGCTCCTACGAGGTGATCCCGCAGGTGCCCCGCACCGACCGGCTGAACGCCGACCGGCTGACGCAGTTCTACGTCACCACCGCGACCGGCCAGCAGGTGCCGCTGTCGACCGTGGTGTCGATCACCACCACCACCCAGCCCAACGTGCTCTCCCAGTACAACCAGCTGAACTCGGCGACCTTCCAGGCGGTGCCGGTGCCCGGCGTTACCATGGGCGACGCGGTTTCGTTCCTCGAGAAGACCACGGCCGAGCTGCTGCCCGCCGGCTTCAGCCACGCCTACCTGTCGGATGCGCGCCAGTACGTCACCGAGGGCAACCAGCTGACCATCACGCTGGGCTTCGCCCTGATCGTGATCTTCCTGGTGCTGGCGGCGCAGTTCGAGAGCCTGCGCGATCCGCTCGTCATCCTGGTCAGCGTGCCGATGTCGATCTGCGGCGCCCTGATGCCGCTGTTCCTGATCGACGGCAATTTCATGGGCATCCCGGTGCCCGGCACGACGATCAACATCTACACGCAGGTCGGGCTCGTCACCCTGGTCGGGCTGATCAGCAAGCACGGCATCCTGATGGTCGAGTTCGCCAACCAGCTGCAGCTGCGCGAAGGGCTCGACCGGCGTCGCGCGATCGAGCGCGCCGCGCGCGTGCGTCTGAGGCCCATCCTGATGACCACCGCCGCGATGGTGGTCGGCCTGATCCCGCTCCTGCTGGCGAGCGGCGCCGGCGCGGTCAGCCGGTTCTCGATCGGCCTCGTGATCGTCTCCGGCATGTCGATCGGCACGCTCTTCACCCTGTTCGTGCTGCCCGCGGTCTACACCGTGCTCGCCAAGGACCACCGCGCCGCGGCGACCTCAGAGCGCGTGACCGAGATCGCCGCGCTGTCGTAACCCGCGCCGCTCTGTCGCGCGCGGCGCCGGTCGCCTAAGCTTCCGGCGCCATGATCCGGATCACCGATGAGATCGCGATCGACGAGCGCGACATCACGCTCGAGTTCGTGCGCGCGTCCGGGCCGGGCGGCCAGAACGTCAACAAGGTGTCGAGCGCGGTCCAGCTGCGCTTCGATGCGCGCGGCGCGGCATTGCCCGAGGACGTGCGCCGGCGCCTCGCCACGATCGCCGGCTCGCGCCTGACCAAGGACGGCGTGGTGGTGATCGAGGCGCAGCGCTTCCGCTCCCAGGAGCGCAACCGCCAGGACGCCTACGACCGCCTGGTCGAGCTGTTGCGCCAGGCCGCCGTGCGCCCCAAGAAGCGGGTCAAGACCCGGCCCGGCAGGGCCGCCAAGCAGCGCCGGCTCGACGGCAAGCGCCTGCGCGCGCGCACCAAGGGCACCCGCGGCCCCGTGCGCGAGCACGACTGAAGCCCGTGCGCGAGCACGACTGAAGCCCGTGCGGGAGCACGACTGACAGCGATCTTCATCGGCACTTGGCTTACGTCATCCCCGCGAACGCGGGGATCCAGGAGTCGGACGGCAGCGCACGCGACTCTGGATGCCCGCGTCCGCGGGCATGACGGTCTGTTGTTTCAAGCCGTACTTGCTTGGGTGCGCGTCAGGCTCGGCCCGTGCGCGAGCACGACGGGGCGTTGATCTAGATCAACCACGGGCGCCGCGGTATCGGGCACTCAGGATCATGCCCTTGGATTCCGCCACCGCGCTGCCGCCGCCCGAGCCGGCGGCCGGCCTCGCCGCCTACCGGCGCGAGCGCGCCCGGCGGCTCGCCGGCGATGCGCGCTGCCGCGCCAACTACGCGCTCTACCAGCGTGCGGTCCGGCGCTCGGCGACCGTCGCCTACCTGCCGATCAAGCTCGACATCGAGAACGTCAGCCGTTGCAATTTCGCCTGCACGATGTGCCCGGTCAGCGAGTGGCCGAAGGGGCGCCGCGCGGCGGACATGCCGCTCGCCGCTTTCCAGCAGCTGATCGACGAGCAGTACGGCCTGGTCGAGATCAAGCTGCAGGGCATGGGCGAGCCGACGCTGCAGCGCGACGCGTTCTTCGCCATGATCCGCTATGCCCGCGCCCAGCGCATCTGGGTGCGCACGACGACCAACGCGTCGCTGCTGCATCTCGCCGACAATGCCCGCAAGCTGGTCGACAGCGACGCCAACGAGATCCAGATCTCGATCGACGGCGCCGACAAGGCGACCTACGAGGCGATCCGGCGGCAATCGAACTTCGCGCGCGTGACGGCCAACTGCCGCCGCCTGAACGATCTGTGCGCCGCGCGCGGCGTCGTGCGCACCAAGATGTGGACGGTCGTGCAGCAGGCGAACCGGCACCAGCTGCCGGCGCTGGTCGATCTCGCGGCCGAGCTCGGCTTCCGCAACCTGGTGTTCTCGCTGAGCCTGTCGGATTTCGGGCAGCCGGCCTGGCGCGCGCGCAACGATGCGGTGGCGTCGGGCGACTCCGTCACGCGCGCGGCGGCCGAGGCGCTCGTCGCGCGCGGTCGCGAGCGCGGCGTCAGGGTCGGCTTCTGGATGGTGCGCGAGAAATATCGCGTCGGTCCGTCGCCGCGCCTCTGCCCGTGGCCGTTCGAGCGGGCGTTCGTGTCGTCGGACCTGCGCGTCGTGCCGTGCTGCTTCATCGGCATTCCCGAGGTCAGCGAGCTCGGCAGCGCCGCGGACGGCTTCTCGCGCGTCTGGTTCGGCCCCGCGATGACGGCCTTCCGCCAGGCCCACCTGGACGGCCGGCCGCCGACGATCTGCCGAGGCTGCTACGAGACGGGCGTCTGACCCCGCCCGGTCAGGCGAGCGGCAGCGGCGTGCCGTCCATGCCGTCGAGCGGCAGGCCGAGATGGCGCAGCACCGTCGGCGCGATGTCGATCAGCGACGACGGCGCGTGACGCGCGCCGGGCGCGAAGCCCCCGCCCGACGCGAACAGGAACGGCCGCTGCTCGTTGGCGCCGAGGCCGCCGTGCTGGCTGCGGTACGCTTTCGGCTCCTGCGGATCGTGCACGACGGCGGCGAAGCCCGGTACGCCGTGCGCGTTGACGCGGTCGTCGCAGCTCAGCGTGACGGCGATGCGCAGCGTGCCGTCGGTCGGCAGGCCGACGCCCGCGAGCGCCGCGCCGACGAAGCTCTCGGCGACCCAGTCCTGGGTTTCGAGGAAGCGCGCGACGCGCCCGACCAGCTCGCCGGTCGGCTCGGCGAAATAGAGCAGCGCCGACGTACCCTGCGGCGCCACCACGACGTCGCCCGACTCGGGCGCGCGTTTCAGGCCGGCCGCGATCAGCAGCGCGTCGAGGTCGATCGTGCGGTCGACGGTCTCCATGCCGTGATCCGAGCCGATCATCAGGAGGGTTCGTTCGCCGTCGGGATCGAGCGCCGCCACGGTCTCGGCGACCTGGCGCACGCACGCATCGGCGCCCGCGATGGCGCGGCGGTGCACCGGCGAGCCCAACGGATTCGAATGCCCGGAATAGTCGGGTTCGGACAGCCAGAGGATGGCGATCGCGGGCGCGCGGCGGCGCAGCACGTCGTCGCAGAACCGGTCGGTCAGCGCGCGATCGCCGGCGGTGCCTTTCTCGACCGCGACGTGATCGCCGGGCGCGAGCGGACGGCGGCCCGGCCCGAAGCTGCCGGCCGCGTTGTAGACCCAGCCGTGGCCGTCGGGATCGAGGAAGTAGGCGGCGCCCGGCGACACGTTGGAGATCGCGACCGCGGTGCGGCCGTGGCGCGCGACGCGCTCGGCCAGGGTGGCGGCGTGCAAGGTGCGCCCGGTCGCGGCAAGCAGGCGATCGCGGAAGTCCGGCTTGCCGACCGACAGGCAGACCAGCCCGTCGCCTTCGTCGATCGCCATCGTGTTGCCGAGCAATCCGTGGCGTGCCGGCCGGCAGCCGGTCGCGATCGACGCCGCGCTGGTGCGCGTGGTCGACGGGAACACCGAGCGATGGGCGCGGAAGTCGGCGACGCGCTCGGCCAGGTCGGCGAGGAAGGGCGCGTCGGCGCGCGTCACCAGGTCGCGCCGCAGGCTGTCGCAAATCACGATGACGGCGCGGCGCTCGCGGGTCATCGGGCGCTCCCGGCTAGTAACCGCCGCCGCCGCCTGTCGAGGCCGGCACCTGCTGGGCCTTAGCGAGCCGATCGAGTTCCTTCGCCACGCATTGGTCGTGCGCGGTGCCGGTCGTCCCGCTGCAGTTCTTCTCGGCGACGGCCTGGTTGTTGGCGCAGCCGGCGAGCAGCAGAGCCGCCGCGGCGGCGAGCAGGACGTAGCGGTACGGCATGGATCCCTCCCGAGGCGCAATCCAACGCTAAACGTCGGCCGCGCCCGATTATTCCTGGCGGCCCGCTCGATCGGGTGCCGCGTCCTCATGCCAGCGCAGAACCCGCCGCCGCAGCCGTGCCATCATGGCATCGACCGCCACGCCGGTCAGCAACATCAAGACGATATAGACGAACACGGTCGGCGTCTCGAAGAAGCGCTGGGCGTACATCAGCGCGGCGCCGACCCCGCCGCCGCCCTCGACCATCTCCGCCGTGAAGGCGACGATCAGGGACACCGGCACGGTCACGCGCAGGCCGGCGAGGATCGCGGGCAGGGCGCCGGGCAGAATCACCTGCCACAACAGATGGCGCGGCGAAGCACCCATCGAGCGCGCCGACCACAAGAGCACCAGGCTCACGCCGCGCGCGCCGTCGTAGGCCGAGACGAGCATGGGAAATACGCAGGTGAAGGCGACCAGCAGCACCTTCGACAGATCGCCGATGCCGAACCACAGGATGAAGATCGGCACGAAGGCGATCTTGGGCGCCGGAAACGCGATGGCGACCAACGGATCGAGCAGCCAGTGGAACCAGGCGACGCGTGCCATCGCGATGCCGAGCGCGATGCCGCAGGCCGCCGCCAGCGCGAGCCCGCCCAGCGCGCGCAGCACGCTGCGCAGCAGCGGCTCGATCACGTCGCCCGATTGGAGCAGCGGCCACAGCTGGGCGACCACGGTCGAGAACGCCGGCAGGAAGAGCGGGCGCGCGAGCCCGGCGCGCGCCGCCGCCTCCCAGACGACGACGAGCAGGACCAGCGGGTAGGACGCCGCCCACAGTCGGCGCGCCGCGGTCACGCGCGGCCCTCGTGCGCGGCCTGCTCGTGCCAGCGCAAGAGTCGGCGGATCAGCGCCACCAGGCCGCGGTCGGCCAGGTAGGCGACCGCGATCAGCGCGGCCAGCGCGGCGAACATGTAGGCGTAGGCGCCGTTCTCGCCGTACATGAACAGCAGCTTGCCGATGCCGTCGGTGGCCGCGATCATCTCGGCCGACACGGTCAGCACGAACGAGAAGCCGAGCGCGATGCGGATCCCGGTATAGATCGAGTACTGCGCGCCCGGCAGCAGCACACGGAAGAACACGCTCGTTCGCGTGGCGCCCATGGTCTCGGCGCTCCAGATCAACACCCGCGGCACCTCGCGCACGCCGTGATAGGCGTGCACCAGGATCGGCAGCAGGCAGGCGAGGAAGACGGTCGTGATGTCGGTGGCGCTGCCGATGCCGAACCACAGCAGGAACAGCGGCACCAACGCGGATTTCGGCAGCGAATAGGTCGTGGCGACCAGCGGACCGAAAAAACCGTCGACCCGGCGGAACATCGCCATCGCGATGCCGAGCGCGACGCCGACGACGGTCGCCAGCGCGAGCCCGGCGAAGCTGCGGAACGCCGAGATCACGAGGTTGCCGGCGATCTCGCCGCCCGATGCCAGGTCGACGAAGGCGGTCACGACCGACGACACGCTGGGCAGGAAGCTGCGATCGACCAGGCCGCTCGTGCTGACCCCCTGCCACAGCACGAGAAACAGCGCCACGGGCGCGAAGCGCAGCAGCGACGCGGCACGGGCGGTCAGTTGGGTGCGCCTCCGGCGGGCGCGGCCGCGACGACCTGCTGGCGGACCGCGAGCCACACCTGGTTGCGGATCGCGCCGAAGCGCTCCGACAGCATCACGGCCTCGCGCCCGACCGACCGATCGATGTCGACCGTGAACTCGCGCACGATGCGGCCCGGTCGCCCCGACATCACGCACACGCGCTGCGACAGATAGACGGCCTCGGTGACGTCGTGGGTCACCATGAGGACGGTCTTGCGCATGCCCTGCCAAATGCGCAGGAGCTCGTCCTGCATGATCTCGCGGGTCTGCGCGTCGAGCGCGCCGAACGGCTCGTCGAGCAGCAATATCTCGGGGTCGTAGGCGAGCGTGCGCGCCAGCGCGACGCGCTGCTTCATGCCGCCCGACAATTCGCGCGGATAGCGGTTCTCGAACCCCGTGAGCCCGATCATGTCGATGTAGCGCTGGGCGAGCGCGTCGCGCTCGGCGCGCTTCATCCCCTTGATGTCGAGCCCGTAGTTGATGTTGTCGCGCACGGTGAGCCAGGGGAACAGCGCGTATTCCTGGAACACGATCCCACGATCCGCGCCCGGGGCCGTCACCCGATCGCCATCGATCAGCGCCGCGCCGCTCGCCGGCAGGAAGCCGCCCAGCACGTAGAGCAGCGTGCTCTTGCCGCAGCCCGACGGACCGACGATCGAGACGAACTCGCCGGGCGCCACCGAAAGGTCGACGTGATCGAGCGCGAGCACCTCGCCATGGCGCGAGGGATAGCTCTTCGTCAGGTCGCGCAGCTCGATCTTGGCGGTACCGCTCAGGCCTTGCACGGGAACGGCAGCAGCGACGGGTCGAAGCTCTTGCTGACGTCGACCGTCTGCGGGATGAAACCCTCGCGCTGCATCGCGTCGATCGGGACCTGGACCAGCTGGGGCGCGACGCAGCCGTTGAGGTCGCGGTAGTAGTCGCGCTCGGTCAAGGCATAGGACTCGAGAATGTCCTTCGGCGTCTTGGTGAAATCGGCGATCAGCTCGATCGCTTTCGCGCGGTTGGCCTTGTCGTAGTACCAGTGGAGGGCGCGCACGTAGTCGTCGAGAAACGCGCGCACGGCGTCGCGGTGGGCGGCCAGGAAATCGTTGGTCACGACCTGGAACAGCACGCAATGCGCGCCGAACGCATCGCGCCCGGCGAACAGCTCGCGCAGATCGCCCTTGGCCACCTCGGGCGGCGCGAAGGGGATGATCATGACGCCGCAATCGACCCGGCGTTCGCGGATCGCCGAGGCGATGTTGGGAAACGCGATCTCGACGATCTCGACGTCGCGGCGGGGGTCGAGGCCGTGCTTCTTCAGCACGACGCGCAAGGTGAGGTCGACCGCCGCGCCGAACGCGTTGATGGCGATCTTCTTGCCTTTGAGGTCTTCGACCTTCTGGATCGGCGAGTCCTTCAGCACGTAGTAGCTGTTCGACGCGTAGCCCGGGCGGCCGTCCTGGTAGTCGTCGGTCAGGATCGTGAGCCCGTTGGGCACCGCACCCTTCAGCATCGTGGTGGCGAAGGTCGAGAACGCCAGGATCGCCATGTCGGTCCGGCCGGCCGCGAGCAGGGTGGCGCCCTCGGGCGTGCCGCGCGTGAACGTCATGTCGACCGTGTATTCCTTGCCGTAGTGCTGCAGGACGTTCTTCTCCAGATAGTCGAGGAAGACGATGGTCTGCATCTCGTTCGTGCCGATGCCGCCGCCGGTGGCGTAGCGGATGGTGACCGGCGCGGCGGCGGCCCGCCGGCCCAGCATGGCCGTGCCGGCAAGCGCACCGAGGCCGCCCAGCACCGTGCGCCGCCGCAAGGGCCGCGACGCACCCGAAAGTCGTCTGGTCATTGGCAGGCCTCCCCCGTGCGAGCGCCGATTCACGATTTCAATGGGTATGGGTGCATGCAATGCTCGTACCCGTTTCCCGGTCGTCTCGGTTTTTCTTCGGCCTCCACTTTGCAGGGGGTCGGGTTGGCAAGGGTCGGGTCGGCAAGGGCAGGGTTTGCAAGGGTCGGGGCCATGGCGCGTCGAGCAATCACGAGACTGCAACCCGAGGGCCTGGTGGTGCGCCGGGTCGGCGGACACGTGCTCTATTCTCACGTCGTGGTTTCCGAGCCGGGGCGGCTCGTGATGTGCTCGGGCCAATTGTCGCGCGACCGCGACGGCAACATCGTCGGCAAGGGCGACATGCGCGCCCAGATCCGTCAGGTCTGCGAGAACGTGAAGCTCGCGCTCGCGGCCGGCGGCGCCAGCATGGACGATATGATCAAGAGCAATACCTACGTGACCGACATCGAGGAATACTTCAAGCACATGGACGTCCGCATGGCGTATTTCGGCGCGCTGCCGACCAGCACGACCGTCGAGGTCCGGCGGCTGGCGCATCCCGACCTGATGGTCGAGATCGAGGCGATCGCGCGCCTGCCCGACTGACCGCCTTTCCCCGCGCGCCGACGACGAGGCCGATCATGAAGATCCTGCCGATCCACCACATTGCCATGCAGCCGGAGTTCCAGAGCCCGTTCAGCTCGGCGTTCGCGGTCGAGGACGCGCGGTTGATCTTCTTTTCGGGCTGCGGACCGGTGCCGATCTATCACAAGCACCCGCACGACCCGGTCGAAGAGGCGCAGTGGCTGGGCGGCGACATCCGCGACCAGGTCGAGCGGACCTTCGCCAACATCGAGACGATCCTCAAGGCGGCCGGCGGCGGTTTCGCGAACGTCCTCAAGCTGACCATCTTCATGACCGACGTCGGCGAGCAGAACGTCTTGAACGAGATCTCGGCGCGCCTGTTCGGCGCCGCCAACCCGCCCGCGCGCACGCTGGTGCAGATCCCCGCGCTCGCGCATCCGTCGATGAAGATCGAGATCGAGGGCATCGCGGCGGTGCCCACGACGTAGCGCGGCCGGCCGCAGCATCCGTCGGCGGCGCGCCCGCGAACGAACGCGCCGATGGGGTGTTCGTGGTAACATGGGACGACGGTTCCGGCGACGCCCCCCAGACGCAACGCATAAGATCACGCCGCGATGACTCGGCGACCGCTCTACGAACAGCATGTCTCGGGCCCCGCCTTGGCGGCGTTTCTGCGCGTCAGCGCCGCCTGGCGGCTCGACGAGCCGCAGGAACGCATGCTGCTCGGCCAGCCGTCGCCCGAGACCTTGCGCAACTGGAAGCAGAACCGGACCGGCGCGCTGTCGCTCGATCAGGTCGAGCGCATCTCCTACGTGCTGCGCATCTTCCGGTTGCTGCAGGAGAAGCATGGCTCGGCCGGCTGGCTGGTCGAGCCGCGCCAGGAGCCGATCTTCGGCGGTCGGCGCCCGATCGACGTGATGTGCCTCGAGGACATTCGCGGGCTGCGGCAGGTCGCGCAGTTCCTCGATGCGCCGGGCGAGGGCGCCGCGGCCGAGATCGCCTCGGACGAGATCGCCGCGGTCGAGGCGGCGTCAGGCGAGGCCGGCGGCCGTCGAGGCGGTCAGCGCACGAAGTGACCCGCGCGCGCCCCGACGGGCGCGCGCCAGACCATCGTTGCCGACGCCGGCGCGGGGGCGCCTAGAGCGGGATTCGTTGGGGCCGAATCGATTCGGGATTCCCACGGGAAGCCGGATCTGATTCAACCTGCTGACTGGGGCGAGGAGGCCAGCAGGGATGGCAAAGCCTTACTCGATGGATCTGCGCGAGCGGGTTGTTGCG
>DATJNS010000342.1:0-3509 GCA_035507915.1 Candidatus Sulfotelmatobacter sp.
TCCGCCGCTTCGCCATGGGCCAATGATCGAGAAGCCGTGGTTGCAGGAGCAGCTGCGCGCCGTGCTCGTGAAGCTGATGAGTCCGAATTGACGCCGCGCATCCGACGTGCCGGCGACGACCGCGACGCGCGCAACACCACAGGCAGCCGTCAGGCGGCGTTTCTGACGTTCCAGAACAGCGGCACGGGCGCCTGCTCGATTCCCGTCACGGTCTTGCGCCAGGCGACGTGTCCCAGAAAGCAGCCGAGCGGCGCGTAGACGACGTAGTCGAGCGCCACCTTGTTCAGCCGCCGCACGGCCGCTCTCTCCTCGTCGAGGCTCGCGGCATCGAACCACGCCCCGACCTCCGCTTCGACCGGAGGGCTGTTCGCCCATCCGTTCACCGGCAGGTCGCCGCGCGCGCGAATCAGCTTGTTGGTGGGGTCGGCGCAATCGACGCCGGCCAGGCTCGTGATGCACAGGTTCCAGCCGCCTTGGTCCGGCGGCGATTTTCGCATCCGACGCGCAATCAGCGTCCCCCAGTCGACGGCGACGTACTCGACCTCCACGTCGAGCCGCTTCAGCAGCGCGACGGTGACGTCGCCCCACGCCCTGTGGGCCGGCAGATCCTGCGCCGCCATCACGGTCACGGGCGCGCCGGCATAGCCGCTCTCGGCGAGCAGCCGCTTGGCGGCGTCGAGCTTGCGGGGGCCCTCGAGAATGTCGCCGCCCGCGTCGGTGTAGAGCGGCGTGCCGGGCGTGAAGTAGCCGGGCATCTGCTTCCACAGCCGATCGTCGTCGCCGACGAAGACGTGCATGTAGTCTGCCTGGCTGATCGCCATCAGCATCGCGCGGCGCGCCCGCACGTCGTCGAACGGCGGAAACAGATGGTTCAGGAGGAGAACGCCGACGCCGCCCAAGGGGTCGGCGATGTCGACCGTCAGATCGCGATTCTCCTGGAGCATCGGCAGCACGTCGGGGATCGCGCGCTCCAACCAATCGACCTCGCCGCTCAGCAGCGCGGCGGCGGCCGTGCTCGGGTCGGGCATGACGAGCCACTCGATCCGATCGACCAGGATCCGCTTGCCGCCGGCGAGCCATGAGGCGGGCTCCGGTCGCGGCACGTAGCTCGGAACCCTCTCGAAGACCGCTCTGCCGCCGGGCACCCATTCGTCGCGCGCGAAACGCATCGGGCCGCTGCCGACATACTCGCCGATCGGCTTGAATGGATCGGTCGCCGCGATGCGCGCCGGCATGATGAAGCAGCACGGCGTCGTGATCTTGCCGAGCGCCAGCAGCAGCTTCGGAAACGGTTTGCGCAGCGACCACCGAAACGTGCGGTCGTCGAGGGCGACCAGCTCGTTCTCGATGGCCTTGATCGTCCCGCCCATGGGCTCGCGCGCCGCCCAGCGGTTGATGCTCGCGACCGCGTCCCGGGCCAGCACCGGCGCGCCGTCGTGGAACGCGAGGCCAGGTCGCAGCCGGAACGTCCAGGTGAGGCCGTCGGCGGACAGCTCCTCGCTCTCGACCATCTGGCGTTGCGGCCGCAGCGCGCGATCGACCCCGTACAGCATGTCCCACACCAGCAGCCCGGCGTTGCGCGCGACGTAGGCCGGGCTCCAGATCGGGTCGAAATTGGCCAAGTCGGAGGTCGGCACGAAGCGGAGCGCGCGCGTCGCGGCGCGCGCCGAGCGCACTGGAGCAGCAAGGGCGCCGGCCGCCACCAGGGCGGTCGATCTCAGGAAGGCCCGTCGCTTCACGGCGCCCACGCCACGCGCTACGGCGTCAGCGCGTCGAGCAATGCCTTCGCGGCGCGCATATCGGTCATCTCGAAACCCTCCGTGAAGCGGCCGTAGACCGGCGCGAGAATTTGTCGCGCGTCGCCGTGGCGGCCCTGGGCCATCCGCACGCGGGCCTGGCTCAGGGCGACCCGCAATTCCCAGAACAGCGCGCCCTGTTCCTGGGCGAGGCCCAGCGCTTCGAGGAAACAAGTTTCCGCCGCCGCGGTGCTCCCGGCCGCGCCTTGCTGGAGCAGCACCTCCCCCTTGATGCGGAGCAGCTCGGGCACGTACCAGCGCTGACCGTTCTCGCCCCGGCCGGTTCCCTCGAGCCCTTTCTCGATGGCATCCAGTGCCGCGTCGGGCCGGCCCAGTCCGGCCAGCGCGACGGCGAGCGAGCCCTTGAACTCGGGATACGACATGCGCCATCCGGTTTGCCGGCAGGTGTCGAAAGCCTCCTCGAGCGCCGCGAGGCCCGGCGCGAAGGCGCGGCGTTCGACCATCAGCTTGCCGTCCAGGAAGCGCCCTGCCGTCTGCCAGAACAATGCATTCAGGTTTGTCGCGGCCGCGATCAGCCGCGCATTCGCCTGCTCCGCGGCGGTGAAGTCTCCGATCATCGGCGCGATGCGGCAGATACCGAAATAAAGAACACGGCAGGTCAGCAACTGGTGATCGGTCGGCTGCAGCTCATCGAGACTCGCTTGGGCCTCACTGACGGCCCTCTCCGCAAAGCCGCGCAGCCACGACACACGGGCCAGCATCGCGCGCGGAAGCCGGATGATCCGTGGGGTACCAGATCGCGGCTCGTCGATGCTCCAGGGCGTGGGGCCGCACCACGCGTTCCAAGGACCGTTCGGCTTCCTGCAACCTTCCCATGGCCGCCAAATTGGTGCCCATCATCCGATCTGCGACGAGGATGCCGGCCGGATCGCCGATCCGATCGACGACCTGTTTGAGCCGCACGGTCGACGCCCACGCCTCGTCGTGTTCGCCGAGGAAGGTGTACGCGCCACTCAAGGTGGTCAATGCCCGGGCCTGAGCTTCGACGTCATCGAGCGCCTCCGCGGTGTCGAGCGCCGCAGCGAGCAGCGTTTGTGCCCGCCGCGCTTGGCCCATGGTGACACGCAGCGAGCTGCCGACGGCGATCTGGAGCCACATTCGATTCCTTGCGTCGGCCTGTCCATCGCGTTCGAGATGGAGCAATGCGCGATCGCAGCGCTCACGGCACTCGCCCATCAGCGACAGGTAGAGCCAGACCGGCGCGTAAGCGGCCGTGAGATCGGCGCCGAGGGCCGTGTCGCCGACCGGGGAGAAGCACCAGTCCACCGCCGCGCGGACGTTGTCGATTTCTTGGACGCAGCGCGGCAAGTCCTCGTTCAGGAAGCGCGATCGCGTGCCCGGTTGCGTGAAGAGATCGCGGAAATACGCTGCGTGATGCCGCGCCGCCGTGTCGGCCTCGCCATGCTCGACGAGCTTCTCGAGCGCGTAGGCCCGGATGGTCTCGAGCAGATACCAGCGCGAGGCGCCATCTGCCTTGTCCAGCGCGACCAATGATTTTGCGACGAGATTGGCGATGCCGTCCGTCACCGCCGCCGCATCGAGCCCGGTATCCGTCATCACGGCGGCGGCGGCATCGACGGTGAAGCCGGCGGGGAAGATCGCCAGGCGCCGGAGCAACCGCCGCTCGGCTTCCGGGAGCAGCTCATGGCTCCAATCGAGCGCCGCACGCAACGTCCGTTGTCGCGGCAGCGC
>DATJNS010000343.1:0-25636 GCA_035507915.1 Candidatus Sulfotelmatobacter sp.
TTCTCGCCCTCGACATACATGCCGCGGATCTGCCCGGCGTGGATCGCGTTCATGATCTCGACCACGGTCAGGCCGCGCTTGGGGTCGAGCTTGGTGTTCCAGAACGACTCGAACAGGTTCTGGATCTTCGGCGCCTCGACCGACTGGTAGTCGGGATAGACCATCGGGATCAGCCCGGCATCGGACGCGCCCTGCACGTTGTTCTGGCCGCGCAGCGGATGCAAGCCGGTGCCCGGCCGGCCGACCTGACCGGTGATCAGCGCCAGCGTGATCAGGCAGCGCGCGTTGTCGGTGCCGTGCACGTGCTGGCTGATGCCCATGCCCCAAAAGATGATCGAGGCGCGCGACGTCGCGTAGAGCCGCGCCACCTCGCGCAGGGTGCCGGCGTCGATGCCGCACACCGGCGCCATCTTCTCGGGCGAGAAGTCCTTGATCTTCTCCTTGAGATCGTCGAAGCCGACCGTGTAGCCGGCAATGTACTGCGCGTCGGTCAGACCCTCCTCGACGATCGTGTGGATCAGCGCGTTGAGCAGCGCGACGTCGGTGCCGGGCTTGAACTGCAGATTGCGGAAGGCGTGGCGCGACAGGCCCTGGCCGCGCGGATCGATCACGATCAGCTTGGCGCCGCGCTTGGCCGCATTCTTGAAGAAGGTCGCGGCGACCGGATGGTTCACCGTCGGGTTGGCGCCGATCACGATCACGACCTCGGCGTCGAGGGCGGCGGAAAACGGCGCGGTCACGGCGCCCGAGTTCAGGCACTCCATCAGCGCGGCGACCGACGAGGCGTGGCACAGCCGCGTGCAATGATCGACGTTGTTCGAGCCGAAGCCGGTGCGCACCAGCTTCTGGAACAGGTAGGCCTCCTCGTTCGAGCCCTTGGCCGAGCCGAAGCCGGCGAGCGCCTTGGGGCCGTGCGCGTCGCGAACGCGCTTGAGCCCGCCGGCCGCCGCGTCGAGCGCCTCCTCCCACGTCGCGGGGCGGAAATGCGTCCACGGGTTGGCGGGATCGACCTGGTCGTTGGCGTCCTTCGGCACGCCCGGCTTGCGGATCAGCGGCTGGGTCAGCCGATGCGGGTGGTGGATGTAGTCGAAGCCGAAGCGGCCCTTCACGCACAGCCGATTGTGATTGGCCGGGCCGTCGCGGCCCTCGGCGTAGACGATCGTCTCGTCCTTGACGTTGTAGGTGACCTGGCAGCCGACGCCGCAATAAGGACACAGGCTGTCGACCTGACGGTCGGGCCACACGGTGCGGACCTGGCGGTCGTCGAGATAGGCGGCCGGCATCAGGGCGCCGGTCGGGCAGGCCTGCACGCACTCGCCGCAGGCGACGCACGTGCTCTCGCCCATCGGGTCGTCGAAGTCGAACACGATCTTGGCATGCGCGCCGCGCGCCGCCATGCCGATCACGTCGTTGACCTGGACCTCGCGGCAGGCGCGGACGCACAGGTTGCACTGAATGCAGGCGTCGAGATTGACGCGCATCGCCGGGTGGCTCGCGTCGGGCTGCCAGCGCTCGGTCGCCGGAAAGCGGCTCGACGCGACCGCGAGCCGGTCGGCCCAGCGCCAGAATTTCGAATCCGGATCGTGCGCGCGCTTCTTGTCCGGCTGGTCGGCGACCAGCAGCTCGAACACCAGCTTGCGCGCCGACTTGGCGCGCGCCGAGGCGGTCTGCACCTTCATGTCCGGCGTCGGCTTGCGGATGCACGACGCGGCCAAGGTGCGCTCGCCCTCGATCTCGACCATGCAGGCGCGGCAGTTGCCGTCCGGCCGGTAGTCCGGCTCGGGCGCGTAGCACAGATGCGGGATCTCGGTGCCGAGGCGCTGGGCGACCTGCCAGATCGTCTCGCCGTCCGCGGCCTCGACGGTCCGGCCGTCGAGCGTGAAGCTGATCGTCACGACATCACCTCGTCCCGGAAATGCTTGAGCACGCTCAGCATCGGATTGGCGGCGGCCTGGCCGAGCCCGCAGATCGACGCGTCGCGCATCACGGTGGAGAGCTCCTCGAGCAGCGCCGCGTCCCAGCGCGGCCGGTCCATCAGCTTGACGGCCTTCTCGGTGCCGGCGCGGCACGGCGTGCACTGGCCGCAGCTCTCGTCCTCGAAGAAGCGCATCAGGTTCAACGCCACCGCCTTCATATCGTCCTTGTCGGACAGGATGACGACGGCGTGCGAGCCGACGAAGCAGCCGTGCTTCTCGAGCTGGCCGAAATCGAGCGGCAGGTCGCCCAGGGACGCGGGCAGGATGCCGCCCGAGGCGCCGCCCGGCAGGTAGGCCTTGAAGACGTGACCGTCCTGCATGCCGCCGCATTGCTCGATCAGCGCGCGCACCGTGATGCCGGGCGGCACCACGACGACACGAGGCTGCTTGACGTGACCGGACACCGAGTAGCTGCGCAACGGCGGCGTGCCGGTCTCCAGGATGTGGCGCACCCAGTAGAGCGTCTCGACGTTGTTGATCAGGGTCGGCCGGCCGAACAGCCCGACCTGGAACGGGAACGGCGGCCGGTTGCGCGGCAGGCCGCGCTTGCCCTCGATGCTCTCCAGCATCGAGCTCTCCTCGCCGCAGATGTAGGCACCGGCGCCGCGCCGCAGATGGATGGTCGGGCCACCTGCGGGCACGTTCTGAATCTCCCGCGCGAGCACGTCGCGGATCGCGGGATACTCGTCGCGCAGATAGATGTAGACGTCGGTCGCCTCGACCACCGACGCGGCGATCAGCATGCCTTCGAGGAAGCGGTGCGGATCGCTACCCAGATAATAGCGGTCCTTGAAGGTGCCGGGCTCGCCCTCGTCGGCATTGACCGCCATCAGGCGCGGCCCGGGCTCGCCGCGCACCGAGCGCCACTTGCGCGCGGTCGGGAAGCCGGCGCCGCCGAGCCCGCGCAAGCCGGCCTTCTCGACGGTCGCGATGATGTCGTCGACCGCGAGCGCGCCCGAGCGCACGCGCTCGAGCAATTGATAACCGCCGGCGGCACGATAGGCCTTGGCGTCGATGGTGGTCGGCGCGTGCGCGTGCGTGTCGCCGCGCTGGATCGCGTCGGCCACCTTCTGCGCGTCGGCGTGGCCGATGAAATTGTGGCCGACCTCGACCGCGGGCGCCTGGTCGCACAGCCCGACGCACGGCGCGCGCACCACGCGCACGCTCTTGCCCTCGAGCCGCTCGAGCTCGGCCTGCAGCTTGTCGGCGCCGAACAGCGCGCAGGTCAGGCTGTCGCACACCCGCACGACGAGCGGCGCGAGCGCCGCCTCGTCCTCCTTCACGATGTCGAAATGCGCGTAGAAGGTCGCGGTCTCGTAGACCTCGGCGAAGGCCAGCCGCATCTCGTCGGCGAGCGCCGCCAGATGCGCCGCCGAGAGCTGGTGGTAGCGGTCCTGGATCAGGTGCAGGTGCTCGATCAGGAGGTCGCGCCGGCGCGGCCGGTCGCCGAGCAGCGCGCGCACCTCGTCGAGCGCCCGGGGGTCGACGGTGCGGCCCTTGGGCGTCGCCTTGGCGCGCTTCCGTCCGGCGCCCGGATGGTCGAAATGGCGAACCTCGCCCGGGGTATGGCTCATACGATTCTCCGCCGGGATGGGCTCCCGGCCCAGGGCAGGGTGGTGTCTGGTATAATGTATTCCCGCACCGGCCCGGGCAAGGGACGGGTCCGGATCGCGAGGCAGAACGTCGCACCGCCGGGGCTCGGCCCGCCGCGGTGCGGAGCGGCAACCGATTGAAGGGACTTGGCGATGGCAACCATGCGGGTGCGCGGCGTCGGACTGGTCTACGAGGTGGTGGGCACGACGGGGCCGTGGGTGGCGCTGACGCCCGGCGGGCGGCGCGGCCTGGCGGCCGAGCGCGAGCTCGCCGAGCTGATCGCCGAGGCCGGCTTCCGCGTGCTGATCCACGACCGGCGCAACACCGGCGCCGCCGAGGTCGCGGTCGACGGCGACTCCGAGAGCGCCGAGCAGGCCGACGATCTCCTGGGGCTGCTCCAGGAGCTCGCCACCGGCCCGGTCTATCTCGCGGGCTCGTCGTCGGGCAGCCGGATGTCGCTGCTGCTGGCGATCAAACGCCCCGCGGCGGTGCGCGCGCTCCTGCTGTGGCGCGTCACCGGCGGCGCCTACGCGGCGCAGCGCCTGGCGATCAACTACTACACGCAGTATCTCGACGCGCTGCGCCAGGGCGGCATGGACGCGGTGTGCGCGACCGAGCATTTCGCCGCGATGATCGCGGCCAACCCGTCGAACCGCGAGCGCCTCGCCGCCCTGGGCGCCGAGCGCTTCAAGGCCGCCATCGAGCGCTGGCTCGCCGGCTTCCGGCAGGGCACCGACTTCCCGGTCTCCGGCATCGATCCCGACGCGATGCGGCGCCTCGCCTTGCCGGCCCTGATCGTGCCGGGCAACGACCGCGTCCATCCGCGCGCGCCGGGCCAGGCCGCGCATCGCCTCCTGCCCAACAGCCGCTACCGCGAGGTGCTGACCGAGGATCGCGACGTCGACGTCGACTTCGAGGGCTGGGCCGCCGCGCGCGGCACGCTCGCCGCCACGTTCATCGACTTCCTGCGCGACTGCGAGGCTCGGCGCTGAAGGCACGTCGCGCGACACCGATGCAGCCGGTCGAGCAGGGTGACCTGATCGCCCGCCTCGGCGCCGCGAAGCAGCTGCGGGACGAAGGCCGTTTGGAGCTCGCCGAGGCGGCCTTGCGTGCGCTGCTCGCGGAGCGCCCGGACTTCCTCCAAACGCGCTACGAGCTGGCCGTCGCCTGGTATCACCTCGGTCGTTTTGAGGACGCCATCGAGGGATTCGCCCAGGTCGCCGCAGTCAGTCCGATTGGGCTGAAATCGGATGAATTCTACCATGCGCTATTGGCGCTGCCCGATCCCAATCGCGCGATCGCGATTCTCCAACCGCTCCTGCCACTCATGTCCGGCTCACTCAAGCTGATCGAGGTCTACGGCCGGCTGACCCGCAAGGCCGCGATCGCCGCCGGTCTTCCCGTCGGCGACGTCGAGGTGATCGGCGACAGCCACGCGGTCACCAACTTTTCGATGATTCCGCGCTGCCGCGTGCATTGGTGCGGGCCAACCACGATGGCCCACGTGACACGACATCCGATCGATCTCGCCGCCCTCGGCATCACGCCCGGCGCCAAATTCGTCGCAGTTTTCGGAGAGATCGACTGCCGCTGTCACCTGATCGACATGGCACGTCGAATGAACACGACGGTGCCGGCGTTGGCGCGGCGCATCGCGCGCGCGTTTGCGCGCTCGCTGCGCAGGACCCTCGAACGCGGCGACGCGGCGCAGGCCGCGATCTGCGCCGTCTTGCCGGCGCCACGGGCGTTCCCGAACAATATCGATTTTCCCGTTGTGGGCTCCGCGGCAGAACGGCGCGACGCGGCGCTCGGCTTGAACCGCGCGCTGGCGGACGCCGCCGCAGACGACGGTCTCAGCTTCCTCGATATTTGCCCACCATACTGCGACGCTGAGGGGTATCTGGACGCGGCCATGAGCGATGTGGACGTGCACATCGATTTCCGGCGCACGGCGCCGATCGCCACCCTGTTGACCGACCTGTTCGGTCCGGAGCCGCCTGGACTGACAGCTTGACGGGCAATCGTCCATAGACGTGTGACCGGCAGGGCTCCGATGTCCCGAGCGCCGGCACGCGAGTCGCACGGCGGGGGCCGGCGCCATCCGCTCCCGGCCACGTCCACGAGACCGCTCTCCTGGCGGCTGACTCGGGCGCTATCGTCTGGCATAACGGACCGATGGACGCACCGTCTCAGCCGCCGACGTCCGCCGCAGCGCCCTCTGCCGCGCCGCCGCCGGCGCCCGCGCGCCCGCCGCGGCGCTGGCCGGCGCTGTCGGCGCGCGTCGGCATCGTCGTGGTCGCGGCCGCCGTCGCCGCGCTGTTCGTGGCGCGCTGGGACAGCTGGGTCGGCTCGCTCATCGACCAGACGACCGACGACGCCTATGTGACCGGCGACATCACGCCCTTGAGCGCGCAGGTCGAAGGCAACGTCAGCACCGTGGCGGTGGGCGACTATCAGCGCGTCAAGGCGGGCGACCTGTTGGTCCAGATCGACGACAACGACTATCGCGCGCGGGTCGCCCAGGCCGAGGCCGACGTCGCCGGCGCCGAGGCCGCCATCGAGAACCTGAAGTCGCACAAGGCGCAGCAGCACGACACGATCGCCGAGGCCGAAGGCGCCATCCAGGCGACCGCGGCCGACGTCGAGCGCACCAAGCTGGAGGCGCAGCGCCAGCGCGCGCTGGTGGCGACGACGTTCGGCACGCAACAGCGGCTCGAGCAGGCGGTCGCCGACCAGAAGCGGTTCGAGGCGACCCTGTCGCGCAGCCACGCCGCGCTCGAGGCGCAGCGCCGCGAGATGGCGGTGCTCGACACCCAGGAGTCCGTGCTGCGCGCCCAGCTCAAGGCGAAGCGCGCGATGCTCGAGCTGGCCAACATCATGCTCGGCTACACCCGCATCGCGGCGCCGGTCGACGGCATGGTCGGCGAGCGCCAGGTGCGCCCCGGCCAGTACGTGCGTCCGGGCACCGAGGTCATCTCGGTCGTACCGCTCGACACCGTGTGGGTGGTCGCCAACTACAAGGAGACCCAGCTCACCCGCGTGCGCATCGGCCAGCCCGCGAGCATCACGATCGACAGCTTCCCGGGCGTCACCGTGACGGGGCACGTCGACAGCGTCGCGCCGGCGAGCGGCTCGCAGTTCAGCCTGCTGCCGCCCGACAACGCGACCGGCAACTTCACCAAGGTGGTCCAGCGCATCCCGGTGAAGATCGTGCTCGATCCCGGCCATCCGCTGATGGGCGTGCTCAGGCCGGGCATGTCGGTGATCGCGACGATCCACACCGACTCGACACCGACCGCGCCGTGAGCGGCGCGGCCGCGGCGGCCCCCGGTATCCCACAGCCCGCCGCGGCGGCGGCGGCGCCCCGGATCACCCACCATCCGCTGCTCGGCGTCGCCGCGGTCCTGGTCGGCGCCTTCATCTCGACCATCAACGTGCGCGTGACGACGGTCGGCCTGTCGGACATCCGCGGCGGCCTGTCGCTCGGCTTCGACGAGGGCTCGTGGTTCTCGACCATGTTCGCGGCGACGCAGCTCCTGTTGTGCGCGTCCGCCGGCTGGCTCAGCGTCTTGCTCGGCCCGCGCCGCCTGCTCCTGTGGGCGAGCACGACATTCTGCATCGCCTCCTTGCTGCCGCCGCTGACGCGCGACCCGGGGCTCCTGCTCGCGATCCAGCTGGTGCGCGGCTTCGCGCTCGGCGCCTTCATTCCGTCGACGGTCGGCTTCATCGTGCAGAACCTGGCGCCGCGCTGGTGGATCTGGGGCTTCGCGGCCTACGCCTTCCGTTTCGTGTTCTCGCAGAACATCAGCACCGCGATCGAGGCGTTCTACGGCGAACGCGGCCTGTGGGCGTGGATCTTCTGGCAGAACACCGGACTCACGGCGGTCATGATCGCGCTGATCTGGTTCGGCATGCCGCGCCAGCCGATCAACCGCACGATGCTGCGCGCCGGCGATTGGCCCGGCATCGTCTATATCGGCCTCGGCCTCACCCTGCTCTATGCCGGGCTCGACCAGGGCAACCGGCTGGACTGGCTCAACTCGGGCGTCGTCGTCGGGCTGCTCGCCGCCGGCGGACTGCTGATCGTCGCCTTCATCGTGCGCGAGGCGCTGGCGGCGGAGCCGCTGTTCCATTTCCCCGTGATGCGGCAACCCCACGTCTGGGTCCCCGCCGTCATGATCGCGATGTACGGCCTCGGCGGCAGCGCGACCAGCTTCGTGCTGCCCGACTACCTGACGCGCGTGCAGGGCCTGCGCTCACTGCAGGCGGCCGACGTGGTCAACTGGATCGCGCTGCCGCAGATCGTTCTGGTGCCGCTCGTCGCCTTGCTGCTGCGCCGCGTCGACGCGCGCTTGATGCTGGCGATCGGCTTCGCGCTGATCGCGGTCGGCAGCTGGATGGACACCGGCCTGACCCACGACTGGGCCAACGACGATTTCCTGCCGTCGCAGCTCGTCGAGGCGATCGGGTTGGCGGTCGGCATCACGGCGCTGGTCTTCTTCGCGCTGGCGAACATCACGCCGGCCCAGGCGACCACGTCGGCCGGCCTGATCCAGGCGAGCCGGCTGCTCGGCGGCGAGATCGGCTCGGCGTTCATCCAGACCTTCGTGCGCGTGCGCGAGCAGATCGCGTCCAACCTGATCGGGCAGAACGTGGCGCACGGCGATCCGCAGACCGCGCAGGCGTCGGCCCGATTGGCGCAGCTCTTCGCCGGTCGTGTCGGCGACGCGACCGGGCAGAGCCTGCTGATGCTCGGCAATCTGGTGCGCCGCGAGGCCTACGTGATCGCCTACATCGACGCGTTCTGGATCGTCGCCTGGGTCCTGCTGGCCAGCCTCTTGCTGCTGCTCCTCCTCAAGCCGCCGCCGCCGAACCACCTGACACGGCCGCTGGTCCCCGGCGCCTGAGCCGGCGCGGCGGCTCAGCAGCCGGCGGTGAAGGGCGCCATGCCCGCCCGGACGCGGACCGGGACCGGGATCGCGCACTCTGCGAGCAGGACCTTTCGCACGGCGTCGCTCGCCGACTCGATGGCCGCCTTGCGCAGCACGGCGAAGCAGAAGCGCCTGTCGCTTTCCGCGGCGTGGGAGACCCACGCATAGGCGAGGTCGGCGGTCGGGTGTCCGTCGAGCACGAAGTGATAGACGACGCCGGCCCATGGCGCCCGTGCGTCGAACTCCTCGGTCACCGGCTCGGTCGCGATCAGCCGTGCCTTGCAGTTGTGACGGCGTTCGACGGCGTGTTGAAGCCTGGCACGATCGAGCATGCGGACCTCCGGCGAACGAAACGACGGTGCTCGCCGTACGGCTCGACCGGTTTCCGTGACTATCAAAATAAATCTAGATCAATTGCCCGGACCACGATTTGATCCCGATCAAGAAAAGGGCGGTCGGCAGCGCCGATCAGTTGGAGCGCGGCGGCAGGCGGTAGTCCGCCAACGCCATCTTGCGGACGGCGTCGCGCGCCGACACCACGGCGGCGTCGCGCAGGACGACGGTGTGCCGTTGCCGCGGGCTTCCCGGCACGACGGTCGACCACGCGTAGGCCAGATCGGCGCTGGGATGGCCGTCGAGCACGAAATGGTGAACCAGGCCGGTCCACGGCGGCCGCACGTCGAACTCCTCCGATACCGGCTCAGTCGCGATCAGGCGGGCCTTGCAGTGGAGCTCGCGTTCGACGCTTTCCTGCAGGTTTGCAGGTGTAGGCATGCTCGGGTCTCCGTCAAGAAAACCGCAACGCTTGCCGGAACGCCCAAGGTCGCCCAGCAGTCTGCCCGGTTCGAGATACGACGAATTGACTACTATATTCGGCGTGGATCTCGCGTTGATTTAGGTCAACCGTTGCGACCTTTCAACCCCGCCCGCCTCAATAGGCGGTCGCGCCGGACGCCTTGACGATCGGCACCCATTTCTCGAGGTCGGCCGCGATGAAGCGCCCGAAGGCGTCCGGCGCGAGCGGCTCCACCGGGTCGAAGCCAAGCGCCGCCATCTTGGCGTGGATGGCCGGGTCGGCCAGCGCCGCGGCGATCGCATCGTGCCAGCGCGCGACGATCGGCGCCGGCGTGCCGGCCGGCGCGCCGAAGCCGAGCCAGGTGCTGACCTCGTAGCCCTTGATGCCGGCCTCGTCCAAGGTCGGCAGGTCGGGCAGATGCGGCGAGCGCGCCAGGCTGGTGACGGCGAGCCCGCGCAGCTTGCCGTCGCGCACCTGCCCCAGCACGGTCGGCGTGTTGAAGAAGCCGAGCGCCACCTCGCCCGCCATCACGGCGCTGATGCCCTGGGGCGCGCCGCGATAGGCGACGTGGGTCATCTTGGTGCCGGTCATCTGCTCGAACAGCACGCCCGACAGGTGGTGCGAGGTGCCGGCGCCGCCCGACGAGAAGGTGAGCACGCCCGGCTGCGCCTTGGCGCCGGCGATCACGTCGGCGACCGAGCGGTAGGGGCTGTCGGGCGGCACGATCATGACGTTCGACACCGCGGCGGCGAGCGTGATCGGCGCGAAGTCCTTGAGCGGATCGTACTCCAGCTTGGGATAGAGCCCCACGTCGAAGACCTGGGTGCCCTGCGTGATCACCGCGATCGTATAGCCGTCGGGCGCGGCGCGCGCGACCTGCGCCTCGGCGATCGCGCCGCCGGCGCCCGGCCGGTCGTCGACCACGACGCTCTGGCCGAACGTCTCGGCCGCGAAGGCGGCGACCGTGCGGGCCAGGATGTCGGCGGTGCTGCCGGCGGCGAGCGGCACGATCAGGGTGACGGGCTTGGTCGGATAGTCGGCGGCCGCGGCCGCGCCGGCGCCCGCGAGCGCAAGCAGGACCGCGACGGCGACGCTCGCGTGCCGCCTCATCGGAACAGATAGATCGGGCTGGACCAGATCAGGTGACCGTCCTCCTGGGTCGCGCAAACGTAGAGCGCATTGTCGCCGGCGTCGTCGAGCATCACGCGCCGTTCGAGACGCAAGCGGCGTGCCTGATTGTCGTCGGGCAAGCGGAACACGCGCAGCTGGCGCTTGATGCCGCCCGCCGCGAACACGCGGTCCTCGAGCCCGATCTCGGCGATGTCGAGCGACGTCTTGACCAGCGCGGTGTCGATCTCGAGTCGGCCGGCGCGCGGATCCTCGAGCCAGGCGTCGAAGCCGCCGAAGCCGCCGGTGGTCAGCGCCTGCCACTCGAGATGCTGGGCGTCCTTGCGCACCAGCTGCTTGTCGAGGTTCCACAGGTTGATCGGCCGAATGCGCTCGACGCCGTTGCCGACCAGACGCGCGGTGCCGTCCCACACCGTCTGGCGGCCGCGGCCGCGATACTCCGAGCCCTCCCAGATCACCCGGATGCGCCGGCCGAGCTCGGCCGGCTTGAAGGGCCGCACGGTCTCGAGCACGGTCATGCGGTTGCGCAGCTCGAGGCGCTCGAGCGGCGCCGAGCCGACGAAATCGACGGCGAACGTGACCTCGCGATCGGCGGTGCGCAGGATGTCGCCCATCATGGCGCGCCGCACCTGGGCCGCCACCTTGCCGCCCTGGTTGGGATCGTCGTCGTAGAGCGCGGCGTCGCGATCGAACGCGACGTGCGTGTCGAGGATCGCGCGGCACCCGGTGGTCGCGTAGTGGTGACGCTTGCGCAGCGCCTCGAACAACGCCGGCCGCGTGAGCTCGGTGGTGAGCAGGCAGCTCAAGCCGCCATAGGCGCCGAACAGCGAGGCGCCCGGGTGGCTCGCGCCGTGGCGGCCCTTGTGGCCGTCGCTGTTGGCCAGGATGCCGACGCGGTAGCCCTGCTCGAACGCGTCGGCGATCAGCCACTCGAAGGTGCCCCAGTCGGAATGCACCTCGACCGCGCGCTCGAGGCGCGCGTCGTGCGCCATCTTGATGTCGGCGTAGCGGCCGCCGATGTGGGCGAACACCACGCAGTCCTCGTCCTTGAGCGCGGTGAACAGGTCCTCGGCGCTGTTGGCGTCGGTCGCGACGTCGCCGAGATCGGCGACCAGCGCGTGATGCGAGCGGTGGATCTGACGGCCCTCGTGACGGAACAGCACGTTGCGGTCGCCGCCGAGGCCCGTGTTCCCCGACCACTCGTAGCCCGGAAAGATCACGAACCCGCCGTCGCGGTTGTACTCGGCGGTCAGCCGGTTGAGCTCCTCCCAGAACGGCGTGGTGATCTGGAAGTCGTTGCCCTGGTGGCTCATGGCGTCGAGGAAGGCACGGTCGCGCGCGAACTCGATCAGCTCGCGCGCCGAGTTGGTGCCGATGGTCTCCTCGGACTGGCCGTGCAGGTCGGCCCAGAACGGCAGCAGCGCGGCCGCGCGCGCGATGCGCAGCGGGTTCGAGAGGCAGACGACGCGGCCGGCCTCGTCGAGCACCTCGACCGTGAGCTCGCCCTCGCCGCCGCAGCGCAGCCCGTCGAACGACGTCGCGTACTCGCCCGGTCGCATGGCGAAGCGCTCGGGCAGGCCCTCGACCGGCAGGCTCGGACGCAGGGTGAAGCTGGCGTCGACCCGGTGGCTCGGATTGCCCCAGCGGTCCTCGCCCTTGAAGCCGAGGCGGAAGCGGTCGCCGACGCGGCGCAATGTCGGCAGGATCGCCTTGTAGAGCACCGGCGGGCCGGCGACGACGGCGATCGTCGGCTGCTCGGGCAGCTCGACGAAGTTGTAGGTCGCGAACGCGTCGACCAGCACCTTGAACTCGAAGGTCGGCTCGTGGAAGGTCTGCACGCGCATGCCGGGCGAGCCCTGGCGCGGGTCGCCCAGCCGGATCGTGATGCGATCGCCCTCGCGCAGGAAGCCGCGCTGCACCTTGATGACCAGCGCCTTGTCCCACGGGCGCAGGTTGCGCTTCATGTCGTACTCGAGCTGCAGCACCGCGCCGTTGCTGGCCTCGGCGGTCGTATAGTTGGGCGCCTTGGGGTCGCCGAACTGCGGGCGCCCCATGTCGCTGGCGAAGCGATGGACGATCTTGAGCCCGCCGGTGTCGTCGATGCCGAAATAGCCGGCCGTGTACGTGATCGTGAACGACGCGAAGCTGCCGGCCTCGAACGCGCCGGCCGGCGCGATGCTCGCCGAGCCCATGCGCTCGGCGAGATACGTGGAATGCGACGCGCTGTGCGGCATGGCTACGGGAACAGCGCGATCTGCTCGAGCCCGAGCGGCTCCGGGAAGCCGCACATCACGTTCATGTTCTGCACCGCCTGGCCCGAGGCGCCCTTGACCAGGTTGTCGATAACCGACACCACGATGGCGCGGCCGGACAGCCGGTCGGCATGCACCGACATCAGGCACAGATTGGAGCCGCGCACGTGGCGGGTCGCCGGCGCCGCGCCGTTCGACAGCACGCGCACGAACGGCTCGTCGGCGAAGCGCTTGGCGAGCACCTGGCGGACATCGTCGACCGTGGCGCCGCCGACCATGCGGACGTAGATCGACGACAGGATGCCGCGGCTCATCGGCATCAAATGCGGCGTGAAGTTGACCACGATCGGCCGGCCCGCGGCGGCGGTCAGCCCCTGCTCGATCTCTGGCGCGTGGCGATGCGAGGCGATGCCGTAGACGTTGATGCCCTCGGTCACCTCGGTATAGAGCGAGCCCTCCTTGGCGGCACGGCCGGCGCCCGACACGCCCGACTTGGCGTCGATGATGATGTCGTCGGCGTCGATCATCGCGGCTTCGACCAGCGGGATCAGCGCGAGCTGGGCCGAGGTCGGGTAGCAGCCCGGATTGGCGACCAGCCGCGCGTTGCCGATCGCCGGGCGGGCGAACTCGGTCAGGCCGTAGATCGCCTCGCGTTGCAGCGCCGGCGCGCGGTGCGCATGGCCGTACCACGTGGCGTAGGTCTCGAGGTCGGCGAGGCGGAAGTCGGCCGACAGGTCGACCACCTTGAGGTGGGTCGGCAGGGCGGCGATGATCTCCTGCGTCGTGCCGTGCGGCAGGCCGCAGAACACCAGGTCGACCTCGCTCCAGTCGGCCTTGTCGATCGAGGTCAGGAGCGGCAGGCCGTAGCCCGCGAGATGCGGGAACACGCTGTCGATCGGCTTGCCGGCGTTGCGGTCGGCGGTCAGCAGGGTGACGCGGACGCGCGGATGGCGCAGCAGCAGGCGCAACAGCTCGCCGCCCGTGTATCCGCTGGCTCCGAGAATCCCCACTCTGACCGTCTGGGCGTCCATGGCTCGTCTCCTTTCGACGTAACGTCTTTAGCCGTCAATCACGTCCGGTGCATGGGATTTCGTCATCGTCATCCGAGCACGCATTGAAGCACCGCATCGTGAAACAAAAAGGGCGTCCCGAAGGACGCCCCCTGTGATGGTCTTGGCGGATGGCGCGCGGGGGCGCCCCGCGTCATCGCTTGGAGAACTGGAAGCTGCGGCGCGCCTTGCGTCGGCCGTACTTCTTGCGCTCGACCACGCGGCTGTCGCGGGTCAGGAAACCGCCGTGCTTCAAGGTGCTGCGCAAGGTCGGCTCGAAATAGGTCAGCGCGCGGCTGATGCCGTGGCGCAATGCGCCTGCCTGGCCCGACAGCCCGCCGCCCGTCACCGTGGCGACGACGTCGTACTGGCCCAGCCGCTCGACCATCGCGAACGGCTGGCCGATGATCATGCGCAACACCGGGCGCGCGAAATAGACTTCGCTGTCGCGGCCGTTGACCGTCACCTTGCCGTTGCCGGGCTTGATCCAGACCCGCGCGATCGCGTTCTTGCGCTTGCCGGTCGCGTAGGCGCGACCCTGCGCATCGAGCTTGGGCTCGACCGTCTCGGCGGCCGGCTGGGCCGTCGCGCTGGTCTTGCGCAGCGCCTCGAGCGCCGCCATGCCCTGGCCTTGCGTCATGGCGTCACGCGCTCCTCTTGTTCTTCGGGTTCATCGCCGCGACGTCGAGCGCCGCCGGCGCCTGCGCCTCGTGCGGATGGCCGGCGCCGGCATAGACCCGCAAGTTCTTCATCTGCTTCCGGCCGAGCGGGCCGCGCGGCACCATGCGCTCGACCGCCTTCTCGATGACGCGCTCGGGGAACCGCCCGCCCAGGGTCTGGCCGATCGTGCGTTCCTTGATGCCGCCCGGAAAGCCGGTGTGCCAGTAGAACTTCTCGTTGTCGCGCTTGTTGCCGGTCACCCGTACCTTCTCGGCGTTGATCACCACGACGTGATCGCCGCAGTCCATGTGCGGGGTGTAGCTGGTCTTGTGCTTGCCGCGCAGCCGCATGGCGATGATCGAGGCCAGCCGGCCGAGCACGACGCCGTCGGCGTCGATCACGACCCACTTCTTGTCGATGTCGCTCGGGCGCGCCTGATAGGTCTTCATGACGGGTCCATCGGGCGGGTGGCCCGGGGCGCGACGCCCCTCGACCCCCCGGATCTGCGGGAGGCGACGAAATAGGCCGTTCCGACGCTGCCGTCAAGCCCGAAGCCGCAGTTTCCGGCGGGACTCCGGAAGGGTAAAATAATACCATATAAACTCGAGCGCGCTTGCGCCACTCTGGCGCCGACGCCCGAGGAGGACTGGAGCCAGTGTCGGAGCCAGGGGCGGACGGCGCCCTCCCCGCGATCTTCGCCAAGACCGGCACGACCTACCTGGAGGCCAAGCCGCACGGGCTGGAGGTGGCGTTCCCCGACGCCGCCAACATGGCGAGCCTGGTCAACCGGATCCTGCGCGGCGGCGAGTACCCGATGCCGGAGCTGCCCGGTTACGCGCCGCGCCTGGTCGTCGACATCGGGGCGAACATCGGCGCCGCCGCCCTGTGCTTCGCGCTGCGCTATCCCGGCGCCGAGGTCCATTGCTACGAGCCGTCGCGCCACAACCTGGCTTTCCTGCGGCGCAACACCGCGCCCCTGCCGCGCATCCATTGCCACGACCACGGCCTGTCGGACCGCGATCAGGAGGCCGACCTGTTCCTCGGGGTCTCGCAATCGATGCAGTGCTCGGTGATCGCCAGCCCGGAGACCGGCGGCGCGACCGAGCGCGTGACCCTGCGGCGCGCGCGCACGGCGCTCGAGCCGCTCGACCTCGGTGCCGGCCGCGCCGTGCTCAAGCTCGACACCGAAGGCTGCGAGCTGCCGATCCTGTCCGATCTCGCGCCGCTGCTGGGCGGCGTCGACCTGATCTACGTCGAATATCATTCCGAGAGCGACCGGCGCGCCATCGAAGGCCTGCTCGCCGCGCGCTTCGCCTTGGCGGCCGCGCGGGCGCACCACCCCCACCGCGGCCTCAACCTCTACCTCGCGACGACGCTGTGGGCTGCCTACCCGGCGCTCGACGACCTGCGTCTCGTCTCCTCGCCCGGCCCCCGCACCACGCCTTGAATCCGGCCCTCGTGGGCTTCAGATTGGAGACCAGGAGGCTTGCCCCCATGACCAGCGACGCACCCGGCCTGCTGCGCGTCGACCGCGACGGCATCGCGACCGTCACGCTCAACCGGCCCGAGCAGCGCAACGCGCTGAGCCGCGGCTTGATCGCCGAGCTCAAGGCGGCGCTCGACGCGATCGCGGCCGACCGCGCGGTGCGCGTCGTCGTGCTGGCGGCCAACGGCCCCGCATTCTGCGCCGGCCACGATTTGAAGGAGCTGCGCGCCAACAACGGTCCGGCGTTCTACGAGGCGATCTTCACCGAGTGCAGCGCCGTCATGATGGCGATCGTCAGGCTGCCGCAGCCCGTGATCGCGCGCGTGCACGCGACCGCGACCGCGGCCGGCTGCCAGCTGGTGGCGAGCTGCGACCTCGCGATCGCCGCCGACGGCGCGCGCTTCGCCACGCCGGGCGTGAACATCGGCCTGTTCTGCTCGACCCCGATGGTCGCGGTCAGCCGCAACCTGCCGCGCAAGCACGTCATGGAGATGCTGCTGACCGGCGAGATGATCGACGCCGAGACGGCGGCGCGGCTCGGCCTGATCAACCGCGCGGTGCCGGCCGAGACGCTCGATGCCGAGGTCGCGCGCGTCGCCGGGCTGATCGCCGCCAAGTCGCCGGTCACGCTCGCGATCGGCAAGGAGGCATTCTACCGCCAGCTCGAGATGGGCCAGGCGGACGCCTACGCCTACGCGAGCGCCGTGATGGCGCGCAACATGGCGACGCGCGATGCCGCCGAGGGCATCGATGCCTTCCTCGCCAAGCGCCAGCCGGTGTGGTGCGGCGCGTGAACCACGACCGCTACGACGACGCCTACCTGCGCGGCATCCTGGGCTCGGTCAAGACGATCGCCATGGTCGGCGCCAGCACCAACTGGAACCGGCCGAGCTACTTCGCCTTCAAATACCTGCAGGGCAAGGGCTACCGCATGATCGCGGTCAACCCCGGCGCGGTCGGCGAGACGCTGCTCGGCGAGACGGTCTACGGCACGCTCGAGGCGATCCCGTTCCCGGTCGACATGGTCGACATCTTCCGCAAGTCGGAGGTCGCGGGCGAGATCACCGACGCGGCGATCGCGATCGGCGCCAAGGTCGTGTGGATGCAGCTCGGCGTGCGCGACGACGCGGCCGCCCAGCGCGCCGAAGCGGCCGGCCTCAAGGTCGTGATGAACCGCTGCCCCAAGATCGAGTACGGCCGCCTCAACGGCGAGCTCGGCTGGGGCGGCATCAACTCGGGCATCATCTCGAGCAAGCGCAGAAAGGTGTGAGGCCATGACGAGCG
This sequence comes from Candidatus Sulfotelmatobacter sp., assembly GCA_035507915.1. GTDB lineage: Bacteria > Pseudomonadota > Alphaproteobacteria > Elsterales > Elsteraceae > JACQAI01. The sequence goes on from DATJNS010000343.1 coordinate 17,156, forward strand.
AGCAGCCGGCCGGCTTCGGCTTCGAGACGCGCGCGGTGCACGCCGGCGCCAGCCCGGACCCGACGACCGGCGCGCGCAACACGCCGATCTTCCAGACCACCTCCTACGTGTTCGACGACGTCGACCACGCCGCCTCGCTCTTCAACCTGCAGACCTTCGGCTACATCTACTCGCGGCTCACCAACCCGACGACGGCGGTGCTCGAGGAGCGCCTCGCCAGCCTCGAGGGCGGCCGGGGCGCGACCTGCGCCGCCTCCGGCCATGCCGCGCAGATCCTCGCCTTCTTCCCCTTCATGGAGCCGGGCGACGCGTTTCTGTCGTCCCGCAAGCTCTACGGCGGCTCGATCACGCAATTCACCCACACGTTCAAGAAGTTCGGCTGGAACGCGATCTTCGTCGACTCCGACGATCCGGAGAATTTCCGCAAGGCGATGACGCCCAAGGTCAAGGCGATCTTCTGCGAGAGCCTGGCCAACCCGGGCGGCGTGATCAGCGACCTCGAGGCGATCGGCGCGATCGCGCGCGAGCACAAGATCCCGCTGATCGTCGACAACACCATGGCGTCGCCCTATCTGTGCCGGCCGTTCGAGTGGGGCGCGGCGCTGGTCGTGCACTCGACCACCAAGTTCCTGTCGGGCCACGGCACCTCGATGGGCGGCGCGGTCATCGACTCGGGCCGCTTCGACTGGACGCAGAGCCCGAAGTTCGCCGGCCTGACCGAGCCGGCGCCGGCCTATCACGGGCTGCGCTTCGCCGAGACGTTCGGCGACATGGCCTTCACGGTGCACGGCCACGCCATCGGGCTGCGCGATCTCGGGCCGACCATGGCGCCGATGAACGCCTTCCTGACCTTGACCGGCATCGAGACCCTGGCGCTGCGCATGGAGCGCCACTGCGCCAACGCTCGGGCGGTCGCCGACTGGCTCGAGCATCATTCGGACGTCTCCTGGGTGTCCTACGCCGGCCTCGCGTCGAGCCCGTATCACAAGCTCGCCAAGAAATACCTGCCGCGCGGCGCCGGTTCGGTGTTCACCTTCGGCGTCAAGGGCGGCTACGACGCCGGTGTCACGGTCGTCGAGTCGGTCGAGCTGTTCTCGCATCTCGCCAACATCGGCGACACGCGCAGCCTGATCATCCATCCCGCCTCGACCACGCACCGCCAGCTGACCGACGAGCAGCGCGCCGCGGCGGGCGCCGGCCCCGACGTCGTGCGCGTGTCGATCGGCATCGAGTCGGTCGACGACATCATCGCCGATCTCGACCAGGCGCTGCGCCGGGCGACGCGGCGCAACACGTAGCGCCGTGACCGGCGCGACCGTGCCGCGCGGACTGCTGGCGCGCCTGATCGGCGCGCTCGGTCGGCGCCGCGCCGCGGCGCCGGTGCAGACGGCGTTCGACTTCGAGCTGGAGGCGATCGACCACGCGCCGATGCGGCTCGCCGACTGGCGCGGCCGCGCGCTGCTCGTCGTCAACACCGCCTCGAAGTGCGGCTTCACCGGCCAGTATGCCGGGCTGCAGCGGCTGCATGAGACCTACCACGCGCGCGGCTTCACGGTGATCGGCGTGCCGAGCAACGACTTCGGCCGGCAGGAGCCGGGCAGCGAGGCCGAGATCGCCGAGTTCTGCCGCACGCACTTCCAGATCGGCTTTCCGATGGCGGCCAAGACCCGCGTGACCGGCCGCGACGCCCATCCGTTCTACCGCTGGGCGCTCCGCGAGCTCGGTCGCGCCGCGGTCCCGCGCTGGAACTTCCACAAGTATCTGGTGGCGCCCGACGGCACGCTCGCCTGCTGGTTCTCGACCGTCACCGGCCCGACCTCGCCGCGCGTCATCCGCGCGATCGAGCGCGTGCTGCCCGGCTAGGCCCTAGCCCGGCAGGCGGTTCGAGATCTCGATCAGGTTGCGGTCGGGATCGCGGATGTAGATCGACAGCAAGGTGCCGATCGCGCCGACGCGCTCGGACGGCGCGGCCTCGAGCGGCACGCCGTGACGCTCCAGGTGTCTCACCCACTCGCCGACCGGCGTCGTGGTCACGAAGCAGAGATCGGCCGAACCCGGGGTCGGCTGCGCGGCGACCAGGTTGGCGACGCCGCCGCCGTGGGGATGCAGGTTGATCTTCTGCTCGCCGAAGCGCAGCGCCTTGCGCCCGGCGCCGTAGCTCACCTCGGTGCAGCCGAGCACGCGCGTGTAGAACGCGATCGTCTTCGCCATGTCGGCGACCGTCAGCACCAGATGATCGAGTCCGTCGAGCGTCGGCGACGCCATCGGAGGCCTCCCCTAGTCGGCCGTGCCGGGCGCCGGATGCGCCGGGACGGTTTCGGCCGCGTCATCGGCGCGCTCGCGCGGCAGCAGGAGGGCGATCAGCGCCACCCCGGCCGACAGCAGGGCCAGCACGCCGAACAGCGCGCTGACGTCGCCGGCGCGCGCGTAGATCGCAGCGACCAGCGGGAACGACCCCGCGCTCACCGTGATGGTGAGCACGAACTTGGCGCCGTAGGCGGTGGCGCGCCAACGGCCCGGCGTGTAGCGCGCCAGCAGGCCGTTCTCGACCGGCGTCGCGGCGACCTGGACCGCCATCGCGATCGCGATGGCGCCGACCAGCGGCAGCCCCGACAGCCCGACCACCAGCGCCAGGAAGGGCGCCTGCAAGAGGTAGCTCAACACGTAGAGCGGCTTCATCGCGAAGCGGTCGGCCAGATGGCCGCCGACCAACTGCGCCAGCGCGGTGCCGCAATAGACCAGCGCGACCAGCGCGCCGACGCTGGTCGTCGAGCTGCCGCCGGCGCCGAGACCGGCGGCCACGCCCTCGAACAGCTTGGGCAGCGCGATCGTCGCGGCCTGGCTGACCAGCCCGGCCGCCACCATGGTGAGGGACAGCACCCAGAAGGCGCGCACGACGTCGCCGCGCGGCGCCTCGCGCTGCGGCTTGAGGTCGGTCAGCGGCGCCGCGACGAAGCCCTCGCGCATCAGCAGCCACAGCGCCACGCCGGTCAGCGCGCACGCCGCACCCGGCACGAAGAAGGCGAAGCGCCAGCTGAACAGGTCGCTGAGCGCGCCGGCGATCAGCGCGGCGCTGCCGACGCCGATCGAGCCGAACAGGCCGTTGACGCCGAGCGCCCTGCCGCGGTTGACCGCGTTGCGCACCAGCCAGGCCATGCCGACCGGATGGTAGATCGAGCCGAATAGGCCCATCAGCGCCATGCCGAGCCCGAGCTGCCAGGGCGTCTGGGCGAAGCCGGTCGCCACGGTGGCGAGCCCGGTGCCGATGAAGAACACCACCATCATGCCGGTGGTGCTCCAGCGGTCGCCCAGCCAGCCGGCCGGCAACGCGCCGGCGCCGAACAGCACCTGGCCGGCGACCGCGAGCGGCAGCAGCTCGGCGTAGCTCGTGTGCCACTGGCGCTCGAGCACCAGCACGACGGTCGGCCACAGCATCATGACGAGATGCGCGTAGGTGTGGCCGAGGCTCGAGAAGGCGAGCGACAGGCGGGCGGACAACGGCGTCATGGCGGCATTGTCGTCCGGAGCCAGGAGCGCAGCAAGCGCGGCCGGCACATGGCTGGACTGCACCACATGGCCTCAGCCGGGCGATCGGACGCGGGTGAACACGGTGTCGAGCGACAGCAGCTCGCCGGTGTCGTCGCCGATCCGGATGTCGTGGATCGTGAACAGCCGGTAGCCGAACGGATCGAGCAGGCTCTCGAGGTCGATGAAGCGCGTCGTACGCTCGTAGAGCCCGTGATAGACGAGCTCGGCCTGGATCACGCGAATGCGCCCCGCGCCCAGCATGGCGCCCGCGCCGCGCAGGCATTCGGGCTCGAAGCCCTGGACGTCGAGCTTCAGGAAGTCGATCTCCGCGACACCCTGCGCGGCGCAATAGCGGTCGATCGTCTCGACCGGCACGGTCTCGGTGCCGGCCGGGCGGATGTCGAGCGCCTTGCCCCACCACGAGTCGGAGTTGAGCGCAAGCAGGCTGCCGCTTTCGGCATGCGTGGTGCGGTGGAGCACCGCAGTGCCCGCGGTCTCGCCGACCGCGGCGCGGTTGAGGATCACGCGGTCGAGCCCGCCCAGGCGGCTCTGCAGCGCGGCGAACATCCGGCTGTCCGGCTCGAAGGCGTGGATGACGCACTGCTCGAACAGCGTGCGATAGACCTCGACCGTGTTGCCGATGTTGGCGCCGACGTCGAAGATCACCGGGTCGGCGCGGTCGACCAGCTGCCGGACGATCTCGAACGGCGTCGGGATCAAGTCGTCACGCCGTCGGGCCGTCGCCCGCAACTGTGGTGCGCTGCATCAGGCGCTTGTAGCGCGTGCCGTCGTAGGGCGTGGCGCGGTGCAAGAGGCAGCGATTGTCCCAGATCACCAGGTCGCCGGCGCGCCAGCGGAACGTGTAGCAGAAGCGCGGCTGGGTGATGAAGTCGTTGAGCTCGCGCAGCAGCGCGCGCCCCTCCTCGGCCGGCCAACCGACGATGTGCGAGGCGTGCGAGCCGGCATAGATCGCCTTGCGGCCGTTGGCCGGGTTGGCGCGCACGACCGCCTGGCGCACCGGCGGCACCTCGTTCTTCTGCGCCTCGGTCAGCACGTCGGGGCCGATCAGGCCGCGCGAGTAGGCGAGGCTGTGCTCGGCGACCAGCCCCTCGATGCGCGCCTTGGTCGCGTCGGGCAGCGCGTCGTAGGCGGCGCGCGCGCTCGCGAAGTCGGTGTCGCCGCCCGCCGCCGGCACGACGCGCGCCGACAGCAGCGAGCACAGCGACGGGACCGGCTTGAACGAGCTGTCGGTGTGCCAGAGCATGTTGCCCTTCTGGTAGATCATGCGCCGGTCCTCCGGCGGAATCACCGCGCCGGTATCGATGTCGATGTTCGACTGGCGCGCGAAATGCGTGCCGCCCGCGGCGTTGGCGCTGATCGTCTTCTCGAGCGGGCCGAAGCGCTCGCTGAACGCGACCTGGCTTCCGTCGTCGAGCGTCTGGTCGTGGAACACCAGGAGTGAATAGTCGTCGAGCGCGGCGCGGATCGCGCCGAACATCGCATCGTCCATCGGCCGGCCGGTGTCGACGCCGCCGATCTCGGCGCCGAACAGCGGATGCAGCTTCGTGATCGTGAGCGCCACCCGTGTCTCCTCCGATTCGCGGGCCCCGATCTTCGCGCCTCCGGTGATCGCGCGCAACGCCGGCTACAATCGCGCGCCGGCCCATGGTAGGTTTCCGGCCGATTTCCGGCTCTCCGGGACGTCGATGGCCGCCAAGTCCGACCCCGCCAGATCAGATCCTTCCGCCAGCAAGCCGTCGTCCTCGCAGCGCACGTGGCTGGCGCGCGGGCTCGACCAGCCGGGCGGCAAGCTGCCGCTGTTCGACGCCCAGGGCCGCCAGGTCAATCCGCGCACCATCCGGGTGTGCATCGACCAGGGCTGGGCCGAGCCCTGGTTCGCCAACCCGACCAAGCCCGACTGGCTGGTCTGCAAGCTCACCGAGCGCGGCCGCAAGGCGCTCGACGGCGACTGACGCGACGGGCGGCGTGAGCCACGTCCTCGCCATCGATCAGGGCACCACGAGCACGCGCGCGCTCGTCGTCGATGCGCGCGGCCGTCCGGTCGCGCAGGCGCAGCGCGAGCTGCCGCAGATCTTTCCGCGACCCGGCTGGGTCGAGCACGACGCCGAGGAGATCTGGGCGGCGACGCGCGACGTGATCCAGCGCGCGCTCGCCGCGGCCGGCCTCGCGCCCCACGCGCTCGCCGCGGTCGGCATCACGAACCAGCGCGAGACCACGGTGGTGTGGGAGCGCGCGACCGGTCGGCCGATCCACAACGCGATCGTATGGCAGGACCGCCGCACCACCGAGGCCTGCGAGGCGCTGACCGCGCGCGGCCTCGGCGCCATGGTCGCGGACAAGACCGGGCTGGTGATCGATCCGTATTTCTCCGCCACGAAGGTGGCCTGGATCCTCGATCACGTGCCGGGCGCGCGGGCGCGCGCGGCGGCCGGCGAGCTCGCCTTCGGCACGATCGACAGCTTCCTGGTCTGGCGGCTGTCGGGCGGCGCGCACGTGACCGACGCGACCAACGCCGCGCGCACCATGTTGTTCGACATCCGCCGGCAGGAATGGGACGACGCGCTGCTCGACCTGTTCCAGATCCCGCGCGGCCTGCTGCCCGCGGTGGTCGACAGCGCCGGCCACGCGGCCGACACGACGACCGAGGCCTTGGGGGCGCGCGTGCCGATCGCCGGCATCGCGGGCGACCAGCAGGCCGCGACGGTCGGCCAGATGTGCTTCGCGCCGGGCTCGATCAAGAGCACCTACGGCACCGGCTGCTTCATGCTGCTCAACACCGGCGGCGCCGCGGTCGCCTCGCGCAACCGGCTGCTCACCACGGTCGCCTACCGGCTCGACGGCAAGGCGACCTATGCGATGGAGGGCGCGATCTTCGTCGCCGGCGCGGCGATCCAGTGGCTGCGCGACGGCCTCAAGCTGGTGCGCAATGCGGCCGAGAGCGCGGCGCTCGCCGCGGCGGCCGATCCGGCGGCGCGCGTGCATTTCGTGCCGGCCTTCACCGGGCTCGGCGCGCCCTACTGGGACGCTCGCGCGCGCGGCGCGATCCTCGGGCTGACGCGCGACACCGGCATCGCCGAGATCGTGCGCGCCGCGCTCGAGGCGGTGTGCTTCCAGACCCGCGAGCTGATCGACGCGATGGCGGCCGACGGCGCCGCGCCGCCGGTGGCGCTGCGGGTCGACGGCGGGCTGGTCGTCAACGACTGGGCGATGCAGTTCCTCGCCGACATATTGGGCGTGCCGGTCGAGCGCCCGGTCGTCACCGAGACGACCGCGATGGGCGCGGCCTATCTCGCCGGCATGGCGATGGGCGTGTTCCCCGGGCTCGACGGCCTGCCGGCGTTCTGGCAGCGCGACCGCCGCTTCGAGCCCGCGATGTCGGACGACGAGCGCGCGACGCGCTACGCGCGCTGGCGCGACGCCGTGCGCCGTGTGCGCTCCTCGGAGACCGACGCGGGTTAGGGCGCGCCGATATTAGTTGAAACGAAGTACCCGAGCGCTATTGAACGCCGCAAGGCGGCCCGACTCGCTTGCCTGCGACCACCAATGACAAAATCGGGTGCGAGGCACTTTCCTTTTCGAAGAACTTGAGGTTATGCCTGATCAGGCATAAGTTGGGCAGAGTCTCGAAGACATGGTGAAGCCGCCCGGCGAAGACCAGCCCAAACCGGTTCGTTGGGTGGGCAGCAGCAAGGAAGACCTGAGGGATTTCCCGGAGGAGGTGCGGCGGCGGGTCGGCGGCGCCCTGTGGGAGGCGCAGGTCGGCCGTAAGGCACCCTACGCGAAGCCGCTGAAAGGGTTCGGCCATGCCGGCGTATTGGAGATTGTGGACGACTTCGACGGCGACACATTCCGCGCCGTCTACACCGTGCGCTTTGCCAGGGCGATCTATGTGCTGCATGCCTTCCAGAAGAAATCCAGACGCGGCGTCGCCACACCCAAGGCCGAACTGAACCTGATCGACCAACGGCTCAAGAGAGCGAGAGAGGATTACGAGCAATGGTCAAGAAGCGAAAAGCCGACATCCCGGTAACTGCGAGCAGCGGCAACGTATTCGCCGACATGGGTTTCCGCGAACCCGAGGAGGAGTTGACCAAGGCGCAGCTCGCGAGCCATATCCGGCAGGTAGTCAAGCGTCAGCGTTTGACCCAGGTTGCGGCGGCCGCACTCATGGGCATCGATCAGCCGAAGGTGTCGGCTCTCCTCCATGGACGGCTCGCGAACTTCTCCAGCGAGCGCCTGATGCGTCTGCTGACCACGCTGGGCCAGGATGTGGACATCACGGTCAGGACGAAACCACGCAATCGCGCGCACGGCCGCATCCGTGTCCTTGGCGAGGTGCATGCATAGGGCCTCCAGGTTCTCGGCTCCGGAGTTGCATGGATAGTCGGACGGTATGATCACGTCCTCGGGCAGCGTGTTGAAACGAGCCTCGTCGACCACCTGGAACCCGCTCGAGTTCGTGCTCCCCCCGCAGCCCCGCGCAGGCGAAATCCTCCCTCGACCAGGCGCATCACCAGCCCTCCGCGGGGCGGAGCCGCGGCGAACACCCCGCTGTCCGGGTCTGCTACCACATACCGGAATTTCGCCTCATGCCCGCGCAATCGGGCATCCAAGGTCACGCGGGCTGCCGTTCGACTCCTGGATCGCCACTTGCACGGGAATGACGACGCGCGAGCGGAACCGACCCTACCGGTTCGCTTGAGCCGGCGCCGGGGCGGCGGGCTGGGTCGCCGACGCGGGCTGCGGCACGGCGGGCGGCGTGCCAGCCCCGGTGCCTTCCTTGACCGCGGCGGTCATCACGATGCAGGCGCTCGTGCGGTCGCGATAGAACCAGTAATCGTGCTGGGCGTCGGCGCGCTTGTAGGGGTCCCACAGATTGAGCCCGGTGCCCTTCGCCGCGCCGAGCATCGCCGAGCCGAACGGGCCGTAGAA
>DATJNS010000344.1:0-7162 GCA_035507915.1 Candidatus Sulfotelmatobacter sp.
TCCTGGTCGACGGCCACGACGTGCTCGCCGACCTGCGCGGCTGGCAGTCCAAGATCGGCTACGTGCCGCAGAGCATCTACCTGACCGACGACACGCTCCGGCGCAACATCGCGCTCGGCCTGCCCGACGCGCTGATCGACGCGCCCAAGCTCGCCGACGCGATCCGCCTCGCCCATCTCGACGCGGTGATCGAGATGCTGCCCGAGGGCCTCGACAGCCTGGTCGGCGAGCACGGCGTGCGCCTGTCGGGCGGCCAGCGCCAGCGCGTCGGCATCGCGCGCGCGCTCTATCATCGCCCCGAGGTGCTGGTGCTCGACGAGGCGACCTCGGCGCTCGACAACGTGCTGGAGCGCGAGGTCAGCCAGGCGATCGCGACCCTGGGCGGCCAGATCACGCTCATCATCATCGCGCACCGCCTGTCGACCGCGCGCAAGTGCGACCGCGTCGTGCTCATGAAGGCCGGCCGGGTCCAGGACAACGGTCCGTTCCAGGCGCTGGTCGAGCGCAGCGCCGACATGCGTCAGCTGGTCGAGCTCGGCCAGTTGAACTGACGACCGCTCAGTCGATCGCGAGATCGCTAAAATTGCGGCAATCCGTCGGCACCACGGCGCGTCACACACTCTCCACCGGAGCGATTCACGAACCGTCACACACCACGGATAGTTTGCGCGCGCTTAGGAACCGCAACCCCTACCGGCCGTTGGTGGTCGGATTCACCGAGGGAGGCACCAGCGTGGCGAAGATCCTATGGGTCGCTCCGCACTGCGACGAGTGGTGGGTGACGCGCGACGGCGGCACCGGCGCCGAGGCGATCTTCGACGCGCGCGAGACGGCAATCGACTGGGCCTGCCGCGTCGCCCGGTTGCGCTCGCCGTGCCTGGTGCGGGTGCAGGACCATCGCGGCAACGTGGCGGCGCAATTCGCCTTCGAGGACACGCGGTCGCCGGCGGCGGCCTAGCCCCGCCGGCCCGTCGTGCCGGCCGTCGCGGGGCCCATGCCGTCGGCGCAAAATCGGCCCACGCGGCAATTCGCGACATTTCGTAGCGGCGTCGTGATAGCTATATAGAAGAATCCGATGCGACCTCCGCTAGGCCGGCCGCGCCGGCTTTCTTTTCCGTGGGCGGATGCGGGCGCACCCTTGTCGACGATCTGGCATCGCAGGGCCAAGGGCATCGGATTCCACCGGCTCGAGCTGCGCGCGCGGCTGGCGGTCCGCTCGCTGACGCGCAGCGAGGTGCGCAACAGCGAGCTCGGCCTGATCGTGGTCGCGATGGCGGCCGGGCTCCTGGTCGGCGTCGGCGTGACCGTGCTGCGCGACCTGCTCGACTTCATGCATCACTGGACCTTCGGGGTCCAGGCGCACCACCACCTGAGCGACGGCAGCCCGCTCGGACCGTGGCGCGTGCTCCTGGTGCCGTGCGCCGGCGGGCTGGTGGTCGGCGCCGCCACGCTGATGATCCGGCGCTATCGGCCGCGCGACATCGTCGACGCGATCGAGGCGAACGCGCTGTTCGGCGGGCGCATGTCGCTGATCGACAGCATCAACCTCGGGATCCTGACGGTCCTGTCGGGCGGCTTCGGCGCCTCGGTCGGGCTCGAGGCCGCCTACACCCAGCTGGGCTCGGGCCTGTCGTCGAAGGTCGGCCGCACCCTGCGGCTGCGCCGCGAGGACCTGCGCACCCTGGTCGGCTGCGGCGCCGCGGCGGCGATCGCGGCGGCCTACAACGCACCGCTGACCGGCGCGTTCTACGCCTTCGAGCTGATCGTCGGCAGCTACACGCTCGACACCCTGGCGCCGATCACGATCGCCGCGCTGACCGGGACCATCGCGGCGCGCCTCAGCCTGGGCGCCGACCCGGTGTTCATCGTCGAGCAGCCGATCACGCTCGCCAACCGGGACTACGTGCTGTTCGCGCTGCTCGGCATCGCGTGCGGCGGGCTCGGCATCCTGACCATGAAGGGCGTGACGGCGGTCGAGCTGTGGCTGCGCGCCAGCCGGCTGCCGCCCTGGTCGCGCCCGGCCGCGGGCGGCGTGGTGCTCGGGCTGATCGCCTTCGTCTACCCCCAGGTGCTGGGCAGCGGCCACGGCGCGATCCAGTACAATCTGGCGACCGGGTTTCCGTTGCCCGCCATGGTCGGCCTGGTCGTCGCCAAGATCGTCGCCTCGGCGATCTCGATCGGCGCCGGCTTCCGCGGCGGCCTGTTCAGCTCGTCCCTGTTCCTCGGCACCCTGTTCGGCGGCGCGGTCGCGCTCGGCTTGAGCCATATCGAGCCGGCGATCGCCACCGACCAGCTCGCCTTCGCGCTGGTCGGCATGGGGGCGGTCGGCGCCGCCATCGTCGGCGCGCCGATCTGCATGATCCTCCTGGTGCTCGAGACCACCGGCAATTTCCCCGTGACGGTCGCCGTGACGGTCGGCGTCGTCGCCGCCTCGATCACGGTGCGCAACTTCTTCGGCTACAGCTTCGCGACCTGGCGCTTCCACGTGCGCGGCCTGCGCATCCGCAGCCCGGACGACATCGGCTGGATCCAGGACCTGAACGTCGCGCGCATCATGCGGCGCGATCCCGTGACGGTGCTCGGCCAGATGCCGCTCGCCGAGCTGCGCGCGCGCTTTCCGCTGGGCAGCACCAAGCGCGCCTTCGCGGTCGGCACGAACGGCGAGTATCTCGGCGTGATCGACCTGATCGACGTCCACGCCCACGAGCTCGACGCCAAGCTGGAGCAGCTCACGGCCGGCCATCTGGCGCACCATGCGAGCGACTTCCTGCTGCCGCAGGACAACATCAAGATCGCGCTGTCGCGCCTGCACGACAGCGAGGCCGAGGCGCTCGGCGTGCTGGACAACGCCGACGAGCGGCGCGTCATCGGCTTCGTCACCGAGGGCTACGCGCTGCGCCGCTATTCCGAGGAGCTCGAGAAGCGCGGCGCCGGCATCCTGCCCGGCGCCCTCGACCCATCCGCCAACCTGCCGCACTGAGCGGACCGCCTTATGCGGGCGGGCATGTACCCAAACCCGTCATGCTCGGGCTTGTCCCGAGCATGACGGCCTTTGTTGTGGATCCGTGCCGCCCGCTACGCCTCGTCCTCAGCGTCAGTTGTTGCCGGCGAGGTAATCCAGCGCAGCGCCGACGCCGCCGCGCTTGAACGGCACCTTGTCGATCGCCAGGCCCATCTCGACGCCGGAGAGCGTGCCGGCGAGCATCAGGTCGTTGAAGTCGCCGAGATGGCCGATGCGGAACACCTTGCCCTTGACCTTGCCGAGGCCCTGGCCGAGCGACATGTTGAAGCGCTCGAGGATGGTCTCGCGCAGATGGTCGGCGTCGTGACCCTCGGGCATCACGATGGCGGTCAGCGAGCTCGAGTACTCGCGCGGGTTCTTGGCCAGGATCTCGAGACCCCACGCCTTGACGGCGCGGCGGGTCGCCTCGGCGTGGCGGTCGTGGCGCGCGAACACCTGCGGCAGTCCCTCCTCGAGCAACATCTCGCAGGCTTCCTTGAGGCCGTAGAGCAGGTTGGTCGACGGCGTGTAGGGGAAGAAGCCGGCCTTGTTGGTGGTCAGCATCGGCTCCCAGGCCCAGTAGGACTTGGGCATCTTGGACGTCTTGGACGCCGCGATCGCCTTGTCGCTGATCGCGTTGAAGCTCAAGCCCGGCGGCAGCATCAGGCCCTTCTGCGAGCCCGCGACCGTGACGTCGACGCCCCATTCGTCGTGGCGGTAGTCGATCGAGGCGAGCGACGAGATGGTGTCGACCATGAAGAGCGCCGGATGCTTGGCGCGATCGATCGCCTGGCGCACCTCGGCGACCCGGCTGACGACGCCGGTCGAGGTCTCGTTGTGCACCATGCAGAGCGCCTTGATCTTGTGCGCCTTGTCGTCGGCGAGCTTGGCCTCGACGACGGCGGGATCGACACCGGTGCGCCAGTCGCCCGGCACCAGCTCGATGTCGAGCGCGAGGCGGCTCGCCATCTCGCGCCACAAGGTGGCGAAGTGGCCGGTCTCGAACATCAGCACCTTGTCGCCCGGCGACAGCGTGTTGACCAGGGCGGCCTCCCAGGCGCCGGTGCCCGAGGCCGGATACATCACGACCGCGCCCTTGGTCTGGAAGATCGCTCTCAGGGTCTCGAGCGCGGCCAGCGCGATCTTGGCGAACTCCGGCCCGCGATGGTCGATGGTCGGCCGGTCGATCGCCCGCAGCACGCGATCGGGCACGTTGGTCGGGCCCGGAATCTGCAGAAAATGCTTGCCAGCGGCGTGCGTCATGACAGGGTCCCTCGGGTGGCGCGCCGCCCGTTTTGCCGGCAAACTGCCGGGAACGCAAGGCTCAGGCGGCCGCCCTCTCCCACGCCGTCATTGCGAGGCGGGCAGCGACGAAGCAATCCAGAGGGCGGTGCACATGGCGAGGCGGACTGGATTGCTTCGCTGCGCTCGCAATGACGGTCAGGAACAAGTCTAGGATGACGCCGAATGCCTGATACGCCGATGAAATCCGCCCGTCCGGTGGGCGACAGCGCGCTCGCGGCGCGGCTGCGCAAGGAGGTCGAGGGCGAGGTGCTGTTCGACGCGGCGTCCCGCGGACGCTATTCGACCGACGCGTCGATCTACCAGATCGAGCCGCTCGGCGTGGTGGTCGCCAAGAACGAGGCCGACATCCGCACCGCGGTCGAGATCGCGCGCGAGGAGGGCGTGCCGGTGCTGCCGCGCGGCGCCGGCACCTCGCAGTGCGGCCAGGCGGTCGGCCGCGCCCTGGTGGTCGACGTCTCCAAGCACCTGCGCCGCATCAAGGCGCTCGACGTCGCGGCCAAGCGCGTCACGGTCGAGCCCGGCATCGTGCTCGACCAGCTCAACGCCCAGCTCAAGCAGCACGGACTGTTCTTCCCGGTCGACGTCTCGCCGGCCAACCGCGCGACCATCGGCGGCATGACGGGCAACAACTCGTGCGGCTCGCGCTCGATCCGCTACGGCAACATGGTCCACAACGTGCGCGGCATCGACATGGTGATGGCCGACGGCGCGCAGCTCCGGTTCGGGCCGACCGGCGGCAATCTCGACGGCGCCGATCCCAAGTACGCCGACCTGGTGCAGCGCATGCGCGCCTTGCACGCGCGCGAGGTCGACGAGATCGAGCGGCGCTTCCCCAAGCTGTTGCGCAAGGTCGGCGGCTACAACATCGAGACCATCGCACCGGAAGGCCACAACATGGCCAGCCTGCTGGTCGGCTCGGAAGGCACCCTCGGCTTCTTCACCGGCATCGAGCTCGACCTGCAGAAGATCCCGGCACACCGCACCCTCGGCGTGTGCCACTTCGCGCGCTTCTACGACGCCATGGCGGCGACCAAGCACATCGTCGCGCTCGAGCCGACCGCGGTCGAGCTGGTCGACCGCACGATGATCGACCTGGCGCGCGACATCGCGGCGTTCCGCCCGATCGTCGATCGCTTCGTGCGCGGCGAACCGGACGCGCTGCTGCTGGTCGAGTTCGCCGGCGAGGACCGCGACGACTGCCTGCGGCGCCTCAAGGGCCTGGTCGAGCTCCTGGCCGACCACGGCTATCCCGACTCGGTGGTCGAGGCGACCGATCCGGCGTTCCAGCGCGACATCTGGGAGGTCCGCAAGTCTGGCCTCAACATCATGATGTCGATGAAGGGCGAGGGAAAGCCGGTGTCCTTCATCGAGGACTGCGCGGTGCCGCTCGACGACCTCGCCGACTACACCGACCGGCTGACCAAGGTGTTCCACAAATACGGCACCACCGGCACCTGGTACGCCCACGCCTCGGTCGGCACCCTGCACGTGCGGCCGATCCTCAACCTGAAGCAGGACACCGACGTCAAGAAGATGCGCGCGATCGCCGAGGAGGCGTTCGCCATGGTGCGCGAGTACAAGGGCTCGCACTCGGGCGAGCACGGCGACGGGCTGGTGCGCTCGGAGTTCCACGAGCCGATGTACGGTGCCCAGATCGTGCGCGCGTTCGAGGAGGTCAAGGACACCTTCGACCCGGCCGGGCTGTTCAATCCGGGCAAGATCGTGCGGCCGTCGAAGATGGACGACCGCACGCTGTTCCGCTACGCGCCGGGCTACGCGGCGGAGAAGATCGACACGGCGCTCGACTGGTCGGAGTGGGGCGGGTTCTCGGCCGCGGTCGAGATGTGCAACAACAACGGCGAGTGCCGCAAGGCCGACCCCGGGGTGATGTGCCCGTCCTACCGCGTGACCGGCGACGAGCAGCACGTCACGCGCGGCCGCGCCAACACGCTGCGCCTGGCGATCACCGGCCAGCTCGGCCGCGACGCCCTGGTCTCGGACGCCATGCGCGCGACCATGTCGTTGTGCGTCAGCTGCAAGGGCTGCAAGCGCGAGTGCCCGACCGGCGTCGACATGGCGCGCATGAAAATCGAGTTCCTGCATCACTGGCAGCGCCGCCACGGCCTGACCTTGAAGGAGCGTCTGATCGCCTACCTGCCGCGCTACGCACCGTTCGTGCGGCGCTTCGCCGCGCTCGCCAACCTGCGCGACCGCGTGCCCGGCCTGGCGGCGCTCAGCGAGCGCTGGCTCGGTTTCAGCCGCCGGCGCTCGCTACCCAGGTGGCGGCACGACGCGTTTTTATCCCCCTCACCCGGCGCTGCGCGCCACCCTCTCCCCCCGACGGCGCTCGCGCCTGCAGCTGCCACGCCGGGGGAGAGGGAAATTCGCGAAGTCGTCCTTCTGGTCGACACCTTCAACACCTATTTCGAGCCCGACAACGCGCGCGCCGCGCTGCGCGTGCTCGAGGCGGCCGGCTATCGCGTGCACCTGCCGGCGCTCGCCGGCGATCGGCGGCCGCTGTGCTGCGGCCGCACCTTCCTGTCCGCCGGGCTGGTCGACGCGGCGCGCGCCGAGGCGCGGCGGCTGATCCGCGCGCTCCAACCGTTCCTCGCGCGCAACCTGCCGATCGTTGGGCTCGAGCCGTCATGCCTGCTGACCTTGCGCGACGAGTACCGCGTCATGCTGCCGGCCGGCGAGGTCGACGCGCTGGCGAAGAACGCCGTGCTGTTCGAGGAATTTTTGGCGCGCGAGCACAAGGCCGGCAGCCTGACGCTTCCCCTGCGACCGCTGCGCGAGAAGACCGCGCTGCTGCACGGCCACTGCCACCAGAAGGCCTTCGGCGTGATGGGCGACGTC
>DATJNS010000345.1:0-22732 GCA_035507915.1 Candidatus Sulfotelmatobacter sp.
CGCGGCGGCCGCGCTCGACGGCGTCACGGTGTTCCATGCCGGCACCAAGCGCGCCGGCGACCAGGTGGTCGCCGACGGCGGCCGGGTCTTGAACATCACGGCGGTTGGCGCCAGCTTGAGCGAGGCGCGCGACCGCGCCTACCGCGCGGTCGATCGGATCGATTGGCCCGACGGCTTCTGCCGGCGCGACATCGGCTGGCGCGCGCTCGGGCGTTAGGACACGGGCGTCAGGACACGGGCGTCAGGACAAGAGCAAGGACCGCGCATGCCGCCGCTGGATCTGGAAGCCCCGTCGCTCGACTTTCCGTGGGCCGACCCGCCGACGCCGGGCACCGCGCGCGAGGTCGCGCCGGGCGTCTCGTGGGTCCGCATGGCGCTGCCGTTCCGGCTCAACCACATCAATCTGTGGCGGCTCGACGACGGCGACCGCACGGTGGTGGTCGATTGCGGCTATGGCCTCGGCGAGACGCGCGACCACTGGCGCGCCATCCTGGCCGACCGGCCGCCGGCGCGCGTGCTGGTGACGCACTTCCATCCCGACCACATGGGCAACGCCGGCTGGCTCAGCGAGACCTACGGCGCCGAGGTCGCCACCACCGAATCGGAGTGGCTGTGGGCGCACTATGCGCGCTATGTCGATCCGGTCGCCGAGCTCGACGAGCGGCTGCGGTTCTATCGCGCCCACGGGCTCGACGGCGCGCGCCTCGACGCGCTGCGCAACCGCGGCAACTGGTATCCGCAGGGCGTGCCGACCCTGCCGCGCCACTACCGCCGGCTGCGCGACGGCGATGTCGAGACGATCGGCGGACGGCGCTGGCGCGTCGTGGTCGGGCGCGGCCATGCGCCCGAGCAGGCGATGCTGCACTGTGCCGAGCTCGGCGTGCTGATCGCCGGCGACCAAGTGCTGCCCAAGATCACGCCCAACGTCGCGGTCCAGCATCCCGAGCCGCTGGCCAATCCCTTGAAGCTGTTCCTGCAGACCCTGGAGCGGCTGCGCAACCTGCCCGACGACACGCTGGTGCTGCCCTCGCACGGCATGCCGTTCCGCGGCCTCAAGGCGCGCCTCGACGCCATGACGGCGCACCACGACGACCGGCTCGCCGAGGTGCTCCACGCGTGCGCCGAGCCGCGCACCACGGTCGACATCGTCGGCGTGCTGTTCCGCCCCGACCTCGACATCCATCAGCTCGGCTTCGCGCTCGGCGAGGCGCTCGCGCATCTGCGCTTCCTCGAAGCCGACGGCCGCCTCGCGCGCGCCAGCGACGCCGGGGGCGTCATCCGCTTCAAGCGCGCCGCCTAGCGCCGCGCCTTGAAGAAGTCCTGCAGCAGCGCGGCGGCCTCGCGCTCGCGGATGCCGCCGTAGATCTCGGGACGATGGTTGCAGGTCGGCTGGTCGAAGATGCGCGGACCGTGCTCGACGCCGCCGCCCTTGGGATCGTAGGCGCCGAAATACAGCCGGCGCACCCGATAGAGCGCGATCGCCGCCGCGCATAGCGGGCACGGCTCGAGCGTGACGTAGAGATCGCAGTCGGTCAGCCGCGCCGCGCCCAGGATTTGGGCCGCCGCGCGCAGCGCCAGAAGCTCGGCGTGCGCCGTCGGATCGCGCTCGGCCTCGACCCGGTTGCCGGCGGCGGCGATCACGGTGCCGCCGGCGTCGACCACCGCGGCGCCGATCGGCACCTCGCCGCGCGTCGCGGCGGCCGTCGCCTCGGCGAACGCGCGATCCATCGGGTCGGTTGGGCCCGCCTTGCTATGCATGGCGCCAGTTTCTACATTGCGCGCGGCTTGGAAAGCGACTCTCGATGTCCCGCCCCGACTCTCGCCCCGTGATTGGCCTCACCCTCGACGCCGAGCCGCCCGGCGGTTACTCGGCGTTTCCGTGGTACGCGCTGCGTGAGAACTACGCGGCGGCGATCGACGCGGCGGGCGGGCTCGCCATGCTGCTGCCGCACGAGCCCGAGCGCGCGAACGACTATCTGGACCGGCTCGACGGCGTGGTGGTGACCGGCGGCGCGTTCGACATCGATCCGGCGCTGTTCGGCGCCACCGCGCGTCACCCCACCGTGACGACCAAGGACCGGCGCACGCGCTTCGAGCTCGCGCTGGCCAACGGCGCGCTGGCGCGCGACCTGCCGGTGCTCGGCATCTGCGGCGGCCAGCAGCTGCTCGCCGTCGCGCTCGGCGGCAGCCTGATCCAGCACATCCCCGACGAGGTCGCGGGCGCGCTCGCGCACGAGCAGAAGACGCCGCGCGACACCACCAGCCACAAGGTGAGCGTGGTCGCCGGGACCGTGCTGCACCGGATCGTCGGCGCGACCGAGATCGCGGTGAACAGCACGCATCACCAGGCCGTCAAGACGGCCGGCCCGACCCTGGTGGTCGACGCGGTCGCGCCCGACGGCGTGATCGAGGGCATCGAGGATCCCAAGCGGCGCTTCTGCCTGGGCGTGCAGTGGCATCCCGAATACCGCATCACCGCAGCCGACGCGGCCTTGTTCGCGGCCTTCATCGCCGCCTGCGCCTAACATGCCGAACGACACACCCGAGTCTTCAGGGGCGCTCGCGTCTGCGACTGCCGCGCCGGGCGAACGCATCGCCAAGCGCATCGCGCGCTCGGGCCTGTGCTCGCGGCGCGACGCCGAGCGCATGATCGTCGAGGGCCGCGTCGCGGTCGACGGCACGACCCTGGCGACCCCGGCCTGCCTCGTCACCGCGGCGAGCCGCATCGTGGTCGACGGCAAGCCGCTGCCCGACGCCGAGGCGACGCGGCTGTGGCGCTATCACAAGCCGCGCGGCCTGATGACCACGCACAAGGACCCGCAGGGGCGCCCGACCCTGTTCGAGCGCCTGCCGCCCGAGCTGCCGCGCGTCGTCTCGGTCGGCCGGCTCGATTTCAACTCCGAAGGCCTCTTGCTGCTGACCAACGACGGCGCGCTGGCGCGTCGCCTCGAGCTGCCGGCGACCGGCTGGCTGCGCCGCTATCGCGTGCGCGTGCACGGCGAGATCGACCCCGAGCGGCTTGCGAAGCTGGCCGGCGGCATCGAGGTCGACGGCGTGCGCTACGGCGCGATCCAGGCGTCGCTCGACAGCCGCAAGGGCAGCAACGCCTGGCTCACCGTCTCGCTGCGCGAGGGCAAGAACCGCGAGGTGCGCAAGGTCGTCGAGGCCTTGGGCGGCGTCGTCACGCGCCTGATCCGCATCGCCTACGGACCGTTCCAGCTCGGCTATCTCGAGCCGGGCGCGGTCGAGGAGGTCGCGAAAAGCGTGCTGCGCGACCAGCTCGGACGCGGCGAGGGCGCGGCCGCCAAACGGCGCGCGCCGCGCGATGCGCATCGTCGGCGGTAGCCTGCGGGGTCGGCGCCTCGTGGCGCCGTCCGGCGCGGCCATCCGCCCGACCGCCGACCGCGCGCGCGAGGCGCTGTTCAACATCCTGGCGCACGGGCCGCTCCTGGGCGCGCCGCTCGCCGGCGCCGTCGTGCTCGACGTGTTCGCCGGCACCGGCGCGGTCGCCTGCGAGGCGCTGTCGCGCGGCGCCGCGTCGGCCGTGCTGATCGACAACGACGCGCACGCGCTCGACTGCGCGCGCGCCAACCTGGCGGCGCTCGGACTTGCCGACCGCGCGCGCCTGCTGCAAACCGATGCCACGCATCTGCCGACGGCCGGCACGCGCGCGCGCTTCGCCTATCTCGATCCGCCCTACCGCTCGGGCCTCGCCGGCCCGGCGCTCGCAAGCCTGGCCGCCGGCGGCTGGCTCGAGAAGAATGCGCTGGTCGCGGTCGAGCTCGCCGCGCGCGAGGACTTCGCGCCGCCCGACGGCTTCACGCCGCGCGACGAACGGCGTTACGGCGCCGCGCGTCTCGTGTTCCTGACCTATCAGCCCTGATCCGCCGGCTAATCGTTCGGGCGAAGCCGAAGCGTTGGGCCGTGATCGCCGCGCGCGGGCGCGCTACATCGCAGCGACGACGACACCTCATGATGGAGAGCGACATGCCGACATTGACGAAGACCGCCGCCCCGGCGGACGGCCGCATCACGGTCGCGGTGACATGGGAGGCCAAGGAGGGCGAGGCCGACGCGGTCGCCGACATCCTGCGCCGCATGGCGCAGGCGGCGCAGGCGGAGCCCGGCACCTTGCTGTTCTGGCCGCATCGCTCGCCGACCGACCCGCGGCTGTTCTTCCTCTACGAGCTGTTCGCCGACGACGCCGCCTACAAGGCGCACCAGGAGACCGCCGCGTTCAAGAGCCTGATCCTCGAGCAGGCGCTGCCCAAGCTGGCGCGGCGCGAGCGCACGCCGTTCACACCCTTCCGCGCGTGACCCGGGACTGCGACCGCAGAGGACGCAGAGAAAGGCGCGGAGGGCGCAGGGTGGAGGAATGAATGAGTCTCCGACCTCCGCGTCCGCGGCGCCTCCTCCGCGGCCTCTGCGGCGGGTTCCTTACTCGACCTGGCGCAGGAAGGTGCGCTCCTCGGCGAGGATGAAGCGCTCGGATTCGGCGAGCTGGAAGTTGGCGGCGCCGGCCGCGTCGTCCTTCAGGCGGGCGCGGTAGGCTTCGTAGGCCGCCAGGCTGTCGAACGAGATCAGGCCGTACGCGACGTTGTTGGTGCCCTCGTGCGGCATCCAGTAGCCGACGACGTCGCCGCCGCACGCCGGAATGATCGCGAGCCAGCGGCGCGCATAGGTCTCGAAGGCGGCGCGCTTGGACGGGTCGAGCTGGTAGCGGATGAAAACCGTGATCGTCATGGCAGCCTCCGAATCGCGTTGGATTGGCGCCATCCTGCCGCGGATCGGCGGACCGACGCTTCGGCCGATCCCGAACTGTCGGGCGCTGACTTCGGCCGGCCGCGGCCCTATGTTCCGGCCATGATCTCGACCCAACCCTCGATCGCCGAGGTCGCCGCCCTGGTCGGCAACCCGGCGCGCGCCAACGTGCTGCTGGCGCTGCTCGACGGGCGCGCGCTGACCGCGAGCGAGCTCGCCTACGCCGCGGGCGTGTCGCCCCAGACCACCAGCGGCCATCTCGCGATGCTGCGCGAGGCGAACCTGCTGACGGTCGCCAAGCAGGGCCGGCATTCCTACTACAAGCTCGCCACGCCGCTGATCGGCCGCATGCTCGAAGGCATCATGGCGGTCGCGGCCGACGGGCCGCCGCGCTACCGACCGCGCTGGCGCGGCGACGACGCACTGCGCACCGCGCGCACCTGCTACGACCACCTGGCCGGCCGGCTCGGCGTCGCGCTCGCCGACGCGCTGACGGCGCGCGACCAGGTGGTGCTGAGCGACGACGGCGGCGAGGTGACGCCGGCGGGCGAAGCCTTCCTGGCAGAATTCGGTATCGACGTCGGCACGCTCACGCCGCGCAAGCGCACGTTCTGCCGGCCGTGCCTCGACTGGAGCGAGCGCCGGCCGCATCTCGCCGGCGCGGTCGGCGCGGCGCTGGCGGCGCGCTGCTTCGCGCTCGGCTGGATCGGCCGCGTGCGCGACAGCCGCGCGGTCGCGATCCCGCCCAAGGGCCGCGACGGTTTCGCCAAGACCTTCGGGATCACGCTCGACGGCTGACCGCTCCCAGCGGTCCCGACGCCATTCATCGACCGCGATCGATGGGCGTCCAATCACCGGTGTCGCCGATCCGACGCGACAGCGCCAGCGGCGGTTGATGTCGCTGGACCGCTGCGGGTTAGCGCCGGCCGAACAGGCGCTCGATGTCCCCGAGCTTGAGCTCGACGTAGGTCGGGCGGCCGTGGTTGCACTGGCCGCTGTGCGGCGTCGCCTCCATCTCGCGCAGCAGCGCGTTCATCTCGGGCGGGCTCAGGCGCCGGCCGGCGCGCACGCTGCCGTGGCACGCCATGGTCGACGCGACCTCGGCCAGCCGCTCGGCCAGGCTGCGGCCTTCGCCGAGCTCGACGATCTCGTCGGCGAGATCGCGCACCAGTCCCTGCACGTCGACCGCGCCCAGCATCGCGGGCGTCTCGCGCACCACGACGGCGCCGGGGCCGAACGCCTCGAGCACCAGGCCGAGATTGGCGAGCGCCGGCGCGTGCTGCGCGAGCCGCGCGACCGCGCTCTCCGCGAGCTCGACGACCTCGGGCATCAGGAGCACCTGGCGCTTGAGACCGCTCTCGGCGAGCGCGGCCTTCAGGCGCTCGTAGACCAGCCGCTCGTGCGCGGCGTGCTGGTCGACGATCACGATGCCGTCGCCGGTCTGCGCGACGATGTAGGTGCCGTGCAGCTGGGCGCGCGCCGCGCCGAGCGGCCAGGCGTCGGCCTGTTCGGCGAGCTCGCCCGGCGCCGGCGCCGACGGCTGGGCGAACGCAACGCCGCCGCCGCTTTCGCCGGCCGGCAGCGGTGCCTGGAACGACGCGGCAGCCTCGGCCATGCCGCGCGATGGATGCGTCGGCGCGAACGATCCCTGCGCCGGCCGCCAACCGCCGGCCGCGTTCGCGAGCGGCTCGCCCGGGCGGAACGCGCCGAGCGCGGCGGCGCCGACCGTGGTCGAGGCGCGATGACCGGCCTCGGCCATGGCGTGCTTGAGCGCGCCGACGATCAGGCCGCGCACCAGCCCGGCCTCGCGGAAACGCACCTCGGTCTTGGCGGGATGCACGTTGACGTCGACCTCGCTGGTCGGCAGGTCGAGGAACAGCGCGACCATGGCGTGACGGTCGTGGCTGAGGAAATCCGCGTAGGCGCCGCGCACCGCGCCGATCAGGAGCTTGTCGCGCACCGGCCGGCCGTTGACGAACAGATACTGCGCCGCGGCGGTCGCGCGGTTGAGCGTCGGCAGCGCGGCATAGCCGGCGAGCACGACCGACTCGCGCTCGGCGAAGATCTTGAGCGCATTGGCGCCGAACTCCTTGCCGAGCACGGCGCCGAGGCGCTTCAGCAGGCCGTCGTCGGTCTCGATCGGCGGCAGCTTGACGGGCGTGCGCGCGCCGTCCGACAGGGTGAAGCCGATCGCCGGGTGCGCCATCGCCAGGCGCTCGACCACGTCGACCGCGGCGTCGAGCTCGGCGCGCGTCGACTTCAGGAAGTTGAGCCGCGCCGGCGTGGCGTAGAACAGATCGCGCACCTCGACGCGCGTGCCGCGCCCGAGGCTGGCGGGCGCCGGATCGTGCCGCACCCCGCCCTCGACCTCGATGCGCCACGCCGAATCCGCACCGGCACGGCGGCTCGTGATCGCGAGGCGGCTGACCGCGCCGATCGACGGCAGCGCCTCGCCGCGGAATCCCAAGGTGGCGATCGCCAGCAGGTCGTCGGTCGGCAGCTTCGAGGTGGCGTGACGCTCGACCGCGAGCGCGAGCTCGTCCGGCGTCATGCCGGCGCCGTCGTCGGTCACCTGGATCAGGCTCTTGCCGCCGTCATGCAGCAGCACCTCGATTCGGGTGGCGCCGGCGTCGATGCTGTTCTCGATCAGCTCCTTGACCGCGGCGGCCGGCCGCTCGATCACCTCGCCGGCGGCGATTCGGTTGACCAGGGTCGACGGCAGCAGCCGGATCGCAGCCACGCGGGCGTCAGCCTTCGCCGGCGAGATACTTGCGGGCCAAGACCTTGCCTTCCTCGACCGCCGGCTGGTCGAACGGATCGACGCCGATGAGATGCGCCGCAAGCATGGTCTCGAGCATGAAGTGCATGAATAGCTCGCCGAGGGCCTCCTCGTCGAGCCGCTCGAGCGCGACCAGCCGCACCGGCCGACGGTTGCGCGCCAAGGTCTCGTAGGTCGCGCGCGCCTCGGCGTCGAGCAGGTCGCCGAGACTGTGGTCGGCGAGATAGGCGAGCGCGGGATCGTCGATCGCGGCGCGCGCGACGACGCGGCCGACGCCGGCGCTCGGCGCCGTGATCAAGGTGAAGAGCTTGTCGCGCGGGCCGCCGAGATAGAGCTGCAGCTGACTGTGCTGATCGACCGTGCCGAGCGCGCGAATCGGCGTGGTGCCGCGGCCCTGCTTGCCGAGGCTCTCGGCCCACAGCTGACGGAACCAGAAGCCGAACCAGCCGAGCCGGTCGACATACGGCATCAGCACGGTCTGGTTGAGGCCGGCCTCGGCGGCGGCGACCGCGAGCGCCGCGCCGACCGCGGGCGGCGAGTCGGGACCCTGCGCGATCAGCGCGCGCCAGACGGCGGCGGCGCCGCGGCGCACCGCGGCGGCATCGAGACCGCCGATCAGCGCCGGCAGCAGGCCGACCAGCGACAGCACCGCGTAGCGCCCGCCGATCTTGGGATCGTGATCGAGCACGACGGCGCCGATGCGCCCGGCCAGCCGGCGCAGCGGATTGTCCGCCGGCTCGGTGATCGCGACGACGGCGCGCGCCGCGCCCGCTCGCCCGAGGGCGCCTTCAAGGCGCGGCCACAAGGTCATGAATTGCAGCAGCGTCTCGGCGGTCGAGCCCGATTTCGAGATCACGATCAGGCCGGTGCGCGTCGGATCGGTGGCGGCCTCGAGATCGGCGAACGTCACCGGATCGACATTGTCCATCAGGTGCAGGCGCGGCGCGCCGGGCGCCGGGCCGAAGCCGCGATCGGCGAGCGCCAGCAGCGTCTTGGCGCCGAGGCTCGACCCGCCAGTGCCGAGCACGATCACGTCGTCGAAGCGGTCGCGGAAGTCGCGCGCCAGCTCGGTCAAGCGCTCCAAATCGTCGGTTCGCTCGGGCAGGTTGAGGAGCGGCAGCGCGTCGTCGCGCTTGGCCGCGGCGAGCGCGTCGATGCCGGCCTGGGTGCGACGCTGGAGCGCGGCGACCGCGGCCGGCGCGATTCCGGTGCCGTCGGCTCCGGGGCGCTCGGCCAGGCAGCGATCGATCCGATGCTGATAAGGCATGCGGGACCTCTCTCGGCAGGGCGGCGCCCCGCGGCGTCAGCCGCCGCTGGGCGCGGGACGCGTCGTCTTCAGCTCGCCGGGCGGGCCGACGACGACGATGGACAGCGGACGCGGATCGAACAGGCGCTGGGCGACCCGTTGCGCCTGTTCGAGCGTCACGCTCTCCAGTAACGCATTGCGGCGGTCGAGGTAGTCGATGCCGAGATGGTCGATCTGGAGCGCCACCAGGATCTGGGCGATCCGCCCGGTCGAATCAAGCTGGAGCGGGAACGAGCCGGTCAGGTAGGTCTTGGCGTCGGCGAGCTCCTCGAGGGTCGGCCCCTTCTCGGCCAAGCGCTTCCACTCGGCGCGCACCAGCTTGACGGCCTCCTCGACCGACGCGTTCTTGGTCGCGGTCTGGGCCTGCATCAGGGCGGCATGGTCGAAGATCGCGAGCGAGCTCGACACCGAGTAGGCGAGCCCGCGCTTCTCGCGCACCTGGTCGACCAGCCGCGAGCTGAAGCCGCCGCCGCCCAGGATGTGGTTGAGGACGAAGGCGGCGTAGTAGTCGGGATCGCCGCGCTTGATGCCGGCCTTGCCGAACAGCACCACGCTCTGCGGCAGCTTGCGGTCGATCTGCATCAGGGCACCCGGATCGGCCGGCGCGACGTCGGGCACGCTTGGGCGCGCCGCGGTCGCAGGCAGCCCGCCGAACACCTTGTCGAGCAGGGGCGCCAGCTGGTCGGCCGAGATGTCGCCGGCGACGCCGATCACCAGCAGGTCGCGCGTCAGGTGCTCGTGCGCCCACGCCTTGAGATCGTCGACCGTGACGGCGGCGAGGCCGGCCGGCGTGCCGCGGCTGCCCCGTCCATACGGATGATCGGGAAACGCCGCGCGAAACCACGCGCGCTGCGCCATCGCGTGCGGCTCCTCGGCCTCGCGCGCCAGGCTCACCAGCAGATCGGTGCGCATGCGCTCGACGTCGTCCGGGTCGAACCGCGGCGCGGTGAGCGCCAGGCGCAGAAGCTCGGCCGACGGCGCCAGGTTCTGGGTCAACGTCTTGAGGCGCCCCGAGACCGCGTCGAGCGTGGCGTTGAAGTCGAGCTCGGACACCAGATCCTCCAGGCGGCGCTGGAACGCCTGGTTCGGCAGATCGCCCGCCGCCTCGTCGAGCAGCGAGGCGCCGAGGCGCGACAGGCCTTCCTTGCCGTCGGGATCGATCGCCGCGCCGCTGCGGAACACGAACTCGAACGACACCAGCGGCACGCTGTGGTCCTCGACCAGCCATGCTTCGATGCCGCCGGGGCTGGCGACGCGCTGGATCTGGACCGCGCGCGCGGGCGGCGCGAGCAGGAGCAGCGCGGCGCACAGCGCGACGGTCGCGAGCCACCGGCGCATCACGAGGTCCGCGCCGGCTTGAGAACCGACGTCACCGCGATGTCGTCCTTGAGCACGGCGCGCGCCGCGTCCCTGACCTGCTCGGCGGTCACCGCGCCGATGCGATCGGGCCACGCCTCCACCTCGTCGACCGTGCCGCCGGTCGACAACGCGGCGCCGAGCGTGCGCGCGCCCGTGCTCAGCGAGTCGAGCGCGTAGATCGTCGCCGCCTGGAGCCTGAGCTTGGCGCGCGCGACCTCGTCGTCGGTGACGCCGTCGTCGCGCACGCGCTTGACCTCGGCCTCGACCGCGCGCTCGAGCGCGCCGATGTCGCCGCCCGGCCGCGGGCTCGCGTAGATCACGAAGCTGCCGAGGTCGAGCCGGGTCGCCTCGTAGTCGGCGCCGGCCGAGGCGGCGATCTGCTGGTCGACCACGAGGCTGCGGTTGAGGCGGCTGGTCTCGCCGTCGCCGAGCACCTCGGCGAGCACCTGGAGCGGGTAGGCGAGCGCGGTGTCCCCCGCGTGATAGCTCGGCGCCACGTAGCGGCGCGACCACGACGGCTCGCGCACGCGGTCGCTCGTCATCTCGAGCTTGACCGACGCGACGTGCGGCGGCTCGACGACGCGCACGCGCGCGGGCACCGACCGGCGCGGGATCGGCCCGTAATATTTCTCGGCGAGCGGCCGCACGTCCTTCGCGGTGACCGCGCCGGCGATCACCAGGGTCGCGTTGTTGGGCGCATACCAGGTTCGGTAGAACGCCAGCGCGTCCCGGTAGTCGAGGCCGCGGATCTCGTTCTCCCAGCCGATGATGGGGATGCCGTATGGGTGATGCACGAACAGGGACGCCTCGGCCTGCTCGTAGAGCTTGGCCGACGGGTCGTTGTCGGTGCGCATGCGCCGTTCCTCGAGCACGACGTCGAGCTCGGGCCGGGCGACCGCATCGGTGAGCCGGAGGTTGGCCATGCGATCGGCTTCGAGCCGCATCACCAGCGGCAGGCGGTCGGCCGCGACGTTCTGGTAGTAGCACGTGTAGTCGTGGGTGGTGAACGCGTTGTCGCGGCCGCCGTTGCGCGCGATGATTCGGCTGAACTCGCCCGGCTTCACCCGGTCGGTTCCCTTGAACATCAGGTGCTCGAGGTAGTGCGCGACGCCGGACTTGCCGCGCTGCTCGTCGGCCGAGCCCGCGTGGTACCACACCATCTGGGTGACGATCGGCGCGCGCATGTTGGTGATGACCACGACCTCGAGCCCGTTGGCGAGCTTGAAGGTGGTCGGGTTGAACACCTTGGCGCGGACGGGCGGCGCGAATGCCGCAAGCGCCGTCCACACGACGACGAGGGAAAGCAGGCGTCGGCGTCGCATGGCGGCCTCGCGCAAAACTGGTTTCAGGGGTCCACCGGGGGCGTCGGGCCCGGCGGCGTCGCGCCTCTCCGTGATACGCAGGCGAGCGGCTAGAAGATCCCTTCGAGCCAACCCTGGCGCTTGCGCTGGATGATCGGCGTCTCGCCTTCGGTCGCAGGCTTGCCGAGCGCCGCGTTCTCGCGCAACCGCTGCTGCTCGGCGGCGGCATCGACCACGGTGCCGGGCGGCGGCGTGTTTTGCCAGAAGATCAGCCGGTCGGTCAGGCTGCGATCGGCGTTGGCGAGTTGTGCGCTCTCGCGGTTGACGGTCTCGCGGATCGAGTTGTCGACGCCGACCGCGCCGGCCTGACTGAGCAGCGCCGACTCGCCGGGCGTGCGCCCGGCAATCAGCTTGGACTCCGGCGTCGCGGCGCCGAACACGGTCTCCTTGGCCTGCTCGCGCACCGGCAGCTCGTTGGGCCGGGCGGCCCCCGGATCGGGCGGCCTCAGGCCGAAATCGGGCGGCACGTCGAGCGGTGCCCGGCTGACCACGCGGAACTCGTCGGGACCGCGCGAATCGAGACCGAGGCTGCGCCGCAGGTCGCCGCTGTCGCAGCCTGCCAGCAGCGCCGCGATCGCGAGACCGCACGCCGCGGCCGCGCTGCGACCAAAGATCGTCCGTCGCGCGTTCACCCGCCTCCTCGCCAAGCCATCCGTCATCTTTCTTGAGTCCGCATGATACACCGAAAATCCGTATGTGGCATGGCTCACAAGCGCGCAGGTCCAGCTGGGCGTCCGCTGACCAACCCGTCCAGGAGCAGGAGCCCGACGCCGAGCGTGATCGCCGAGTCGGCCAGGTTGAAGGCCGGGAAATGCCAACCTGCCGCATGAAAATCAAGGAAGTCGAAGACCGCGCCGTACCGCCCGCGGTCGACCACGTTGCCGAGCGCGCCGCCCACCACCAGCCCGAGGCCGAGCGCCAGCAGCCGCCGCTCGGCCCGGCCGAGCCAGACGATCAGCCCGATCGCGACCGCCACCGCCAACCCGCTCAGGAACCACGCGGTCGAGCCGTCATGGGTCGCCAGGATGCCGAAGCTGACGCCGCGGTTCCAAACCGGAACCAGGTCGAAGAACCCGGTCAGCGCGATCATGCGCGGCGGATCGAGCAGCGCCATCATCCAGGCCTTGGAGGTCTGGTCGAGCACGACCACGAGCACGGCGAGCGCCAGGCCGAGCACCAGATTGGTGCGCCGGGTCATGGCGCGCCCACACCCAGCAGCGCGCGGGCCCGTACGCCGTCCGCGGCGATCTGGCGTTTCAGCGCGTCGAGATCGGGGAAGCGCTGCTCGGGACGGATGAAATGGAGCAGCGCGACATCGAGGCGCTTGCCGTAGAGGTCGCCGGAAAAGTCGAACAAATGCACCTCGAGGCGGAAGTCGCGCCCGGCCACGGTCGGCCGCTCGCCCAGATTGGCGACCCCGGTGAGCGCCGCGCCGTCGCCGAGCCGCGCCGCCACGGCGTAGACGCCGGCGCGCGGCCGCAGATGGTCGCCGAGCGCGAGATTGGCGGTCGGAAAGCCGAGCAGCCGGCCGCGATGATCGCCGTGGCGCACGTGGCCGGCGATCGCGAACGGCCGGCCGAGGATCTGCGCGGCGTCCTCCGGCTGACCGGCGCGCAGGAGCTCGCGGGCGCGCGACGACGAATAAGGCTGGCCGGCCTCGTCGATCACCGGCGCCACCGCCGTCACCGCGACGCCGGCCGCTTGCCCGAGCTCGCGCAGGAGCTCCGCGGTGCCGGCGCGCCCGCGTCCGAAATGGAAGTCTCGGCCGATCACGATGTGGCGCGCGCCGAGGCCGGCGAACAGCACGTCGCGCACGAAGTCCGGCGCCTCGATCGCCGCGAAGCGCCGATCGAAGCGGAACACCACGGTGGCGGCGACGCCGAGCGCGCCGAACAGCTCGAACTTGGCGCGCCGCGGCGTCAGGCGGAACGCCGGATCGTCGGGCCGGAACACGGCGCGCGGATGCGGCTCGAACGTCACGACGAGCGCCGGCGCGCCGTGCGCCGCGGCGATTCGACCGGCCTCGGCGACCACGGCGCGATGACCGCGATGCACGCCGTCGAAATTGCCGATCGCCAGCGCGCCGCCGCGCAGGCTTGCCGGCAGGTCGCGAGGATGACGGATGACGCGCACGGGAGACGCCAAAGGGGGGGACGCCAAAGGGGATCGCAGGCCGACGCCGGTCCTCAGCCGCCGCGCGACGGGACCATCACGACGGCTTCGCCGTCGATCACCACCGTGTCGCCGACCTGGCAGGTGGTCGCCAAGGTGACGCGCCGCTTGTCGGGCACGATCGCCGTCACGGTGGCGCGCGCCACGACCGTGTCGCCGGCGCGCACCGGTGCCTTGAATTTGAGCGACTGGCTGAGATAGATGGCGCCGGGCCCCGGCAGCTTGGTGCCGAGCACGGTCGAGATGAAGCCGGCCGACAGCATGCCGTGGGCGATGCGGCCCTTGAATATCGTGCCGGCCGCGAAGGTCTCGACGAGATGCACGGGGTTGGTGTCGCCGGAGATGCCGGCGAACAGCACGATGTCCGCCTCGGTCACGGTCTTGGCGTAGACCGCGCTCTGGCCGACCGCAAGATCCTCGATGAACGAGCCGGCGAGATCGTCGGCGATGGACACGGGTGCATTTCCCTGAAGCGGCGGCAGAGCCGCCGGACACCGCTTCTGCGACGCGAGCCGCGCTTGCGAAGCCCTTGTGCGGCGCCAACGGCGCGGCACTATAGCGTCCGATCTTTGGGGTCGCAACGGGCCGTCCGGCTCGGTATATCAGGACCCGGAATGGCCTCCGGCCGCTGGCGCGGACGGCCGACGCGCAACGCGACGGAGGAGCTCGCGGGTGGGGCTCGATCGGCTCACGATTCTGGTCGTCGAGGACAACGGCTTCGCGCGCAACATGATCGCCGAGATCCTGCGCGCGATGAAGGTCGGGCGCGTCGTCACCGCCGCCGACGGCGCCGATGCGATCGGCATGCTGCGCCAGGCCGCCAAGCACAAGACGGCGGCCCAAGTGCTCGGCTTCGACATCATCCTGTCCGACTATCTGATGTCGCCGATCAACGGCACCATGCTGCTGCGCTGGAGCCGCCAGCACGACGACAGCCCCGACCGCTTCATTCCGTTCATCATGATCAGCGGCGTCGCCGACAGCGAAGTGGTGCGCGAGGCACGCGACATGGGCACGACCGAATTCCTCGCCAAGCCGTTCTCGGTGAAGTCGGTGGCCGACCACATCTCGGCGCTGATCGATACGCCGCGGCCGTTCATCTATTGCAGCGCCTATTTCGGCCCCGACCGCCGGCGCCAGAAGCGGCCGCCGCGCGAAGGCGAGCGGCGCGTCATCAAGCCGGAGGAGCAGGAGGTCGTCTACAGCACCTCCAAGCTCAAGAAGCCGGATCCCCGCATCAAGACCTTCGTCTTCAACCTGCCGAACCGGCTGCGCGAGAAGGTGATGGGTCTCGGCAAGGGCGGCCCCATGACGATCGATCCCGAGCTCCTCAAGGCCGCCGAGCAGCAGCTCGACCGCATGGAGGGCGACTATTCCGACTGGGTGCGCGGCACGGTCAAGCAGCTGAGCGACGCCTACGACAAGGCGATGGCCGACGACCGCGCGCGCGTCGCCATGGTGGCGCAGATCAACCGCATCTCGCACGACCTGCGCGGCCAGGGCACGACGTTCGGCTACCCGCTGATCACGGTGTTCGGCAACTCGCTGTTCGACTGCACGGTCAAGATCGAGAAGGTGTCCGACAAGCTGCTCGAGTTCGTGCGCGCGCACATCGACGGCATCACGGCGGTCATCCGCGAGCGCATCAAGGGCAGCGGCGGCGCGATCGGCGCCGAGCTGGTCGAGAGCCTGGAGCGCACGCGCGAGCGGCTCGCCAACACGGTCGAGTGAGCGGCAGGCCGCCGCCCCGTCAGGCACCGCCGCCCGCGAGGCCGAGCGCGGCAGCGTCGAGGTCGAGCCAGCTCACCCGGCCCTCGAGCCAGGCGCCGGTGTCGAGGCAGATCGCGCGCCCGCCTGCTTTGCCCTCCAGCATCGTGACCCGGCCCGGATTCACGATGTCGTGCGCGATGTAGACCGTGATGCCGGCGGGGATCGTGTCGACCCAGCCGTAGGTGCGCGTCGGCTCGCCGGCGGCATCGACCGCGCCGGTCGTCTCGCCGTAGAGCGCCAGATGGACGAGCGGCTGCTTGTCGGCGCTGGCATGGCCGTAATGCGCGGGCGACGGCGCGTCGAGCATGCCGGGACCGAACGCGCCATGGACGAACACGGCGCCACCGCAACGCAGCCACACGGGCGCCGCCGCCACCGCGTCGGCGAAGCGCTCGGCGAGCCCAGCCCGGGTGAGCTGCTCCAGCGAGCGTCTGAGGTTGGCGCCCATGCGCACCGGGTTGCCCTTGACCGCGCGACGCAGCTTGTCGTCGTGGTTGCCGACCACGAACAGGCCGCGGCGCGCCGCGATCAGCTCGAGCGCGATGCGCACGGCGCCGTCGCTCGACGGTCCGCGGTCGATCAGGTCGCCGAGCTGGACCACCGCGAGGCGGCGGCGCGCGGCGTCGTCGACCGCGGCGCCGAACGCGTCGGCTTGGCCGTGCACGTCGGAGATCAGGCGCACGCCGGCGAAGCGCGGCGCGGCGCCGTCGAACAGGAGCGCGCGCAGGACGTCGTCGAGCGGCATCGGGCGCGCGCCCGCGCGACGGGATGCTCAGGCCGGCGCGCGCGGCTTGAGGCCGAGGCGCACCAGGGACAGCGCCATGCCGACCGCCGCCTGCGTCGGATCGATCACCGGAATGCCGAGCGCGTCCTCGAGCGGCGCGCGGTAGCGCGCCATGCCGGCGCACCCCATCACGAGAACGTCGGCACCGTGATCGTCCTTGAGCGCGCGCCCGACCGCCAGCATGCGGCCGCGCGTCTTGGTCTCGTCCGACAGCTCGACCACCGGCAGATCGACCGCGACCTCGCCGGCGACCCGCTCGGCGATCCCCATGGCGCGGAAATAGCGCGTGTGGCGCGGGATCGACTGCTTGAGCACCGCGATCACGCCGACGCGCTGGCCGAGATTGAGCGCGGTCGTCATGCCGACCTCCGAGATGCCGAGCACCGGGCGCGCCGTCGTCTCGCGCGCCGCGTGGAGACCGGGATCGGAGAAGCACGCGATCACGAAGGCGTCCGACTCGTTGTCGGCGGCGATGCGCCGGCAGAGATGCGGCACCACGAAATCGACGTCGCGCTGGCTCTGGATGCCCGGCGGCCCCTCGGCGAGGGTGACGCTCCTGATCTGCGGCCCGTCCGGCAGGCGCAGGGGCTCGAGCGCCGCGTCCATGCTGCGCGTGACGGCGTCGGTCGAGTTCGGATTGATGACCAGGATCTGGCTCATGGGACGTCTCCAGGCTTCCGCACTTCCCATCCCGTCATGCTCGGGCTTGTCCCGATCATCCACGCCTTTCTCGCAGTGTCGTGAAAGAAGGCGTGGATCCTCGGCACAAGGCCGAGGCTGACGGACGAGGAAACCGGGACCGCACTCATGATGCCTTATCCCTTGTAGGAGCCGGTGTTCGGATCGAAGCCGCTCCAGAACTGGCCGCGCGGCTTGACCATCGGCGAGAGCGCGCGCGGCAGGAACTGGCCGCGCCCGGGCGTGCCCAGGAACCTGCCGTCGCGCCACACCGCTTCGCCGCGGCTCAGCGTGATCTCGGGCCAGCCCGTGACCTCGATGCCCTCGTAGGGCGTGTAGTCCATCGCGTCGTGGAGCAGCGACTGCGTGATCGTGACCCGCTTGTCGGGATCCCACACGACGAGGTCGGCGTCGGCGCCGACCGCGACCGAGCCCTTGCGCGGCGCGAGGCCGTAGAGCTTGGCGGGCGTGGTCGCCGTGATCGCGACGAACCGGTGGATGTCGATGCGGCCCTTGCCGACGCCCTCGGAGAACAGCAGCGGCAACCGCACCTCGAGGCCGGGCACGCCGTTCGGCACCTTCTTGAAGCCCTCCTTGAGGCCGCGCAGCTTGCCGTTCTCGGCGTCGTCGTAGCGATAGGGCGCGTGATCGGACGAGATGATGTTGAGCACGTCGGTCGCGAGCCCGCGCCACACGTGCGGCTGGTTCGCCTTCTCGCGCGGCGGCGGGCTGCACATGCACTTGGCGCCCTCGAAGCCCGGCTGATCGAGATCCTCGGCCGACAGGAAGAGGTATTGCGGGCAGGTCTCGGCGAAGATCTTGAGACCGCGGCTCTGCGCCCAGCGGATCTGGTCGATCGCCTCGCGCCCCGAGACGTGCACGATCAGGATCGGCACGTCGACCAGCTCCGCGAACGTGATGGCGCGATGGGTCGCCTCGCGCTCGACCGGCTGCGGCCGCGACACCTCGTGGAACTTGGGCGCCGTGTGGCCGCGTTCGAGCAGCTTCTGGCTCAACCACGCGATGGTGTCGTGGTTCTCGGCGTGGACCATGACGAACGCGCCCTCGCGGCGCGCCAGCGAGAACACGTCGAGGATCTCGCGGTCGTTCAGCTTCAGGAGATCGTAGGTCATGTAGATCTTGAACGACGAGTAGCCGTCCTTGATCAGCGCCGGCAGCTCCTGGCCCAGCACCTGCTCGGTCGGATCCGAGATGATGAGGTGGAAGCCGTAGTCGATCACCGCCTTCGGCGTCGCGAGCGCGTGGTAGTCCTTGACGACCTGGCGCAGCGACATGCCCTTGTGCTGCGCGGCGAACGACAGCACGGTCGTCGTGCCGCCGCACGCCGCCGAGCGCGTGCCGGTGAAGAAGTCGTCGGCGCCGGGCACGCCGAACGACGACTTCTGGTCGATGTGGCAATGCGCATCGATGCCGCCCGGCGTGACGAGCTTGCCGCGCGCGTCGATCTCGTCCTCGCCCTTGGCGAGGTCGTCACCGAGCGCGGCGATGCGCCCGGCCTTGACGCCGATATCGGCGGTGAACAGGTCGGCGGCGGTGGCGACCTGGCCGCCGCGGATCACGAGATCGAACTCAGCCATCGCGCGCCTCGGAAAGCGGAAACCGCGGCGCCGCGCCCTCCATTTTCAGGCGGGATGCAGGCCTCCCCGGGTCGGCGCGGCCGGGCGCGCGAGATGTCAGGGACGGGGCCGTCGGCGGGTTCATGCCACCGGTGTCGCAGACCGAACGCCCCAGCACAAGAGGGCTGCGCTCGCTGGACCGGCTCGACAGGCGGCGCGTCCTGGTCGAGGCTGCCGGCATGACGGAGACCGAGATCGCGGCGATCGCAACCGAGGCGCTGGCGGCGTTCGACACCGGCGCACGACTGACGCCGTTCGCGGCGCGCTGTCCCGGGCTCGATCTCGACGCCGCCTATCGGGTTGCCGCGACGCTGCGCCGGCTGCGCCAGGCGCGCGGCGAGCGGCCGGTCGGGCGCAAGATCGGCTTCACCAACCGGACGATCTGGACCGAGTACGGCGTCTCGACGCCGATCTGGGGCGACATGTACGACACCACCGTGAGCGAGCTCGCGGCACGCGGCGGCGCCTGCGCGCTCGGCCACCTGGCCGAGCCCAAGATCGAGCCCGAGATCGCCGTCGGCCTGGCGCGCGCGCCGACACAAGACATGGACGAGGCCCAGCTGCTGGCCTGCGTCGACTGGATCGCGCACGGCTTCGAGATCGTGCACTCGCCGTTTCCCGGCTGGCGCTTCGCGGCCGCCGACACGGTCGCGGCCGGCGGCCTGCACGGCGCGCTGCTGCTCGGACCGCGGCGCGAGATCACGGCCAGCGAACGGTCGCGCTGGCTCGACTCCCTCGCACGCTTCACCATCACGCTGGCGCGCGACGGCACGATCGTCGACCGCGGCGCGGCGGCGAACGTGCTCGACGGTCCGCTGTCGGCGCTGCGTCACCTGGTCGGGCTGCTGGCGCGCGATCCGGGGAATCCACCGCTCGCCGCCGGCGACATCGTCACCACCGGCACCCTCACGCGCGCGCTCGCGATCGCGCCCGGCGAGACCTGGACGACCGCGCTCGACGGCCTCGACCTCGACGGCATCGGGGTGCGCTTCCGCTAGACGTCCGCTACACTCGCCGGCGTGGGGCGCGGAACCGGCAAGCAAGCCAGGCCGTGCCGGAGGAGACGGCGTGATGGACACAGCGTTGCACAGCCCGGCCGAGCAGGCCCTGATCGCGACCGCCGAGCGCGTGCTGCCGGCCGGCAGCTTCGGCAATATGCCGGGCGATCTGGTGATACGCGAGGGCCGCGGCAGCCGCGTGTGGGACGAAAGCGGCCGCGAATACGTCGATTTCCTGCTCGGCTCGGGGCCCATGCTGGTCGGCCACGCGCATCCCGAGGTGACCGCGGCGGTGCAGGCGCAGGTTGCGCTCGGCACCACCTTCTTCGCCAACAACCGCCACGGCATCCGGCTCGCCGAGGCGATCGTCGCCGCGGTGCCGTGCGCCGAGCAGATACGTTTCGTGTCGACCGGCAGCGAAGCCGATCTCTACGCCATGCGCGCCGCGCGCGCCTACACCAAGCGCGACAAGATCCTCAAGTTCGAGGGCGGCTATCACGGCATGAGCGACTACTCGCTGATGAGCCTGGCGCCCAAGCGACCGGGCAACCTGCCGCGCGCGATTCCCGACTCGGCCGGCATCCCGGCCTCGGTGCGCGACGAGATGGTGATCGCGCCCTTCAACGACATCGACGCGACCGCCGGGCTGGTGCGCGAGCACAAGAGCGCGCTCGCCGCCGTGATCGTCGAGCCGTTCCAGCGCATCATTCCGCCGACGCCGGGCTTCCTCGCCGACTTGCGGACGCTGACCGCCGAGCACGGCATCCCGTTGATCTTCGACGAGGTGGTGACCGGCTTCCGGCTCGCCTATGGCGGCGCGCAGGAATATTACGGCGTGACGCCCGATCTGTGCTCGCTCGGCAAGGTGATCGGCGGCGGCTTTCCGCTCGCCGCGATCGCCGGCAAGGCCGAGATCATGGCGCATTTCGACCAGGCCAAGGTCGGCGACGACGGCTTCCTCAAGCAGATCGGCACCTTGTCGGGCAACCCGGTGGCGGCGGTGGCGGGGCTCGCCTGCCTCGAGATCCTGCACCGTCCGGGCGCCTACGAGACGATCTTCAAGACCGGACGCGCGCTCATGCAGTCGCTCGACGAGAAGCTGAAGCGCGCCGGCATCCCGGCCCAGGTGCTCGGCGAGCCGCCCTGCTTCGACGTCGTGTTCACCACGACCACGGCGCCGATCCGCAACTACCGCGACATGCTGACCGCGGACCCCGCGCTGACGCGCCGCTTCAACGCGCTGGTGCGCGAGCGCGGCATCCTCAAGAGCGAGCAGAAATACTACGTCTCGCTCGCCCACACGCCGGACGACGTGCGCGTCACCCAGGACGCCTGGGACGACGCGATCGAGCAACTGACCAAGGAGCGGAGCCGTGGCTGACGACGTGTTGACGCGCGCGCGCGCGGAAGACGGCGAGACGCATTTCTACGCGACCGACCAGCCGCACGGCCTCAAGCACAACCCGTTCAAGTCGCTGGTGGCGCCGCGGCCGATCGGCTGGGTCAGCACGCTGGACAAGGCCGGCGTCGTCAACCTCGCGCCGTTCTCGTTCTTCAACGCGGTCGCCGACGCGCCGCAGATGGTCATCGTGTGCGTCAACGGCAGCCACCAGAGCGGCGGCGCCAAGGACACGCTCGCCAACATCCGCGAGACCGGCGAGTTCGTCTGCAGCATGGCGACCTGGGAGCTGCGCGAAGCGATGAACCACTCGTCGATCGACGCGGCGCACGGCGTCGACGAGATGCGGCTCGCCGGGCTGGCGGCCGCGCCGTCGCGCCTCGTCAAGCCGCCGCGCGTCGCCGCGGCGCCGGCCGCGCTCGAATGCGTGCTGCACCAGATCGTCGAGCTGCCCTCGACGCGGGCCGACGCCGGCAACAACACCGTGTTCGGCCGCGTCGTCGGCGTGCACATCAGCCGGTCGATCATCAAGGACGGCATGATCGACATGACGCGGTTCCACCCGATCGCGCGGCTCGGCTACAACGACTACGCCGTGGTGCGCCCGGACGACGTCTTCACCATGAAGCGGCCGGAGTAGCCGCGCCGGACCGCCCCACGCGGGAGACTCCCGTCGCCGAGCGTCGTTGAGTCCGTCAGGGCCAACGGGTTCGGAGGTGCCGCATGGCGCGGCTGTGGATCACCCTGGTCGCGGGCTTGGCGCTCGTCGCCGCTGGCGCCGTCGTGACGATCCGCTCGCAGCTCCTGGACGCGTCGACCGACGGTCCGGTGCTGTCGCGCGATGACGTTCGCCAGGCGCAGGTTCAGCTGCACGCGCGTCATCTCTATGACGGACCGGTCGACGGCGTGCTCGGACCGCAGACGCGCGACGCGCTGCGCCGCTACCAGCGCGCGAGCGGACTGCCGGAAAGCGCCGCGTTCGATCCCGCGACGGTGGCGCGCCTGAGCGGCGGCCCTGCGCCGACCGATGCCGGCTCGGGCGGCGCGCCGCGCGATCGCGCCGCCGGCGGACGCTGAGCGCCGCGCTACTTCTTCGTGACCGTGCCCTTGCCGCCGCCGCCCTTGGTGGCGGCGTGCTCGGCCTTCGAGAGCGTCAGCTTCTCGGGGTGCACGATGGTCTTGTGTACGGCTTCGCGCGCGGCGGCGAGATTGGCGAACTCGGTCTCGCTGCCGTCGTCGCGCTTCAGCACGTAGAGCGTCGAGGTCGGCTTGCGGGTGATCAGGTCGGCGAGCGTGCGCTTGACGATGGTCCAGCTGACGCGCCGCATCTCGGTGCGCGTCTCGACCGGCGGCGGCGCGGTCTCGGTCTCGCCGTCGGTCGCGGCTTCGGCGTCGGGAGCCGCCTCGGTCGGCGCCGGCGCGAGGTCGGTCGCGGCCGCCGTCGCGGCGGCCTCGACCGCCGCCTCGACCGGCGGCGCCGCGCTCGCCGGCGGCGTCACCGGCACCTCGACCTCGACGTCCTCGAAGCCGCGATCGACCACCGCCTCGACGGCGTACAGCTTCTGCTCGCGCGGTTTGCGCGGCCCGCCGTCGTCGCGCCGCCCGTCGCGGCGACCGTCCTTCGGTCCGCGCCGCTTGCCGCGCGCGTCGCGGTCGCGCGGGGGTCGATCGCCGCGGTCATGCGGCGGCCGATCGCCACGCGGGGGTCGATCGCCGCGGTCGTGCGGC
>DATJNS010000346.1:0-11026 GCA_035507915.1 Candidatus Sulfotelmatobacter sp.
CCCGCCCTGTCCCGGCAGATCATGGAACTCGAGCAAGAGCTCGGGTTATCGCTCTTCGACCGGGTGGGCCGGAGGCTTCTGCTGACCGGCGAAGGCGCGCAACTGATTGCTGGCTGCCGTGTCCTGCTCAATTGCGCAGGCGCGATCGCAGAACAGGCCCAACTGCTTCGTCACGGAGATGCTGGCGTCTTGAAGGTCGCCGGCTCGCCGCAACACATCGAGAGCGTGTTGTCGGGCTTCCTGCACCGCTACGCGGAGCGTTTTCCCAAAGTGGAGGTACAGGTAACCGAGGGAACCCGCAGCGAGATACTGGCGCTGCTCGAGCGCGGAGAAATCCACCTTGGCCAGAATCTGTTGCATGCCGTCAAGCTGGATGAACGCCACTTCGACAGTATCCCGCTTGGCTCGGTGGAGCTGCTCGCGGTTTGTCACCCTTCGACGCCGCTCGGTCCCCGCCGCACGATCG
Source organism: Candidatus Sulfotelmatobacter sp. (assembly GCA_035507915.1). Lineage (GTDB taxonomy): Bacteria > Pseudomonadota > Alphaproteobacteria > Elsterales > Elsteraceae > JACQAI01. The sequence continues at coordinate 467 of DATJNS010000346.1, forward strand.
AGGTCGCGCGCCTTGCCGGCTATCCGCTTCTTCTGATGGATGGCGGATTCGGCTTCCGCCGTGCGTTCGATGCAGCGAGCCGAATGGCAGGCCTGAAACCGGTGATTAAGTTCGAGAGCCGAAATCCGCACACGTTACTGGCACTTGCCGAAGCAGGACACGGCGTCGCGATCGTGCCTGCGCAGCTGCAATGCCACCGCTACCGACTAAGGATCGTCGGGCTGATGTTCCGGGGCCGCGCGCTCAGAGAGCCCTTGACGATCTCCTGGGACAAGCGGCGTCCGTTGCCGCGTTTCGCAACGGAGTATTGCGCAATGCTGGCGTCCTACATGCGTGAGACCTTTCCGGTGAGCCGGCCAACCGCACCGGGGGGCGCAATCGCCAAGCGAGCCGGTGCAGCTTCGCGCAGAACGGCGCGCTGAGGCGATTATGATGTGTGGTTTTCCACGCAGGGCGGGATCGTCTTCAAGCAAACCTACGTCACCGGCGATGCGACAATGGTTGCCCTCGATCCAGTCTGGACGCTGCTGGACGCCGAACACGCCGCACGAAAGTCCGTCGCGCGGTGATTGTGGCGTTGACTGCGGGTCCTCGCAACCACCAAGCCGAAACTCCCTGACCAGGGGAGGGGCCAGCTCAAGCGTATAGCGAGTCTGAACGCGGAGTCCCCCTGGGTTCCTCATGCCAGTAAGGCTCGCTCGGGGTCTTCGATATTTTCCAGTATGACTGGAAGGGCGATCAGACGATCGCCCCAAAATCCAGTAGATCTCCGCTGATACTTGGGATCGTCGGGGCGTTGCCGCATCAAACCTCGGCCGCCCTCGTGTAAGGGTCGTGTTGCGCAGCCGCGCCTCGAGTCTTAAGATTATGTGGTGCACACGTCGCTATTGACCTAAAGCGGGTCTGCTAAGAGGCCGCTGGACTTTGCTCAGGCGAGGTTGAGGTTGCAGCCTTCTTGAGCTGCGCCCACGCGTCCTCCATGTTCCCGATGTTAAGCGAGCCGGTATGCAGGACTAAGTCGCGAGCGCTCTGCAATACGGTCCCGGCGCTCGGCACCGCTGCGCTCGCCGACGTCGCACGGCGCGTCAGCATTCCCGTGATCGCGCTCGGCGGGAACGGCACGGCGAGCACGCCCGCGTGCATCGCGGCCGGCCCGATCGGCTTCGTCGTGATGGGCGAGCCGATGCGCGCCGCCGATCCGGCAGCGCTGGCGCGTGCCTTGCGCGCGGCAGTGGCGCCGTCCGCAGACTAGCGCTCGGTGCCGCCCTCGCCGACCACCACGAAGGGTGCCCACAGCATCGGGTGCGAGAATGGCACGGATGTGTCGTCGAGCAGCGCCAACTGCGAGCGCCGTAGCGCCTCGGCGCGGCCGAGCGTCGGCTCACGCTTGAGCGCGTCGAGCGCGCCCGTGGTCAGGCGCACCGCCGCCTGCGAGGCGACCGGCCAGTGCGACACCAGGAGCGCGCGGCTGCCGGCATAGAAGAACGCCTTGGCGAGCCCCGACAACCGGTCGGCGCCCGGCGTGCCGTCGCCCGACGCGGTGTTGCACGCGGACAGGATCACCCAGTCGGCGTTGAGCTTGAGCTGCGCGATCTCCGAGGCGGTCAGAAGCCCGTCGTTCTCGCGCGTCGGCTTGCTGGGCGGGCTCAGCACCAGCGCCGGCTCGGACTGATCCTGCAGCTCGTCGGCAACCAGCCCGTGCGTCGCGAACGCGAGCACGCGATATTGGTCGAGCTTGAGGGTCTTGAGCACGGCTTCCGAGGCGCGGTCGCGCAGATAGAGGGAGTCGGCGCCGGCGCCCTGGGATTCGGCGAGCGCGCGCAGCTCGTCGGCGGTCTCGGGCAGCGGCGGCAGCTTGCGGACCTCGTCGACGTCCGCCAACGCGCCGCGCAGGAACGCGACCGGATGCGCGCCCCGCGTCTCCCCCGCGGCACCGCCGAGCGCCGGATCGCCGATACCGAGGAACGGCAACGGCGCGTGCGGGCGGCGCGCGAATTCCCGCAGCGCCCGCAATGACGACACCGACGGCAAGGTCGTGGTCGCGTACTGACGCGCCAGCCAGGCGGTCTTGCGATAGTCGAGCTTGGCGGGCGGCGGTTCGGTCACGAGCACGCCGATCGGCAGGCTCTGCAGCGCACCGTCGGGCACGATGAAGACGTGGCGGGCGCCCTCGATGTCGGCGGCAGCAGGGGCCAGGATCATCTGGTGCAGGGCGTACGCGCGCTTGACGTCGAACGGTTTGAGATCGGGATTGAGCGCCGGGTCGAGCCGCTGCCGGAGCGCGCCGACCTCCTTGGCAAGCGCCGCGCCCTTCACTCGGAATTCGTAGAACGCGACGCGGTCGCGTCGCACCGCCCAGAGCCACGTCGTATCCGCGCTCGACAGATAGGCGAGCATCGCTTCGTCGGTGCCGAGTATCGCCTGCAGCTCGGCGAGCTTGACCGGTCGCGGGCTGCTGAGCTCGGCATATTGGGGAAACTCCTTGGCGATCCGCGCCTCGAGCGCCGTGAGCTTGTCGCCGAGCGATGCCTGCTCGAAGCGCGCGATTTTCTCGGCCGCGACGTCGCGCTCGGCGGGTGGCTTGCTGGCCGCCTCGACGATCCGTCCGTCGAGGCGTTGCCAGCGCTCCACGAGGTCCTGGCGCTCGCGCACCACGCCGGCGAGCGCATCGTTGCCTGCGGCGAAGCGCGCCGCCATGCCGGCGATCGCCTGGCCGGTCTTCGAGGCATGGACGAGCTGTGCCGTCTCGAATGATTCGGCGGCGAGCGCAGCCCTCTGCTCCGGCGCCGCCTCGCTCAGTTGATGGGCCAGATACACGCGCTGAAAGAAGAACCAGCGATAGCGCACATGCTCCGACTCGATCCCGGTGCCGCGTTGCTCGGCCTCCGACTCGCGATGGCGCTCCGCGGCGTCGGTCGCCAGCCGGCTTTGCTCGAGCGCGAGGTCGTAGCGCTTCTCGTCGTCGTAGAGGTACGCCAGGTTGACGCGCGCGGTGATGACGTTGAATGCGGTCGGTCCGTAGGCCGCCTCGCCGATCGCGATCGACCGCTTGAAGGCAGCCTCCGCCTCCTGCGGGTGTTTCTGCGCTTCATAGATCAACGCCAGGGTGGTGTAGGTATCCATCAGCACGGGGTGATCCGGACCGAGCTGCTTCAACTGTATCGCCCGCGCGCGCTCCAAGAGCCGTTCGGCGTCGCCATAGCGCCGCTGCAGGCGGTAGATCTCGGCGAGGTTGGTCATGGTCTTGGCGACCATCGGGTTCTCTGGTCCGAACGCGCGCTCGCGGATCGCCAGCGCGCGTTGGATCAGCGGCTCGGCCTCCTTGGTCCGGCCGATCTGGCGCAGTGTCCATCCCAGATTGTTGAGCGTGTTGGCCAAATCGGTGTTGTCCGGCCCTAGCAGCTTCTCTTCCACCGTCATGGCGCGCCGGTAGTAGGCCTCGGCATCGGCGGGGCGCCCCGCCAGCGCGTAGAGGACGGCCAGATTGTTGAGGATGCGGGCGAGCTGGATGCCCTCCGGTCCGGGGCGCGCCTCGAGGATGGCGAGCGCGCGCCGATAGAGCGGTTCGGCCTCGGCGAGCCGGCCCTGCCCGCGTATCGCAGTGGCGAGAACGTTGAGCGACGACACCACGGAGGGGTCGTTTGCTCCGAGCTTGGCCTCGCGGATCGCCAGGCTCCGTTGCGCCAAGGTTGCGGCCTCGGCGTGACGGCCGAGCTGGAGGACGGTCCAACCGAGCAAAGACAGGGCGCGCGCGACTGCCGGATCGTCCGGGCCGAGATGGGCCTCGCGGATCGTCAGGCAGCGCCGCAGCAGGCGCTCGGACTCCGCATAGTGCCCTTGGATCTGCTGGAGGTCGCCCAGGAACGAAAGGGCGGTGGCGACGTCGAGGTGGTCGGGTCCGAGCCGCTTCTCGCGCTCCGCCAGGACCTGGGTGACGACGGTCGTCGCCTCGGCATAGCGACCGGCGCGTTTGAGCTCGTCGACCTGGCGGCCCAGTGCCGCATTCGACACGGGATCCGCGTCGGCAGCCACGGCGGGCGCGCCGGCGAGACCGACGAGGAACGCCAGAAGCAGGACCCGACCACGTCGGCCCTCCGAACCAGGCCCAGCGCCACGCAACCACCCCATGCATGCCATCGGTAGCCCTCCCGCAGATGGCGCGTCCCGAGCGATCACGCCGCATTCTCCCTATTGCTCGGATTTTACCATCGTTTTGCGTTCGGCCGGGTGAACGGGATCACAGGGCGGCGCGCCCGTCGCCGACCATCACCAAGCGTGCGAGATTTTGAGATTGGCGTTCCGTTCACGTGCTCGGTTTACTTTTCCCGTGCCAGGTCGAAATCATAGTCGCAGGACGTCCCCGCGTACTTGGTCACCAACCGTCCGGAGGACAGATCCACCGGCATGCTTTTGCCCAGGATCTTCACCGTCCCCTTGCCGCCGGATGCGACCTTCCCGGTGATCGGTTGCTCGTCAACGCTGACCGTCCGGCTGCCGGTACGCTGAATCGTCCGCTTCGTGGTTCCGGTGACCACATTGCGTGCGACCGTCACGTCCGCGCTGATCTCCGGGCATGTCTCGCGATAGGCTTTCGATTTGCCTTGAACCTTGCCGACATAATGGCCCTCGCCGATTGCCCCCCAGGCACCCGACGTGACCATCAACGCCGTGACCAGAGCGAGTGCGTGATACCGCATAGATCCCATCCTTCAATATCGGTCGTTTGAAGCGCTCAGGCGCGCCAGCGCGGGACGGTGCGAACCATGGCCCACATCAGCCGGTCGAGATCCTTGTCGAGCTGATCGCCGCGATGCCGCGTGTTGAGCAGGACGCACCAGGTCAGGCCCGTATGGGCCCGTACCAGGAGCCCGGTTGTGCCCGGCAGATGGCCGGTGTGCCACCAATTCTTGCTGCGACTGATCCTCCAGCCTTTGGCATAGCTTTCGTTGACCTGCGATGGCGTTGTCATCACCACGATCGAGTCGCGACGCAGGATTGATGAAACGCCGCCCAGCGCGCTGGCGAACTGCGCGATCGCCGCGGGTCGTGCGATCCAGCCGCCATGCGAATCCATGCGCGGCACGTTGAACGCATAGGGATCGTCCTTGCTACGTGCCTGATAGCGAACCTCGAGGGGCTTGCGGTCGGCCAGCGCACTGCCGCCGATCTCCAAGCCGCTCACGCCGACGCGTGCCAGAACGCTCTCTTGGACGAAGGCTGCGTAAGGCTGCTTTGTAAGTCTCTCTATGACGCGACCGAGCAGACAGTAGCCGAAATTGGAATAGGCGAAGCTGCCTCCGGGCGGCTTGACCAGCGGGCGCGTCTCCAGGGTGGTGGCGATCAAGGTCGCCTGATCGATCTCCCGCGACTGAAACATTGGATCCGTGGGGCCATTCGGCCAGGCGCCCACCGTATGAGTGAGCAGGTGCTCGATCCGGATATCGCCCAGGTACGAGTCGGTCGGCACCGGCCCATAGTCGTTGCCGAGAACACCGTCGGCTCCGAACACTCGGTCGTCGAGCCGCAGCCTACCGGCCTCGATCAGCGTGAAGATGGTGACCGATGTAATCTGCTTGGAAATGCTGGCGATGCGAAAGCGGTAGGCTGGCGTGAGCGGTGTCCGCTCGATCGGATCGGCAACGCCGAACGCGTCTTCGTGTAGGATGCGACCGTCCCGCGCGAACGCGATGCCGAGACCTGGCACCTCGTACCGGGCGATGAACCTTTTCGCGAGCCGTTCGATCTCGGCGCGTTCGAATGCCGCAATGAACTCGGGCTCCGCCTCGCGCCGTTGCGCATGGCCCGTCGACGTATTGCCCAGAACCGCGGTGAGGGTCGCTGCCATGCCGCGCATTACAAACCGTCGGCGATCGAGCATGGTGATCGACTCCACTATCGGGCGCGTCTGGGAGCGGCGATGCGGGTCAGCCTCCGCAGGGCACGCTTTTCAAGTTCGAACGGCTCCCTGCGGGAGCCGGACCATAGCCTGGTCGGCGTTCGACCCGTGGACAAGCTGGGCGGCCTCGAACGCCTCGGCGGCCAGCGCGGCGCGCCGGTCCGGCGTTGCACATAGGGGCCAGGGGCCGGGGTGGATAAGCGACCTCGTCATGTCAGCTCCTAACCCCAGAAGCGGACATCGGTCGTCGTCCTACCACGGTCCATAAAGCCGAACCACACCACGCCAGAATGCATCGCGGTCGGCGAACAAGCTGGTCTTGTCGGCTTCTGCCGTCGCATTGGCACCGGTCTGCACCATGACGAGCCTGAGACCCGGGTCGACGTAGATCGACTGGCCATACACGCCGAGCATCGCAAAGCGGCGATGCTCGCCGGGGAATATCCAGAACTGGTAGCCGTAGCCGAGATAGCGCGTCGCCGTTCTCGGACGAAACGCTTCCGGTACGAGCGTTGCATCGGTCGCCTCCAGCAGAAACTCGCGCGGGATGATCGGCGTCCGATCCGGATCGTCCGGTCGTACGCCGTCGTTCGCCAGCACCACGCCGAGCCGGGCATAGTCGCGCAACGTGGCATTGAAGTTCCCGAGAGCCACCTCCAAGCCGGTACGATCCGCGTACCACGCCGCGGTGTTTTCGGCACCGATGGCCTGCCAAAGTCGCGGCGTCAAATACGCGCTCAGGCTCATGCCGGTCGCGCCGCGAACGACCGCCGCCAAGACGACCGAGTGGGGACTAGCATAGTAAAATCGCGTGCCCTGCTCGGTTTCGCGGACGGTGATCGTGCGCACCGCCGCCTCGATGCCATCAGCGGCAAGTGCCTTGCTGAAGCGACCCGTGTCGCCCAACCCGTCGTAGGTCTGAACATATTTGATACCGGACGCCATACGGAGCAGGTTGCGCAGAGTCGTCTGTCCAAGAACTGTGCCTCGAAGCAGAGGTGCATAGCGCTCTGCCGGATCATCCAACGATTGAATGAAACCCTCATGTTGTGCGATCCCGACGGCGAGCGCGGCGATCGACTTGGCCATCGAATTTGACGTGAAGCGATCGGCGGGGGTGCGGTCATATTGATAGCGCTCCAGCTGGACCACGCCGTCCTTGACGACTATGAGGCCCATGACGCGCTGTCGGGCCAGATAATCATCCAGTGTCAGGTCGCGCGCGTCCTTCGCATTCCAGCGAACCTCGAGCTCCCGCGCGGCCCTTGGTAGCAGCATCGGTTTCGACGATGCCGGCAGCAGATTGGGCTTGCCGTGAAACAGGCCCGCGATTTCCGCCTGATGCGTAAACGAGCCAACCCGCACCGACTCATCGAAATACCAGGAGGCGGCGGTTCCGACCGGATAGCCGTGCTGCTTGCCAAGCTTATCCTCATCGGGCGCGGCATAAGCCAACGGCGCGACCAAGACTGATAGAAGGAGGAAGGGCACGGATTGCTTCAAGATTGCTTCATGACTCCTGGGGCCGATAGTCGGCATCGCTCCTGCGAACGCCCGCGAATATATTGCCGCAACGTTAGCTGTGACTCGACGATTTTATCGAAGACCGCTGCGGCCGCGGCGCAACCATCATCGCCAGCCAGATCCCAGTCGACCGCTGGCACGACCTGATCGGCGACCCCACCATCGCCGACGCCGTCCTCGACCGCATCATCCACGCCGCCCACCGCATCAAGCTGCGCGGCGACTCGCTGCGCAGGAAAGCCGCCGCTACCCTCGATCAAATCCCAGCGCAATGATCCACGCACGCCGCTGCGCCAGACTCGTGGTGGTCGCTCCGCGGCGCGCCCGGATCAACACCGCATAGGTTACCCTGTCTTTGTGTGTGGCCTTTAGGGCTGAGCCAAGAGACATCGGAAGCTAGCGCCGATGTGATAAGTGCCATCGGGCTGCCGGTATGGCGCCAGTGCTTCGCGGTGAGCTTGACTGACGGCTTGCTCGCTTGAATTGCCCATTGCACGCGCTGCTACCCCTGAGGAGTTGAGTGCTCGCACTCCGGTGTCGAGATCCGGGTAGCGGAACGGACTGTCTACATCGAAGACATCGATCGGCTGGAGACCCGCATCCTTGACGAACTTGCGGAGGGCCGTCTCATCTGAGAGCGCGAAGGGGCCTGGTGCTCCAGGCGGAGGTGCCGGCATCAGAGGTCGCAGCGCCGCGACTAATGACGCAGCCGGCATGCCGTCCGGTGGCGCCCAGGTCATCACCACAATCCGCGCATCAGGCTTTGCTACCCGTCGCGCTTCGGCAAGTGCCACGATCGGATTGCCCGCATATTGGAACGAGTTGAAGCCCGTTACTACATCGAAACTTGCGTCCGCGAAGGGTAGGCTCTCAATGTCGCCCAGCCGGAAGTCACCGTACGGCGTGCGCTCGCGCGCGATCGTGAGCAACGCTTCCGCCGCATCGATACCCGAAACCAGCGCGCCCTGCTGCGCGGCGAGCTGGACCGCCATGCCCGCGCCGCACCCGACGTCGAGATAGCGTGTCCTTGCACTGACCCCAGTGCGCGCGAGGACCGCCTCGTACACCGGCCGCGCGGTCCCTTCCTGCAGATCCGCCCAGTCACGCGCGCGAGAACCCCAGAGACGGCCATTGATCGCTGAGGTTTGGGGCTTGGGCTCGCTCGGCATCGGGCACCTCTTCTGTCGCTTCGCGCCACTTGGAGGATGCCATTCTGACAGCCTTTGTCGTCTTCAATCCATCGCGGGTCGAGAGGACGCTAATCCTGCCAGTTCACTTCATATGAAATCGCGTCCGACCTGACGGGCACGCCCCTTCGATGAAATTGAACAATAAAGTCGGGTGCAAACAATAAAGTCGGGGGCGACCCCACAGCTCCCACGCACGGTCATGCAACATGCATCGAACGCGGCGTCCGTTGACGGAGCGGATAGGCTGTCGCTCGCCCGTGCCCGGCCTCTACATGTGTGGCAGAGGCGCGCATCCGGGCGGCGGCGTGACGGGCGCGCCCGGGCACAACGCGGTGCGCGAGATCCTGCGCGGCATCCGGCGCCGGCGCTGCTTCGGCCGGCACTAGCGTCTTGTGCCGCGTCCGTCGGGTGAGCGGGTCGGCGCGGACGCGCCGGTTGCGCGCGCGCGACGCGCCTCCTCGATGGCGTGCCGCGTCGCGATCCGGGTGCCGAGATCGTCCTCCACCCAGACGTCGACCGGGTGCCAGTCCAATGCCGTACAAGCAAACTCGATGGCCTCGGCAGGACGGACAAACCGCTGGGGGCTCTTGATCGCGACGGACTCGCCCGCCGGGATCCATTTCACCGTGTAGGACATGCGCCACGGGCCGGTTGGATGGCGGCCGTGCCGCCGTATTCGCGATGCTAACACTGCCTTAAGGGGCGGGGCCTACGCGTGAGGCAACATGTCGCGTCGATAGCGACAAATTTTGTTGCTCGGCAGCGGAGGATGGCCTACATGTCGCCGATGGCGGGAGGTATTTTGCTACCTGTCCGCGAGCTGACATGGCTCGCTGCAGCTCTGGTTTTCTGCGGCGTGGTGCTGTGGCTCGACGTCGCCACCAGCGCCGACTTCAACGAGTGCTTCCTGCTGCCGATCGCCGTCGCCGCGGCCTATCCGATCCGGCGCGACTGGGCGACATGGCTGATCGTCGCCGTGGCGACCGCGACCGTCGTGCTGGGCGCCGTGCTGGAGCCTGCGGGCGAATCGGTGAGCTCGATGCTGGTCAATCGCGGCGTCACGGTCGTCGTCATCCTCGTCATCGGGCTGCTGATGTCACGGGTCACGAGCTCGGAGCGCCAACTCTTCCGCATCGCGACCACCGATCCGCTGACCGGCATCCTGAACCGGCGGCATTTCCTGGAGCAACTCGGGCGCGAGCGGCTGCGCGCCATGCGTTACGGCACCACCGTCTCGCTCCTGATCCTCGACATCGACCATTTCAAACGCATCAACGACACCTACGGCCATCCGGTCGGCGACGAGGCCATCAAGGCGCTGGCGGGCGCGGCCGGGAAATGCCTGCGGCCGACCGACCTGATCGCGCGCTTCGGCGGCGAGGAGTTCGTCGTCATGCTGCCGCACACCGACGAGCCCGGCGCCGTGATGGCCGCCGAGCGCATCCGTGAGGCGGTCGGCAAGATCGTGGTGCCCGCCGGCACCCAGGACGTCCGCTTCACGGTCAGCATCGGGGCGGCGACCCACGCGCGCGGCGTGACCGTCGATCAGCTCCTCGAGTGCGTCGACAAGGCGCTCTACGCGGCCAAGAACGGTGGCCGCAACCAGGTCTGCGTCGGCCGCCTGAACGGCTCGGGCGAGGGTGCCGTGAGCTTGGCGCCGGCCTAGCGGAGGGCTGCGGGCGACCCGCGGGGGCGTCGCAAGGGGGACGGGTGGACGACAGCGTACGACCGACGGGCCTGGAGATCGCCAGGCCGAGCCGTCGCCGCGGCGCCGTGGGCGCGCTGCTCGGCGTGCTCGTGCTCGTCGGCGCCGCGGCGTTCGCCTGGCACGCGCTCTCGGATCGTCGCGTCGCCGAGCCGGCCGTCAAACCGGCCGAGCGCGCCGCCGACGACGCCGGAGTCCTGACGATGACCGCCGTCGGCCAGCAGAACATAGGGCTCGCGGTCGTG
>DATJNS010000347.1:0-13950 GCA_035507915.1 Candidatus Sulfotelmatobacter sp.
GAATTCCGGCGCGAGCGCGGTCACCCGGAAGATGCGATCGTCGATCAGCGTGCGCGTTGGCACATTGCCGCCGCCGGCACCGATCAGGAGCAGCAGGGGAATGCCCGGTGCTGGGCCGCGGTAGCGCTGCGCGACCGCGGGTTGGCGCGCATAAGCCGCTCGGCGGTGTTGCGCCGCCGCCGCGTGATCGCCGGCCGCGGCCAATAGGTTGGCGAGTCCGCGATGGGCCTCGACATGGTCGGGCGCGACCGCGAGGGCGCGCGCATAGTGGTCGCGTGCGGCGTCGAGCGCGCCGTCGGCCAACAGCAGGTTGGCGAGATTGACGCGGCCGAGCGGGTTGCCGGGATGGTAGCGCACGGCCTCTTCGTAGGCGGTGCGCGCCGCGCTTCGATAGCCGGCGTCGTGGAGCAGGGTGCCGAGATTGTTCAGCGCGGCGAAATGCGTCGGATCGAGCGTCAGCACCGACACGTACGCCTGCGTCGCCTCCTCGGTGCGGCCGAGGCGATCGAGCTCGGTCGCGCGGGCGAGGCGACGCTCGAGCTCGCCGGGGGGAATCACGGCACGAGGGCCTGCTTGGCCCGGCGCAGCACCGCGATCTCGGCGACGATGCCGTCCATGCGCTCGATCCGCTCGGGCGTGATCGGGTGGCGGATCAGCCAGTCGTCGGCGTCGGGCGGCAGGCTCGCCATGCGGCGCCAGAAGCGCGGCGCGGCCGCCGGATCGAAGTCCGCGCGGGCGAGCAGGAACAGGCTGACGCGGTCGGCGGCGTATTCGTGCGCCGCGTCGTAAACCGGTTCGGGAGCGGGACCGGGCCCGAAACCGACGGCGTCGCGCAGCCGCGCGCCGAACCCGGGGCGCGCTGCGTGCTCGGCGATCAGGTGCGCCATCCGGTGGGCGAGCACGACCGCGAGGTCGCTGTCGTCGCGCGCGAAGCGCAGCATGCCGGCACTGACCAGGATCTCGTCGCCGATCGCGGCGACGCCGACGCCGTCGCGCGGCACCTCGCGGAAGGTGATCGCGCACTCCGCTGGCAGCGGGCCTTTGCTCTTGCCGCCGCTGGTGTCGGCGTGTGTGCGCGTACCGATCGTGCCTTTGCACAGATCCGCTGCGCCGATCACCAGGGCGCCGCCGACGCGCTCGAGGCGTGCCCGATCGGCGCCGCTCGCGTCGGCCACCAGCGGCGGTGGCGGCGGCGGGGTCTGGCAGGCCGCGACGAGGCCCGTCAGGAGAAGCGCCGTCGCCGCGGCGCGCCACGCGTCGCGCCGCCGTCGCGGTGCAGCCCGAAGTTGAATGACCAAACCGACGCGCCTCCCGCGCCATGATACATCGCGGCGGCGCGCGCGGGCGTCTCGCAATTTGGGCAGGGGTCGGCTAGCCTCGGGGCAAGCCAACGGAGCCCCCATGGACAGCATCGATCTCGTCGCGACCGACCAGCGCCATTTCATCCATCCCCTGCATCACCCGGACGATCACCGCAAGCCGCTCGTCATCGTCGAAGGCCGCGGCTGCATGCTGCGCGACGCCGAGGGCCACGAATTCATCGACGGCCTCTCGGGCTTGTGGAACGTTGCCATCGGCCACGGCCGGGGCGAGCTCGCCGACGCGGCGGCCGCCCAGATGCGACGCCTCGCGTTCGCGTCGGCCTATGCCGGCGGCACCAACGAGCCGGCGGTGCGGCTCGCCGCGCGCATCGTCAAGCTCGCCTATGCCAACTCCGCGGCGGTCTATTTCACCACTGCGGGCGCCGAGTCGAACGAGTCGGCCTTCAAGTTCGCGCGCTATTTCTGGAAGGTCAAAGGCAAGCCCGGCAAGGTCAAGATCATCTCGCGCGTGCACGGCTATCATGGCGTGACGATGTCGGCGATGGCGGCAACCGGCATGGCCGCCTATCACAAGATGTTCGGCCCGCTCGATCCCAGCTTCCTGCGCGTCGCCGCGCCCTATCCCTATCGCTGGCCGGGCAACCAGGATCCCGGCGTCGGCGCCGCCGAGGCCGTGGAGCAGGCGATCCTCAAGGAGGGCGCCGACACGATCGCGGCCGTGATCGCCGAGCCCGTGATGGGGGCGGGCGGCGTGATCGTGCCGCCGGACACGTATTTTCCGAAGCTTCGCGAGGTCTGCGACAAGCACGACGTGCTCCTGATAGCCGACGAGGTGATCACCGGCTTCGGGCGCACCGGCCGCTGGTTCGCGCTCGGTCGCTGGAACGTCGAGCCCGACCTCGTGTCGTTCGCCAAGGCGGTGACCAGCGGCTACCTGCCGCTCGGTGGCGTGATCGCGTCCAAGCGCGTCCACGACGCGATGCAGGCCGCGCCCGCCGATCAGAAGTTCATGCATGCCGCGACCTATTCGGGGCACCCGGTGTGCTGTGCGGTCGCGATGGCCAATCTCGACATCATCGAGGGCGAGGGTCTGGTCGAGCGCGCCGCGACGATGGGAAAGCGCCTGCTCGAAGGCCTCGAGACCCTGCGCGACCTGCCGATGGTGGGCGACGTGCGCGGCCTCGGCCTGATGTGCGGCGTCGAGCTGGTCACGGATCGCGGCACCAAGGCGCCCGCCATCGGCGTCGGCGGCAAGATCACGCGCGCTGCGCTCGCCGACGGGCTCCTGCTCCGGGTGCGCGCCGGCGGCGCGGATCCCGCGATCGGCGACACGATTTGCTTGTCGCCGCCGCTTTCGACGCCGGTCGAGGTCATCGACCGCATCCCCGAGATCCTGCGCAAGGCGATCACGGCGGCGGGCTGAAGGGCGGCCGCGCGAGTCCGAAGACTCCGGGAAGATCGAAGGCCGCGTTCGCGCGGCCTTCGCCTTATCGGTTCGGCAGGTCGAGCGGGAAGATCGGCCGGCGCACCTTCTTGAAGCTGAGCTGGCTGTAGTCGGACGTGCACACGCCGACGCCGGCGCACTCGACCACCGCCTTGGCGACGGCACCCAGGCCGGCGCGCCAGTGGATGCGGCTCTTCAGCATGACGTAGCGCTTCTGCATCGGATCGATACCGAGCGACAGCAGGCAGTTGAGGTCGTGCGGCTCCTGGTGGCGCGAGATCAGCGCGATCTCGACCTTGCCGGTGTCGAGCACCACGCTCGGCCCCATGTCCATCTGCACCCCGCGTCCCATCGGGCCGAGGTTGCGATACCGTCCGTTCGAGATCGTCTTGACGATGCCCGTCACAGTCAGCGGCGGGCTCTCGGCCGGGATCTGCGGCATCGCCATCTTGCCGCCGATCGACAGCGTGACCTCGGCGCCGATACCGGCGGCGATCGCCTGCTGCACCGCCGCCGGGTCGTAGATCGCGAAGGCGGCGACGTCCTCGAGGCCCTGGCGCAGGATCTCGGCGAGCACGACGGTGGTGTCCATGGTGCCGCCCGAGGCGCAGTTGTCGTAATGGTCGAGCAGCACGATCGGGCCGTCGCCCGCCTGCTTGGGCGGCAGCGCGCCGGCGCGGGCGACGGATTTCTCCAGCGGCTCGAGCTGGTAGACGAAGGCCTCGCGGTCGTCCCACGCCTGCTTCAGGAGCTCGTCGCGCAGCCGCTCGGCGCGTGATCGGTCGCCGTCGGTCACGACCACGACGCTCAGCCCGGCGTTGCTGATGTCGGCATGCGGAAATCCGGTGAACAGGCTGGCGGCCAGCGCGCCGTCGCCGCTCATCGCCGCGCAGCGCGCCTGGAGCTGCTTGTTCGGATGATCGGCGGTGCCCTGGCGCATCACGTGCGGCAGCATCGGCACGTTGCCCCACGCCATCACGGGCCGAACCTCGCCGCGCATCGCGCGCAGCAGGATCTCGCCCGCGAGCTTGCCGGTCTCGTAGACGTCGACGTGCGGATAGGTGCGATAGCCGGCCACCACCGTCGCGTTGCGGATGATGTCGTCGTAGAGGTTGGCGTGCATGTCGAGCGCCACCGCGACCGGCGTCTTGGCGTCGATCGAGCGGATGCGCTTCAGCAGCGCGCCTTCGCCGTCCTCCAGGCTCTCCGTCACCATGGCGCCGTGCAGGTCGAGCATGATGCCGTCGAAGCCGCCGCGCGCGATTGCTTCGCAGATCGTGTCCGTCATGTGGCGGTAGGCCGCCTCCTCGACCGGGCCGCTCGGGGGCGCCTCGCCGGCGATCGGCAGCACGATCTCGGCGCCGGCCGCCGCGGCGAGGTCGAGATAGGCGCCGGTCGCGGTACCGGTGCCGCGGTAGAACGCGATGGCGGCATCGCCCGCCAACGGCCCGCGGCCGCCGCGTCCGAACCGGCCGAGCGGCGTCGGCACCGGCGAGAACGTGTTGGTCTCGTGCTTCATCATGGCGATCAGCAGCCGCATCGACCGGTACCCCCTGGTGGCTCCATCATTGTCATTGCGAGCGCAGCGAAGCAATCCAGACCGGCCGCTGGATTGCTTCGTCGCTGCGCTCCTCGCAATGACGGTGTAGAGTCAGGCCATGTCATCGGAGCCCTTGCCCATCACGCTGCTGACCGGGTTCCTCGGCAGCGGCAAGACGACGCTGCTGCAGCGCGCGGTGCGGGCGCCGGCGTTCGCCGACACCGCCGTTCTGGTCAACGAGATCGGCGAGATCGGGCTCGACCACCATCTGGTCGAGACGGTCGACGGACCGATCCTCGAGCTGCCCGGCGGTTGCCTGTGCTGCGCGGTGCGCGAGGATCTCGCCCAGACCTTGCGCGACCTCATCGAGCGGCGCGCCGCCGGCACCGTGCGGCCGTTTCGCCGGCTGGTCGTCGAGACGACCGGGCTGGCCGATCCGGCGCCGATCCTCTACACGCTCGGCGCCGATCCGATGCTCGACCACGAGCTGCGGCTCGCCCGCGTGGTCACGACGGTCGACGCCGTGACGGGCGCGGCGTCGCTCGAGCGCTTCCCCGAGGCGGCGCGCCAGGTCGCGGTCGCCGATCTCCTGCTGGTCACCAAGACGGATCTCGCGGCTCCCGACGCGCGGCTCACCGAGCGTCTCGACGCGCTCAACCGCGCGGCGCCGCGACGGCCGACCCTTGGCGCCGACGATCCCGGCGCGCTGCTGTTCGAGGCGGCCGCGCTGCCGCGCGGTGACGTGGCGCTGCCGGCCGACCATCACGCCGCGCACAGCCACGGCATCGCGGTGCACGCGGTCGCGCTCGAACGTCCGGTCGGCCGGCTCGACTTCGCGCGGGCGCTGGGCGAGCTCGCGCGCGAGCACGGCGAGGATCTGCTGCGCGTCAAAGGCCTGGTCGCGTTCGCCGACCGGCCGGAGCGGCCGGCCGTGATCCAGGGCGCGCAGCACGCGATCTACGACCCGGTCTGGCTCGAGCGCTGGCCGGACGGCGAGCGCCGCAGCTGGCTCATCTTCATCGTGCACGCGATTCCGCTCGCCGCTATCCTCGACCGGTTCGGCTTCGCCGGCGCGGCGCCCACCACCGCCCCGGCACGATCCATCGCCCCGCTTTCCACAGCCTGAGGGACGCCATGTTCGACATCGTGGTTACCGGCGGTCTCGCCGTCCTGCCGTCCGGTCCGGATAAAGCCGACATCGCGATCGCGGGCGGCACGATCGCGGCAATCGGCGCGCCCGGCAGCTTCACGGCGACCGGCGCCAAGCGCACGGTCGACGCGACGGGACAGTACGTGATCCCGGGGGGCATCGATCCGCACGTCCACTGCAGCTGGCCGATCCCGATGCCGGGGCAGCCCCAACCGACCCTGAGCGGGTCGCCCGAGCAGGTCAGCCGCGCGGCGCTGCATGGCGGCACCACCACGATGCTCGACTTTGCGCTCGTCAATCCCGACGACACCATGCCGGGCGCCATCGAGCGGCGCATGAAGGAGTGGGCGGGCGCGTGCTACTGCGACTACGGCTTCCACATCATGCTGTCCGGCAAGCTCACGGCGCAGTGGCTGGCCGATCTGCCGGCGGCGATCCAGGACGGCCACGCCAGCGTCAAGATGTTCACCACCGACATCACGCCGAGCCGCAAGGGCCGCATGGTGCAGTTCGGCGACATCTGGGAGGTCTTCCAGGTGCTGGCGCGCGCCGGCGGCGTCGCGTCGATCCATGCCGAGGACAACGACCTCGTCATGCACATGTACGAAAAGCTGACGCGCGAGGACCGCACCGGCTTCGAGAACATGGCCGAGGTGCACAGCACGCTGTCGGAGAACCTGGCGTTCAACCGGGTCATCCGGCTGGCCGAGAACGTGCCGGGGGCGGCGCTCTACATGATGCACACCTCGGCGGCGACCGGCGTGCGCGCGATCGCCGAGGCGCGCGGCCGCGGCGTGCCGATCTACGGCGAGACCTTGCACCAGTATCTGCTGTACTCCGCCGAGGACTACAAGCGACCGAACGGCCAGATGTACCACACCTACCCGTCGCTCAAGTTCAAGGAGGACCACGACGCGCTGTGGGCGGCGACCAACCACGGCGCGATCCAGACCGTGGCGACCGACGAGGTGTGCTGCCCGCTCAAGATCAAGGTGCAGGGCCGCAAGATCGACGACACCACGGGCGGCAACTCCGGCGTCGAGCCGCGGCTGTCGATCATCTACACCGAGACCGTGGTCAAGCGGGGTTACGGGCTCGGCGACTTCGTCGGGCTGGTGTCGAGCAACGCGGCCAAGATCCTAGGCCTCTATCCGCGCAAGGGGGCGCTTGCGGTCGGCTCGGATGCCGACGTCGTGCTGCTCGACCCGCGCGCCAAGCGCACCATCAAGGCCGAGGCGCTGCACGAGAGCGACTACACGCCGTGGGAGGGCCGCGAGGCCGCCGCCTGGCCGTCGCTCACCATCCTGCGCGGCAAAGTCGTGGTCGAGAACGGCAAGCTGTTGGCCGACCTCAAGGACGGCCAGTTCATCAAGCGCAAGATCGCCGACGAGATCCGCGCCCGCCCGGCGGTCTGACGCCGCGGGCCGCCGCACGCCAAGAGGACACCGGGAGAGCACGATGATCATCGATTGCCATGGCCACTACACGACCTCACCCAAGGAGCTCGATGTGTTCCGTCAGCAGCAGGTCGCGCTGATCGACGGCGGCACGCGCGGCACGCCCACCGCGCCCAAGATCAGCGACGACCAGTTGCGCGAGTCGGTCGAGAAGGCGCAGCTCAAGTTCCAGCGCGAGCGCGGCACCGGCCTGACGATCTTCTCGCCGCGCGCGTCGGGCATGGGGCATCACATCGGCGACGGCGCCGTCAGCGAGGCCTGGGCGCACGTGTGCAACGACCTGATCCACCGGCTGTGCGCGCTTTATCCCGAGAACTTCGTCGGCGTCTGCCAGCTGCCGCAGACGCCCGGCGTGCCGCCGACCAACTCGATCCGCGAGCTCGAGCGCTGCGTCAAGGAATTCGGCTTCATCGGCTGCAACCTCAACCCCGATCCGTCGGGCGGGTACTGGAAGGATCCGCCGTTGACCGACCGCTGGTGGTATCCGTTCTACGAGAAGATGGTCGAGCTCGACGTGCCCGCGATGATCCACGTCAGCGCGTCGTGCAACCCCAACTTCCATGCGACCGGCGCTCACTACATCAACGGCGACACCACCGCGTTCATGCAGTTCCTGACGTCGGACCTGTTCAAGGACTTCCCGACCCTGAAGTTCATCATCCCGCACGGCGGCGGCGCGGTGCCCTATCATTGGGGCCGCTATCGTGGGCTTGCCCAGGACATGAAGCGCCCGCCGCTCAAGGAGCTGCTGCTCAACAACGTGTTCTTCGACACCTGCGTCTACCACCTGCCGGGCATCGAGCTGCTCACCCGGGTGGTGCCGATCGAGAACATCCTGTTCGCGTCCGAGATGGTCGGCGCCGTCAAGGGCATCGATCCGGAGACCGGCTACCACTTCGACGACACCAAGCGCTATATCGACGCGGTGAAGACCTTGAGCGAGGCGGACCGCCAGAAGATCTACGAAGCCAACGCGCGCCGGGTGTTCAGCCGCCTCGACAAGCAGCTGGCCAAGCGTGCCGCGTAGTCGGTGGTCCGTTCCGGTGAGCTCCGATCCGATGGCGCCGCCGCTAGAAGAAGGATCCGGATTTGCCGGTTATGGGGCGTTTGGCGAGCGCGTTGTCGCGACCCTGATCGATATGGTGATCGTGGGCGTTCCCGTCGCCACCGTCGAGCGGCTCTTCGAGCTGATCACTGGCAAGGCGGTTTCATTCGCGATCCAGTTTGCCTATTTCGACGTTAACGCAGAGACGGTCCTCTATCTTGTCTATGCGACGGTTTTCCTGGGATCGGATTGGGACGCGACTCCGGGCAAGAAGCTGCTCCAACTCAAAGTCGTCGACGAGAATGGCAGGGGTTTGAGCCTGCCGCGCGCGGCAGGGCGGGTCTTGATGAGCATGATATCGCTCGTGCTCTTGCCGCTGACGTGGTTGATGCTGGCGGTGGACAAGCGCAAGCGGTCGCTTCACGATCGCTTGGTCGGCTCCTTTGTGGTCAGGGTTCCCAAACGTCGCCGTCCAAGCAGCCGTGCGGACGGCGGCCACGACGAGCCGCCACCCGTTCCCGTCGGAACAACGGTCGCGTCCTAGGCGGAGCGGAGATCCGTTACGCGAGCCCGAGCGTGCTCGGCGCGAACAATTCTTCGGGCGCGTAGGCCTTGGGCGTGACCTGCTGCTCCGCGGAGAAGCGGCTGATCGCGTCGAGCGCCTTGCGGTTGGCCGCCACGCCGAACGGGAACGGGTCGCCGCCGACGCCCGCCTGCAGCGCGAGCGCGGTCTTGTCGGCGGGCGCGAGCGCGCGGTCCTCGGCCAGGCGCGCGAGATAGGCGTCCTTCGAGGCCTTGAACAGGCCGAACAGCTCCGCGGCGAGCCACGGGTTGGCGGCGAGCACGGCGTCCTTCACCACGATGCCGTGGTTCATCCGATAGATGCCGGTCCTGCGGTAGTAGGCGAAGCCGGCCGCGCGCGCGTCGGGGATCAGCGGCTGGATGTCGGGCGAGTCGCTCTTGATGTCGCCGATGCCGGCGTCGAGCTCGCGCGCCGCCATGAGGGCGCCGAGATCCTTGCCGCGCAGCGAATAGTCGACGTTGGCCGGCGCCTGGTACTCGGCCACGTGCTCGTCGTCGGTCGCGACCCAGGTGATCTTGCCGAGGTCGACGCCGTATTCGCTCGCCAGGATGCCGCGCACCCACAACCCGGTCGTCACCGTGTAGCCGCGGTTGACGCCGACCCGGCGGCCCTCCAGGTCCTTCGGAGTCCTGACGCCGGCCTTGACGTTGTGCCAGACCGCCCAGTGGTGGAAATTGCGCGTCACGAACACGGGGATCGCGGTGAACGGCTTGCCGAGAGCCTTGGCGCACAGATAGGTCGTGAACGCCATCTCGCAGACGTCGAACTCGAGGTCGCGCGCCATCCGGCGCATCGCGCGCGTGATCGGCTGGATCTCGACCGGCTCGAAAGCGATCCGCTCGGAGCGCACGGCGCCGTCCTTCAGGGCCTTGGTGAGGCCGTAGCTTCCGATCGCGATCTTGAGGGGCAGCACGGCTGGCAGCTCCGCGACAGTGCCGCGCG
The DNA here is from genome assembly GCA_035507915.1 of Candidatus Sulfotelmatobacter sp. Taxonomy (GTDB): domain Bacteria; phylum Pseudomonadota; class Alphaproteobacteria; order Elsterales; family Elsteraceae; genus JACQAI01. The sequence goes on from DATJNS010000347.1 coordinate 9,484, forward strand.
AGCATAGCGGCAACGGCGGGGGCGGCAAACCGGCGGGGCGCGGGGGCTAATCGGTCTCGGCCATGTGACGCGCCTCGGGTTCCGCGTGCGCAGCGTGAGGGGCGTGCGCGCCGCGGCGGCGAGCGCGCCGGGGTGCCGGATGCAACGGCCAGTAGCGAACCATGACGAGATAGGTGAACGACGCCGACCAACCGATCATGACCAGGCCGTTGAGCGACTCGACGCCGGCGATCAGGCGCGCGTGCGAGACCGGATAGACCTCGCCGAAGCCGAGCGAGGTGTAGGTGACCGCCGAGAAATAGATGTAGTCCTCGAGGCTGGTGAGCGGCGTGCCGCCGAAGCCGCCCATGCCGAGCTGGGTCGTCATGAGCCAGTAGCCGCCGCCGTAGAGCCAAACCTCGATGGTGTGCGCCGCGAACACCGCGCACACCACGACGATGATGCGCGCGCGCGGCGGCACGGGAAGCTCCGAGAGATGCAGCGAAGTGATCCGCAGCACTTCGTAGTGGATCAGGATGGTCAGCGCGACCAGCACGACCGCGGCGATCATCGGCTCGATCATCGGCGGGTCCGCACGGGAGCAGAGGGACGGGGACGCATGGCTCCTTGATAGCAGCGGAGCGGCGCGCCGTGCTTGACCTGGGTCAAGAATGGCCGCCGCGCGGCGCGTGCGGCGTCTTGATGCAGATCAATGCCGTGCCCGCGCCGGCACGGCATGTTGCGCCGATCGAGTGGGCGACCGCTCTGCATCGTCCGAGGGACGAGGACGTCACTGATGCTGACCCATGACGAATGCCTGGCGCTGGCCGAGCTGACCGCCGAGGAGCGCGCAGTGATCGTCGAGCATGCGCATCGTCCCGACGTCGTGGCGTTCGATGCGTCGGGTTACGTCCAGCTGTCGCCCGACGGGGTCATGCGGATTCACGAATTCATTCGCGACGACATCGAGGCGGCGCTTCAAGCCCGCGACTTCGTCGAATCGGCGCGGTTGAAGCTGGTGGTCCGGCGCCTCCTCGAACAGCAACATGGACGTACCATTAAGGCGTAAGGCGCCGGCGTCGCGATTCGTCGGGGAAAGCGGCGTTCAGCCCTGCTTGACCTCGTGCGCGGCGTCGCGATCGAACCGCTCGAACGCGCCGCGCACCTCGACCTCGGTGAAGGTCGCGCCGGCGGCCTTCAGGTCCTGGATCACCTTGTCGATCACGCCGTGCCCGCGCAGATGCGCGACATCGCCGGTGACGAGCGACGCCACGTAGCTTTCCGCCGCGCCGCCCTCGAGACCCATCTTCTGTGCCGCCCATCGCCCCAGCAGGCGATTCCGGTGCGCCGCCGCCTTGAACTCCTGCTCCTCGCGGTGAGCGAACTGCTCCTCGAAGCCCAGGTCTCGATCGCGTTGCCAGGTCATATGCGTAACCCCCAGACCCTCTTTGTGTACGCATCATAGCGCGATCGGCGCGGAAGCGAGCCTTGATCTGCGTCAAGTCGGCCGGACGGGCGCCCGATGTAGATTGCCTGTGGTGGCGCCGTCGCGCGCCGTCACGAGGTAGTCTCCGATGAAAGTCATCCCCGACAAGGCCGAGGTCGCCGTCGAGTTCCCGGACAAGGCCTACATGGGCACGTTCGGGCACAACTGCCGCTTCGAGGCGCGCGCGGACGGCACCGGCGTGGCGATCCGCCTGGAGCGCCATGACAGCGAGAAGCGCGAGGTCGACGTCCACATTCATCACGGCCTGTTCGCCGACATTCTCGATGAGCTTGCCGAGGCGGTCGCCGCGCAGCCGCCGATCGACACCCCGCATCGCGAGGCGCTGCTGGCCGCGGCGCAGCGTCTGGCCGGCGCGCTGAAGGCGAAGCATCAGGCGGCCAGGGCGACGACGCGGTCGGAGCCCGGGAAAAAAGACAGTTAAACTGTCTTAAATGGTGTGCGCGCCGTCACAGTCGTTAAGGTTAAATGGTGGAAATATTCCCATCAGGAGGGCTTGGCCATGCGGCCGGATCCGATCCTGGTGGTCGACGACGACGACGACGTGCGCGGCTACGCGGTCACGACGCTTGAGGACGCCGGGTACGCGGTCCTGACCGCCCGCGACGCCATCGAGGCGTTCGTCCTGCTCGAGCAGAACCCCAACATTCGGCTGATGTTCACCGACATCGTGATGCCGCGGATCGACGGCTTGATGCTCGCCGACATGGCCAAGCTGCGCCATCCCGAGCTGCGCGTCGTCTACGCCACCGGCTATCGCGATCGCGTCGAGCGCCAGCCCGGCTACCGCTACGGTCCGTTCCTCGACAAGCCCTACCGCCGCGGCGAGCTCGAGGCGGCGATCCGCGACACGCTCGCGCGGCCGCCGAGCCCCCTGGTTCCCTGCCGCTGACGGCGGCCTCAGTGCGACATCAGCACGGGCGCGGTCATGTGCTCGAGCATCGAGCGCGTGACGCCGCCGAGCGCCAGCTCGAGGATGCGCGCGTGGCCGTAGGCGCCCATCACGATCAGGTCGACGCCGAGATCGGCGGCGCGCGACAGCAGCACGTCGGCGACGCCGATGTCCTTGGCGACGTCGTGCGCCGCCTCGACCGTGACGCCGTGACGCGCCAGGTGCAGCGCCATGTCGGCGGCCGGCACGTCGCCATGGTGACGCAGCCCGTCGCGCGGGTTGACCGCCAGCACCGTCACCTTCTCGGCGGCCGCGAGGAACGGCAGGGCGTCGCTGATCGCGCGCGTCGCTTCGCGGCTGGCGTCCCAGGCGACCAGGACGCGCGTGCCGATGGTCTCGAAGCGGCCGGCGTAGGGCACGACGAGGACCGGGCGGCCGGTCGCCAGGATGACGCGGTCGATCGCGGTCTCGTCGGGCGCGCTGGGGTCGGTGTTGCGGTCCGGCTGGCCGACGATGGTCAGGTCGCAGTAGCGCGCGTTGAGCGCGATGTGGTCATCGACATAGCCGTCGGTGACCCGCCATTCGGTCGAGAGCTGCGTGCCGGCCATGTGACGGTCGAACAGCGTCTTGGCCGCCTGCGCGGCGGCCTCGGTGGCTTGGCGGTTGAGCTTGAGGAGGGCGTCCCTGAGCTCGACGGCCGCGTAGCCCGGGGTGGTCTCGAAGGGCCGCACGTGGAGCCCGACCAGATGGGCGCCGAACCGCCGGGCGAGGATGGTCGCGACGTCGAGACGGGCCGCGCAACGCGGGGAGGGGTCGACGTGGACGAGAATGTCCTTGATCGTCATGATCGCGTTTCTCCTGGCTTGGGCGCTCGCCGCCGACGGTCGGCGTGCCGGGCTGATCGCATCAACCGATAGAATCCGTCCTAGCGCCATACCTTGACGCAGATCAAGTGATGGCGCCGCCGTAAAGTTGACCCATATCAAGGTTAACATGGGTGGTCTCGGAGCCTAGTGCTCCGATCCGGCGGCGGCGCCGCGCGAAATATCCTGGTGACGCCCGATGACGATCCGCAACCTCGACCATCTGTTCGCGCCCAAGTCGGTCGCGCTGATCGGCGCCAGCCAGCGCGCCCATTCGGTCGGCGCGGTGCTGGCGCACAATCTGTTCGAGGCCGGCTTCGCCGGGCCGATCATGCCGGTCAATCCGCACGGCGGAGCGGTCGGCGGCGTGCTCGCCTATCCCGACGTCGCGAGCCTGCCGGCGACGCCCGATCTCGCCGTCATCGCGACGCCGCCGCCGAGCGTGCCGGAGCTGATCGGCCAGCTCGGCGCGCGCGGCTGCCGGGCCGCGGTCGTGATCACCGCTGGCTTCGGCGAGGGCGAGGACACGACCGGGCGCGCGTTGTCCCAGGCCATGCTGGATGCGGCGCGTCCCCATCTGTTGCGCATCGTCGGGCCGAACTGCCTGGGCGTGGCGGTGCCCGGCTGCGGGCTCGACGCGACCTTCGCGCACGTCGCGCCCCAGCGCGGCTCGATCGCGTTCGTCACCCAGTCGGGCGCGGTCGCCACCGCGGTGCTCGACTGGGCGACCGCGCGCGGCATCGGCTTCAGCCACCTGGTGTCGCTCGGCGACATGAGCGACGTCGATTTCGGCGACATGCTGGATTATCTCGCCAACCGATCCGAGACCCACTCGATCCTGCTCTATGTCGAGGCGGTCACCCATGCGCGCAAGTTCATGTCGGCGGCGCGCGCGGCGGCGCGCAACAAGCCTGTGATCGTCATCAAGGCCGGGCGGCACGCCGCGGCGGCCAAGGCTGCGACCTCGCATACCGGGGCGCTGGCAGGCGCCGACGACGTCTACGACGCGGCGTTCCGGCGCGCCGGCATGCTGCGCGTGCGCAATCTCGACGAACTGTTCGCCGCGGTCGAGACCCTGGCGCGCCTGCAGCCGATCCGCGGCGACCGCCTGGCGATCCTGACCAACGGCGGCGGGCTCGGCGTGCTGGCGACCGATGATCTGCTCGATGCCGGCGGCCGCCTCGCGGAACTCACGCCCGAGACGCGCGCCGCGCTCGACAAGGCGCTGC
>DATJNS010000348.1:0-3207 GCA_035507915.1 Candidatus Sulfotelmatobacter sp.
TGGATCGGGAGCTCGGGAACCCCATCTATGCTGCATCGCAGCATATCCGGGAGAGGTCATGCCGTGTTATCGCAAGCTTTTGCCGGCTGATCTGTTCCAGCTGACCCGCCACCTGCTCGCGCTGGGGTCCGACGAGCGCCGTATGCGGTTCCACGGCTCGGTCGGCGATCTCGCGATCGAACGCTACTGTCGGCGCATTGACTGGTTCCGCTCGGTCGCGGTCGGCTATTTCGTCGACGGCCGGCTGCGCGGCGTCGCCCAGCTGAGCTTCGAGCGTGCGCTCTACCCGCGCGACGGCGAACTCGCCGTCACGGTCGAGACGCCCTGGCAGGGCCGCGGCGTCGGGAGCCAGCTTGTCCGGCGCGCCGTCACGGTGGCGCGCAACCGGGGCGTACGGCATCTCAGCATGCTGTGCCTGGTCGAGAACCGGCGGATGCGGCGCATCGCGGCGACGCTCGAGGGCGCGCTGCAATTCGACGGCACGACGGTCGAGGTCGACCTCGGGCTCGCGCGCGCGACGCCCTGGACCTGGCTCGAGGAGCTGGTCCACGACGGCGCCGGCAACCTGACCGCTGCCGCCGACAGTCTGCTGGCCCCGGCGCCGGAGGCGTAGCGTCGCCCCAGGGCCGGGGCGGCTCGGCTTGCGCCGCACCGGGGTGGGCGCTACTTGTTGGCCAGCATCACGAGCGCGGAGAGATCGACGTGGCCCAACCCCTTCGCCGCGAGAGCGCGCCCGAGAGCGTGATCGCGGCCGCGCTCGACGAGCTTGCGACGCTTCTGGGCGACCGGCTGAGCACGGCGGCGGCCATCCGCGAGCAGCACGGGCGCGACGAATCCTATCATGCCGGCTTTCCGCCCGACGCGGTCGCGTTCGCCCAGTCGACCGAAGAGGTCGCGGCGATCGTCAAGATCTGTGCGCGCCATGGCGTGCCCGTGATCGCGTTCGGCACCGGCACATCGCTCGAGGGTCACGTCGCCGCGTTGCACGGCGGCGTCACGATCGACCTGACCGGGATGAACCGCATCCTGCGCGTCAACCAGGAGGACATGGACGTCACCGTGCAGGCCGGCGTGACGCGCAAGCAGCTCAACGAGCATCTGCGCGACACCGGGCTGTTCTTCCCGATCGATCCGGGCGCCGACGCCTCGCTCGGCGGCATGGCGGCGACGCGCGCCTCGGGCACCAACGCGGTGCGCTATGGCACCATGCGGGAGAACGTGCTGACGCTCACCGTCGTGCTCGCCGACGGGCGCGTGATCCGCACGGCACGGCGCAGCCGCAAGTCGGCCGCCGGCTACGACCTGACCCGCCTGTTCGTCGGCTCGGAGGGGACGCTCGGCGTGATCACCGAGGTGACGTTGCGGCTTTACGGAATCCCCGAAGCGATCTCGGCCGCGGTCGTGTCGTTCCCGACGCTCGACGCCGCGGTGCAGACCGTGATCGAGGTGATCCAGTCGACGATTCCGGTCGCGCGCATCGAGCTGCTCGACGACGTCCAGATGGACGCCGTCAACCGTTACTCGAAGCTGAACTACGCGGTGGCGCCGACCTTGTTCTTCGAGTTCCACGGCACCACGCGCGGCGTCCAGGAGCAGGTCGAGCAAGTCGGCGCGATCGCGTCGTCCAACGGCGCCGGCGATTTCCAGTGGGCGAGCAAGCCGGAGGAGCGTTCGAAGCTCTGGCAGGCGCGCCATGACGCCTACTACGCCGCGCTCGCGCTCAGACCCGGCTGCAAGGGCTGGGCGACCGACGTGTGCGTGCCGATCAGTCGGCTCGCCGAATGCATCGCCGAGACCAAGGCGGACCTGGCGCATGCCAGCATTCAGGCGGCGCTGGTCGGCCATGTCGGCGACGGCAACTTCCACCTCGTCTATCTGATCGACCCAGACAAGCCCGAAGAGATCCAGGAGGCGTCCGCGCTCAACGACCGCATGGTGGCGCGTGCGCTCGCCATGGAGGGCACCTGCACCGGCGAGCACGGCGTCGGCTACGGCAAGCTCGGCTTCATGCAGGCCGAGCACGGCGACGCCGTCGCGGTGATGCGCCAGATCAAGCAGGCGCTCGACCCGGCCAACATTCTCAACCCCGGCAAGCTGGTGCGGATCTAGGCGGCGTCGCTCGCGATCAGTCCGCGCGGCGGGTCGTTGGCCGCCCGTCGTCAGACGTCGGTCACGCGTTTCCCGGTAGAGCTGGCTGCGGCGGCCTCGGCCAGCAGCTGGCCGACCTCGTCGTAGGCCTGCTGCGACTGGCGCATCAGGTTGCCGAGCTGGGCGCTCGCCGTGCTCGCGTTGCGCCGGGACACGTCCTGCCGGATCGCGCGGGCCATCGCCTCGAGCGCACGGGCGTGCTCGTCGAGGTCGCGCCACAAGGTCTCGGACCCGGCGCCCGCGCCGTCCGATGCGTCAGGACGCCGGTCCGCGCCGCGTAGGCGCCACATTTTGACCCGCATTGTCCCACCTCTTGACCGGTGCAGACTGTCCACAGGGTCTCGCCAGACCGATTAAATAAAGGTTTAAAGTCCGGTCTAATTGGTAGGAATCTACCCTATTTCGGGAAAAATTTTATCTAAATCGCCTCGGATGAGGCCGGCTGTGCGTCGGCGTGGCGCTCAGACGATGCCGTCGCGATGGAGGCCCGCCACCGCGGCGCCGTCGAGGCCGAGCCAGTCGGCCAGCACCTCGGCGGTGTGCTCGCCGAGCAGCGGCGCCGGCTTGACCGCGGTCGGCACGCCGTCGAAGCGCACCGGCCAGGTCGGCATCGCCATGGTGCGCTCGCCATGCGTCTGGGTCTGCAGGATGCCGCGCTCGCGGAAGCTCGGGTCGTTGACCAGATCCATCGAGTCGTTGACCGCGCCGGCCGGGACGCCGGCCGCGCTGAGCTGCGCCATCGCCTGGTGCTTGGTGCGGTGGCGCGTCCATGCGCTGACGATCTCGTCGACCTCGGTCTTGCGTTCGGCGCGCGCCTTGGGCGTGGCGTAGCGCTCGTCGTTGATGAGCTCCTCGCGGCCGATCAGCTTGAGGAGGCGCAGCCAGTGCTCCGGGTTGGCCGGGCTGGCCAGCAGATAAACGTAGTCGTTGGGGCCTTCGGGCTTGCACGGAAAGATGCCGCCGGGCGTGTTGTTGGTGAACGGCCCGCGCGGCGCTGCGGTGCCGTTGCGCGCGTGGGTCACGAACATGCCGCGGGTATAGTGCATCACCGAGTCCTGC
>DATJNS010000349.1:0-2918 GCA_035507915.1 Candidatus Sulfotelmatobacter sp.
CCGCCGCCAAGTCCCGGCGGGGTATTGGCCGCAAAGGCGCGAAGACGCAAAGCGGGCTTGCCGCGGCGTGGCACGGGTGTCGTCGGCAAACCATTGCCGCGCCATGCGCGGCTTTCCTTAAGAGCCGTAGCGTGGGGCGAACCGGAGCAACCGCCGCGCCGTCTTCGCGTCTTTGAGTCTTCGCGGCCAATAAACCCGTCAGACGCGTTCCGACAGCCAGATCGCCAGGCGCGAGCCGGTCTTGATCGCCGCCGACAGCAGCGCGTAGCCGCCGGCCTCGCGGCCGTGATGCGCCTCGGCAACCGCCTTGTGCTCGAGCTCGTGGCCGCGGAACTCCTCGAGACGGCCGCGCAGCTCGGCCTCGTCGTCGCCGAGCGCCGCGGTCTGCTTGGCGTAGTGCTCGTCGATCACCTCCTCGACCGCGATGGTGCACGCCATCGCGGCGCGCTCGCCGAGCAGCGCGGTGGCGGCGCCGAGCGCGAAGCCGGCGACGTGCCACAGCGGCATCAGCGCGGTCGGACGCACCCGTCGATCGGCGACCAGGGTGTCGAACGCCGCGAGGTGGCGGCGCTCCTGCTCGGCCATCGCGCGGATCGCGGCGTGCGCCGGCGAGCCGCGGCCGAGCACCGCGAGCTGTCCGTCATAGATGCGCCGCGCGCCATATTCGCCGGCATGATCGACCCGGATGATGCGTTCGACCAGCGCGCGCGCATCGAGGTCGCCGGGCAGGCGCCCATCACCTGTGCGCGCCTTAGGCGCGCTGGCGTCTCCGGTGTTCGTCATGCCGCGCTCCGGATCAGGCGGCGCGCGCCCGCCAGGGTGACGACGGCCAGGATCGCCGAGGCGATCACGTTGAAGCCGGCCATCGAGATGCCGTCGAACGACCAGGCGACGTCGGTGCAGCGCACCACCGGTGCCGCCATGATCTGCGCGCGCAAGGCCTCGATCGAGTTGGCGGTGAAGTTCGCGCCGCATTGCGACGTGCCCTGCCACCAGCCGTGCTCGACGCCGACATGGAACACCGCGATGCCGCCGCCGATCGCGAACGCGAGCCCGGCGAGACCGACGATCCAGCCCTTGAGGTGCGCCGGCAGCGCCAGCGCGACGAGGCCGAGCGCGATCGCGACCCCGTAGGGCCAGCGCTGGTAGACGCACAGCACGCAGGGCTGCAGGCCGCCCCAATACTGCGCGCCGAAGGCGGTGCCCAGCGCGATCACGCCGGCGGCGAGCACGAACAGCGGCAGGCGGGTGGCCAGGCTCATGGCCCCGATATAGGCCGGCCGCGCGCGGGGGGCCAGAGGCGTGACGCTTTGGCGCTCGCGGGGCTGCGCCCCTGCCGCAGGGAGTCGTTAGTGCTCGCGGGGCTACGCCCCTGCCGCGGGGAGTCGTTGGGCGCTCGCGGGACTGCGTCCCTGCCGCGGGGAGTCGTTGGGCGCTCGCGGGGCTGCGCCCCTGCCGCGCTGGAGTCGCTGGGCGCTCGCGGGACTGCGTCCCTGCCGCGCCAGCGTCGTTGACCGGGGCGGGCCGCCGACTAAGATGCGCCGCGGAGCCTCTGTGGCGGAATTGGTAGACGCGGCAGACTCAAAATCTGTTGCCCGCAAGGGCGTGTTGGTTCGAGTCCGACCAGAGGCACCAGTATTTCCGAACGCGAAGACCAGCGCGGTTTCGAGTGACCTCTCGTAGCGGCGGAAAGCGCATCCGCTGGAGGAATGACCATGCGACCGAACAAGATCAAGCAGATGTGGCGCGCCGGTAAATGCCCGACATTGGGGTGGCTCTCCGTCTCCCATGGGTTCACGGCGGAAATCATGGCGCGTCAGGGCTTCGATGCCCTGTGCGTCGACTTGCAGCACGGCACCTCCGAGATGAAAGACGTCGGGCCCTTGCTGCAGGCGATCTCGCAGACCGATACGGTCCCGGTCGTGCGGGTCGCGTGGAACGAGCCGGCGACCATCATGAAGGCCCTGGATCTCGGCGCGTACGGCATCATCGTGCCGCTGGTCAATACCGCGGCGGAAGCGGCGATGGCGGTGGCCGCGTGCCGCTATCCGCCCGTCGGCATGCGCTCGTCGGGCCCGGTGCGCGCGGTGCACTACGGTGGCGCCGATTACGTGGCCAACGCCAACGACGAGATCGTCGTCATGGCCATGATCGAGACGAAGGAAGGCATCGCCAACCTCGATGCCATCTGCGCGACGCCCGGCCTCGACGCCGTCTATATCGGACCGGCCGACTTGTCGTTCGCGCTGGGTCTGGCGCCGCGCGGCGACAATCCCGATCCGCTCCATCTCGCCACCTGCGACAAGATCCTGAAGGCCGCGCACCAGCACGGCATCAAGGCGGTCATGCACTGTGCCAGCGCGGCGTTCGCGGCGGGCGCCGTCAAGCGCGGCTTCGACATGGTGATGCTGACGTCCGATCTCGCGTGCCTGATCGCCGGCGCGCGGCTGCAGCTCGACGAGCTCAAGGCCAAGACCGCTTGACGATGTCCGCGCGCCGGGTGACGCGCCGGTAGGCCGAACGGACGCACCATCGCGCGGGCCGGACCGCGGCCCCGCTTACAGGAACCCGATCGACAGCCAGGGGAATGCCGCGACGATGACGAGCGCGGCCATCAGGGCGCCGAGATAGGGCCAGACGCGGCCCATGGCGTCGTCGGGCGAGACGCGCCCGATCGCGCAGGCGGCGTAGAAGCCGACGCCGAACGGCGGCGCGAACAGGCCGATGCCCATGGCGAGCACGACCACCATCGCGTAGTGCACCTCGTGCACGCCGAGCGCGCGCGCCACCGGGAACAGGAGCGGGCCGAACAGCACGATCGCCGGAATGCCCTCGAGCACGCTGCCGAGGATCACGAACACGACGATCGAGATCGCGAGGAAGCCGGCGGTGCCGCCGGGCACGCCCGCCATGAGGGT
>DATJNS010000350.1:0-7886 GCA_035507915.1 Candidatus Sulfotelmatobacter sp.
GCGCCGCGGCGCCGGCAGCTACGGGCTCAACCCGACCGGCAAGCCGCACAGCGCCTTCATCGCCGCCGAGACGATGGCCTACGTGATCTACACCGGCGAGCCCGACGAGGTGCGCTCGCTCGAGGTCGTCGACCGCGCCGACCCGTAGGGTCTCGCGCGAGACCCCCCACCCCAACCCTCCCCCTCAAGGGGGGAGGGGGCAGATTGGTTGAGTTCACGACAGCCCTTCCACACACCCAAACACACCCCCTCCCCCCTTGAGGGGGAGGGTTGGGGTGGGGGGTACGGCGGCGCGGCCGGATCAAGTCCAGCGACATCAGCACCCCCTTCTCGTGTCATGCCCGATCGGCGACACGGGGGCTCATGAGCACCCATCCGCCCCACCGCCTGGCGCCGAACCGTCGGGTTCGCGGGGGAAGTCCTGCATTCAGCCTGGTAAGGCAGGCGCCGGTGCGGCGGGGGCGTCGCTTGACGGGCCGGGTGGGCGGGATTAGAACTCAGCCCGCTTTCGGCCCCACCGGGGCTCCGCCAGTCCGCGAGTGTCGCGCACTGGCGTTTTCTGTTTTGGCGTTTTCGGCCACGGGATTGCCCGGCCCATGTTCGACAGCCTGACGACGCGCCTCGGCGCGGTGTTCGAGCGGCTCACGCGCCGCGGCGCGCTCAGCGAGAGCGACGTCGGCGAGGCGCTGCGCGAGGTCCGCATCGCGCTGCTCGAGGCCGACGTCGCCCTGCCGGTGGTCAAGGACTTCATCGAGGCGGTGCGCGCCAAGGCGGTCGGCGCCGAGGTGCTGCGCTCGATCACGCCGGGCCAGATGGTCATCAAGATCGTGCACGACCATCTGGTCGAGACCCTGGGCCACGCCGCCCAGCCGATCGACCTGCGCGCCGCGCCGCCCGCCGTGGTCCTGATGGTCGGGCTGCAGGGCTCGGGCAAGACCACGACGACCGCCAAGATCGCCAAGCGGCTGGCCGAGCGCGAGCGCAAGAAGGTCCTGATGGCCTCGCTCGACGTCGCGCGCCCGGCCGCGCAGGAGCAGCTCGCCATCCTGGGCCGCCAGGTCAGCGTCGAGACCCTGCCGATCGTGATGGGCCAGGGCCCGGTCGAGATCGCCAAGCGCGCCGTCGCGACCGCGCGCACCGAGGGCTACGACGTCCTGCTGCTCGACACCGCCGGCCGGCTCGCGATCGACGAGGCCCTGATGGCCGAGGTCGTCGCGGTGCGCGACGCGACCAAGCCGGTCGAGACCCTGCTGGTCGCCGACGCCATGACGGGTCAGGACGCGGTCAACATCGCGCGCCACTTCAACGAGGGCGTCGGCGTCACCGGCATCGTGCTGACCCGCGTCGACGGCGACGCGCGCGGCGGCGCGGCGCTCGCCATGCGCGCGGTCACCGGCCGGCCCATCAAGCTGATGGGCGTCGGCGAGAAGCTCGACGCGCTCGAGGAGTTCCACCCCGATCGCATCGCCAGCCGCATCCTCGGCATGGGCGACGTCGTCAGCCTGGTCGAGAAGGCGGCCGAGACGATCGACCGCGAGGAGGCCGAGAAGTTCGCCGCCAAGATGCAGAAGGGCAGCTTCGACCTCGACGACTTCGTGACGCAGCTCCGCCAGCTCAAGAAGATGGGCGGCATGTCGGGCGTGATGGGCATGTTGCCCGGCGTCGGCAAGATCAAGAAGCAGCTCGCCGACGCCAACATCGACGAGGGCATGCTGAAGCGCCAGGAGGCCATCATCCTGTCGATGACGCCGACCGAGCGGCGCGACTGGCGCATCCTCAACGCGCGCCGCAAGCAGCGCGTCGCCGCCGGCTCGGGCACCACGGTGCCGGAGATCAACCGCCTGCTGAAGCGGTTCCAGGAGATGCAGCGGATGATGAAGCAGGTGCAGGCGCTCGGGAAGAAGGGCGCGCTCGAGCGCCACCTGCCCGGGCTGCTGGCGCGCCGCGGCGGCTTGCATTGATCGGGGGCCGCCAGTGATCGACCACGTCTCGATCAGCGTCGACGATTTCGCCAAGGCGCTCGCGTTCTACGACGCGGCGCTGGCGCCGCTCGGCGTGCAGCGCCTGATCACGCGCCCCGATCACGCCGGCTACGGCGTGCCGGGCCGGCCGATGTTCTGGATCAACCACGTCGCCGGCCAGACCGGCGGCGCCAGCGGCCACATCGCCTTCATGGCCGACGACCGCGCCGCGGTCGACGCCTTCCACCGCGCGGCGCTCGCCGGCGGCGGCCGCGACAACGGCGCGCCCGGCCTGCGCAACTACCATCCGTCCTACTACGGCGCCTTCATCGTCGATCCCGAAGGCCATCGCATCGAAGCCGTCTGTCACCGGCCTGCCTGACCACGTTCGTCCGACAACCACGCCCATCAATCACTGGGGAATCCACTTCATGGCTTTGAAAATCCGACTGACCCGCGGCGGCGCGAAGAAGCGTCCGATCTATCGCATCGTGGTCGCCGAGGGCGCGAGCCCGCGCGACGGCCGCTTCATCGAGAAGCTCGGCACCTACAACCCGATGCTGCCGAAGGATCATCCCGAGCGCCTGACCATGAACGTCGAGCGCATCAAGCACTGGCTCGGCGTCGGCGCGCAGCCGACCGACCGCGTCGCGCGCTTCCTCGGCGCCAAGGAGCTGGCGCCGCAGCGCGTCGCGCGCGAGAACCCGATCAAGAGCCTGCCGAAGAAGAAGGCGCAGGAGCGCGCCAAGGCGGCGGCCGGCGGCGCCGAGGGCGGCGCGCCCGCACCGGCGTCGGCCTGACACGCGCGATCGACCGACCGCGATGCCTGCGCCCCCCTCATCCACCCGGGTTTGCGTCGGCCAGTTCGCCGGCGCGCACGGCGTGCGCGGGCTGCTGCGGTTGAAGTCGTTCACCCAGGATCCGGCGGACGTCGCGCGCTACGGCCCGGTCGAGACCGAGGACGCGGCGCGCCGCTTCGCGCTCGACGTGGTGGGCCAGGCGAAGGGCGTGCTGATCGTGCGCGTCGCCGGCGTCACGGCGCGCGACCAGGCGGCGGCGCTCGCCGGCACGCGGCTCTACGTGGCGCGCGCCTGCCTGCCGGCGCCGGCGGCCGACGAGTTCTATCAGGCCGACCTGATCGGGCTCGGCGTCGAGGATCCCGCCGGCGCGCCGCTCGGCACCATCCGCGCGGTCGACGATTTCGGCGCCGGTCCGGTGCTCGAGCTGACGCTTGCCGACGGCCGCGCCGTCATGGTGCCGTTCACCCGCGCGGTCGTGACCGAGATCGACGTCGCGCGCGGCCGCGCCGTCGTGGCGCTGCCCGCCGGGCTGCTCGACGACGCGCGCCCGAGCGACGCGGACCGCGACCTGAGCGAGGACGCGGCATGACGGCGCCCCCGATCGCACCCTGGACCGCGGTGGTCGTCACCTTGTTCCCCGAGATGTTCCCGGGGCCGCTCGGCCATTCGCTCGCCGGCCGCGCGCTCGCCGACGGCCTGTGGCGGCTCGAGACGGTCGACATCCGCGCGCACGCGCTCGCTCATGGGTCGGGGCGGCACCGCACGGTCGACGACGCGCCGTTCGGCGGCGGGCCCGGCATGGTGATGCGCCCCGACGTGGTCGATCATGCGCTGGGCGCCGCCGTCGGCCACGGTCCCGCGCCGGCCGGGCGCGCCCGCATCTACCTGTCGCCGCGCGGCCGCCTGCTCGACCAGGCGCGCGTGCGCGCGCTCAGCGCCGGGCCGGGCGTGACCGTCCTGTGCGGACGCTTCGAAGGCATCGACGAGCGCGTCATCGCGGCGCACGAGATGGAGGAGATCAGCCTCGGCGACTACGTGCTGTCGGGCGGCGAGCCGGCCGCGCTCGCGCTGCTCGACGCCTGCGTGCGCCTGCTGCCGGGCGTGGTCGGCAGCGCCGCGACGCTCGAGGAGGAGACCTTCGAGGACGACCTGCTGGAATACCCGCACTACACGCGGCCGGCCGACTGGTGCGGCCGGCGCGTGCCCGACGTGCTCGTGTCCGGACACCACGAGAAGGTGCGCGCCTGGCGCCGCGCCGAGGCCGAGCGCGCGACCCGCGAGCGCCGGCCCGACCTGTGGCGCCGCCGGCTCGCGCGCGCCGCCGCCGATTCAACCCCCGCTCCCTCCGACGATCGATCTGGAAAGGACTGACGACAATGAACACGCTGCAAGAGCTCGATGCCGAGCAGGTCAAGAAGCTGAGCACCGAGACGCCGGTGCCGGCCTTCGAGCCGGGCGACACCGTGCGCGTCAAGGTCAAGGTGGTCGAGGGCACGCGCGAGCGCATCCAGGCGTTCGAGGGCGTGTGCATCGGGCGCCGCAACGCCGGCATCAACTCGAGCTTCACGGTGCGCAAGATCTCGTACGGCGAGGGCGTCGAGCGCGTGTTCCCGCTCTACAGCCCGCGCCTCGCCGGCATCGAGGTGGTGCGGCGCGGCTCGGTGCGGCGCGCCAAGCTCTATTACCTGCGCGGCCTGCGCGGCAAGGCGGCGCGCATCGCCGAGAAGGGCAGCAGCATGGGCGAGGAGACCGCGGCGCCCGCGGCCGGCGGCGAGGCGGCGACCGAAGGCACGTCGAGCCAGTAAGGTTTTATCCCAGGATAACCGGCCCTCTGGTCCCGGTTTGAGACGCCTGTTATCCGACACGGCATCCGCAACTCAAGAGGCCGAGGCATCATCATGGCGGGCCCGCGCACACTCTACGACAAGATCTGGGACAGCCACGTCGTCGACGATCAGGGCGACGGCGCGGTGCTGCTCTACATCGACTGCCACCTCGTGCACGAGGTGACGAGCCCGCAGGCCTTCGAGGGCCTGCGCGTCGCCAAGCGCAAGGTGCGCCGTCCCGATCTCACCATCGCGGTGGCCGACCACAACATTCCGACCACCAACCGCGCCAAGGGGATCGACGACGAGGAGTCGCGCATCCAGGTCGAGACGCTCGAGCAGAACGTCAAGGCCTTCGGCGTGCCGTACTTCCCGGTGATGGACGTGCGTCAGGGCATCGTCCACATCATCGGGCCCGAGCAGGGCTTCACCCAGCCCGGCATGACGGTGGTTTGCGGCGACAGCCATACGGCGACCCACGGCGCGTTCGGCGCGCTCGCCTTCGGCATCGGCACGTCCGAGGTCGAGCACGTGCTGGCGACCCAGACGCTGGTCGCCAAGCCGTCGAAGAACATGCGCGTCATGGTCGACGGCGACCTGCCCTTCGGCGTCACCGCCAAAGACCTGATCCTCGCGATCATCGGCACCATCGGCACCGCCGGCGGCACCGGGCACGTCATCGAGTACGCCGGCTCGGCGATCCGCAACCTCACGATGGAAGGCCGCATGACGGTCTCCAACATGTCGATCGAGGGCGGCGCGCGCGCCGGGTTGATCGCGCCCGACGAGACCACGTTCGCCTATCTGAAGGGCCGGCCCTACGCGCCCAAGGCCGGGGCGTGGGAGCAGGCGATCGCCTATTGGAAGACGCTGCCGTCCGATCCGGACGCGCGCTACGACACCGAGGTCTCGCTCGATCCCGCGAAGATCGCCCCGCAAGTCACCTGGGGCACCAGCCCGCAGGACGTCGTGCCGGTGACCGGCCGCGTGCCCGATCCGGCCGCCGAGACCGACGCCGACAAGCGCCGCTCGATGGAGCGCAGCCTGCAGTACATGGGCCTCAAGGCCGGCACGCCGATGACCGACATCAAGCTCGACAAGGTGTTCATCGGCTCGTGCACCAACGGGCGCATCGAGGATCTGCGCGCCGCCGCCCAGGTCGCCAAGGGCCGCACGGTCGCGAGCCACGTCAACGCCCTGATCGTGCCGGGCTCCGGGCTGGTCAAGGAGCAGGCCGAGCAGGAGGGGCTCGACAAGATCTTCCTCGCGGCCGGTTTCGAGTGGCGCGAGCCCGGCTGCTCGATGTGCCTGGCGATGAACGCCGACCGGATCGAGCCCGGCCAGCGCTGCGCCTCGACGTCGAACCGCAACTTCGAGGGCCGGCAAGGCCCCGGCGGCCGCACCCACCTGGTGAGCCCGGCGATGGCCGCGGCGGCCGCGGTCACCGGCACGTTCGCCGACGTGCGCGAGCTCATGCGCGGCAGCGGGCGCTAGCCCGCGCGAGCGCCAGAGGAGGCCCGGCGCGGGGCCGCTACCTGCCGCGCGGTTTTTTGGTTTGCGCTCGCGGGGCTTCGCCCCCGCGGCGCCGAGGAGGGAGACGACCCATGGACAAGTTCACCCAGCTGACCGGGGTCGCGGCACCGCTGCCGGCGATCAACATCGACACCGACAAGATCATCCCCAAGGTCTATCTGAAGTCGATCAAGCGCACCGGCTTCGGCAAGCACCTGTTCGCCGAGCTGCGCTACAACCCCGACGGCAGCGAGAACAAGGACTTCGTGCTCAACCAGCCGGCCTACCGGAACTCCAAGATCCTGATCGCCTACGAGAACTTCGGCTGCGGCTCGTCGCGCGAGCACGCGCCGTGGGCGCTGATGGACTTCGGCATCAGGTGCGTGATCGCGCCGTCGTTCGCCGACATCTTCTACAACAACTGCTTCAAGAACGGCGTGCTGCCCCTCATCCTGCCCAAGGCGATCTGCGAGAAGCTGGTCGAGGACGCGCAGAAGGGCGCCAACGCGACCATGACGATCGATCTCGAGAAGCAGACGGTGACGCGACCCGACGGCGAGGTCGTGCATTTCGAGATGGACCCGTTCCGCAAGCACTGCCTGGTCAACGGCCTCGACGAGGTCGGCCTGACCATGACGAAGGGCAAGGCGATCGACGGCTACGAGGAGCGCCAGCGGCGCAGCCAGCCCTGGATCGGGGCGACGCAAGGTCGTTGACGGGGTCGCTGAGAGGAGCGCGCTGATGGCCGCCAACAAGAAGATCCTGGTGCTGCCGGGCGACGGCATCGGGCCCGAGGTGATGCGCCAGGTGCGCCGCGTCGTCGACTGGATGGCCAAGCGCCGCTCGGTCAGCTTCGACCTCAAGGAAGGGCTGGTCGGCGGCGCCGCGCTCGATGCGCACGGCACGCCCTTGACCGACGAGACGATGGCCGACGCGATGGCGGCCGACGCCGTGCTGTTCGGCTCGGTCGGCGGACCGAAATGGGAAACCCTGCCGTTCGAGAAGCGGCCCGAGCGCGGGCTGCTGCGCCTGCGCAAGGAGATGGACCTGTTCGCCAACCTGCGCCCGGCGATCGTCTACGACGCGATGGCCGAGGCCTCGAGCCTGAAGCCCGAGCTGGTGCGCGGGCTCGACGTGCTGATCATCCGCGAGCTCACCGGCGGCGTCTATTTCGGCGAGCCGCGCGGCATCGAGGCGTTGCCCGGCGGCGTCCGGCGCGCGGTCGACACCCAGGTCTACACCACGCCCGAGATCGAGCGCGTGGCGCGCGTCGCCTTCGAGCTCGCGCGCAAGCGCAAGAACAAGGTGCACTCGGTCGAGAAGGCCAACGTGATGATGACCGGCGTGCTGTGGCGCGAGGAAGTCACCAAGCTCCACGCCGCGTCGTTCAAGGACGTCGAGCTGACCCACATGTACGCCGACAACTGCGCCATGCAGCTGGTGCGCAACCCCAAGCAGTTCGACGTGATCGTGACCGACAATCTGTTCGGCGACCTGTTGTCGGACTGCGCCGCGATGCTGACCGGCTCGCTCGGCATGCTGCCGTCGGCCTCGCTCGGGCCGGCCGACGCGTCGGGCCGCCGGCGCGGGCTCTACGAGCCGGTGCACGGCAGCGCGCCCGACATCGCCGGCAAGGACGTCGCCAATCCGCTCGCCGAGCTGCTCAGCTTCGCGATGCTGCTGCGCTACTCGTTCGACATGGCGGAGGACGCCGACCTGGTCGAGAACGCGGTGCGCCGGGTGCTCGCCGCCGGCATGCGGACCGCCGACATCCTGCAGCCGGGCAC
>DATJNS010000351.1:0-5236 GCA_035507915.1 Candidatus Sulfotelmatobacter sp.
GGCTCGGTCGCCGGGCCGGTCGGCCAGATGCCGGCGCAGCACCGGCAGCGCCTGGCGTCGCATCGCGTCGGCACCGCCGAGGAACAGCACCTCGACCTGATAGTCGTAGAGCGCGGCCGAGCGCTCGCTCAGATAGCCGTCGGTCTGGTAGTGGAAGTTCTGCAGGTAATAGCGCGGATAGCTGCCGCGCGCCGCCTGCTCCATGACGTCGCTGTTGCGGCGCTCGCGCCGGCGCAAATTGACGGCGGGCAGGTCGGCGAAGAAGCGCAGCGCCTGGCGCAGCGCCGCCGCGGGCGACGGCAGCATGTCGTGCGGCGCCTTGTAGAGACCGGCGCGGATGTTCGCCCAGTCGCGGCGTAACAGCGCGCGCAGATCGGCCATCAGCGCGCGGCCGAGCCCGGGCGCGGTCGTCCCCGGCTTCGGCCAGCGCGACGCCGGCAGGCGCGGCGCCAGGCTCTGGGCGGCGCGGTACTGGCCCATGAACCAGCCGACGCGCACGGCCTGGCTGGCGCCGTAGATCAGCGAGTCGATGAGGCCGGCGCGCGGCGGCATCGGCTCAGACGCGCGGCGGCCGGCGCGCGATGCGCGCGCTGACCGCGGCGACGCCGCGGCGGATCAGTGGCCGCGGCAGGTGGCGCAGGCTGAGCGCGGCCGCCAGGTTGGCGGCGCCGACGACCTCGACGGTGCGCCGGCCGAGCGCCGCCAGCCCGTCGCGCGCGACGCGCTCGGCCGAATGCGAGACCGGCGAGCCGCCCGGCAGGCCGGCGCGTGCGCCGAACGCCGTGCGCGTGGCGCCCGGACACAGCGCCAGCACGTCGATCGGGCTGCCGGCGAGCTCGCTCGCCAGCGCCTCGGCGTAGTGCAGGTCGAACGCCTTGGTCGCCGCATAGGTCGCGAAGCGCGCCATCGGCGCGAAGGCGGCGACGCTGGCTACCACGATGATGCTGCCGCGCCTTCCGTCGGCGCGGGCGCGCGCCAGCATGCCGGGCAGCAGCGCGCGGGTCAGCACCACCGGCGCCACGACGTTGACCTCGGCCATCTCGGCCTCGCGCGCGGGATCGTTGTCGATCACCGGGCCGAACGCGCCGAGGCCGGCGTTGTTGATCAAGAGGTCGATGGCGCGCGCCTCGGCCGCGTCGATCACGCGCGGGCGCTCGGCGGCGAGCGCGAGATCGGCGACGACGATGTCGACCCGCTCGGGCGCCGCGAGCTCATCGCGCAGGCGTTCCAGCGCGGTCCGGTCGCGTCCGGTCAGCAACAGCCGGGTCTCGGTGGGCAGCAGGCGCGCGAACGCCGCGCCGATGCCGCTCGAGGCGCCGGTCACCAGGGCTGAACGAAAGCGGGTGGGCTCGCGCGCGCTCACGAGGCAAGATGCTGGGCATTCGCGGCGCGAAGTCAACCAGCGGCGTCACGATCAGGACGGGGCATGGCCGAGGACAGGCTGAAGGCCGAGCTGTGGATCAAGGCGCAGATCCGCCTGTGCGACATCGAGAGCATTCCGGCCACCATCGTGCGGCGCGGCGACCCGACCGGCGGCGCGATCCTCCTCAAGCTCAACCGGCTCGAGCACGGCTGCCGGGTCTACACCCAGGTGCGCGACGGCGACGCCAACCCGGCCTGGCTGTGCGCCACCGGCGCCCATCCGGTCGCCGAGGCCGACGCCGACGCCTACATCCGCCGTCAGATCGACCGCGACTACGATTTGTGGGTGCTCGAGATCGAGGACCCGAAGGGACGTTACACGTTACGGGAACGTGTGATCGAGAGCTGAGGAGCCTGATGCCTGCCTTCCTGACCCTGGACGATCTCGCCGTCGCCGACCGGCGCGTGCTCGTGCGCACCGACCTCAACCTGCCGATGAAGGACGGCCAGGTCACCGACGCGACGCGGCTGGTGCGCGCCGCCGCGACCTTCGCCGAGCTCGCGAAGAAGCGCGCCAAGGTCGTCGTGCTGTCGCATTTCGGCCGGCCCAAGGGGCCCGATCCCAAGCTGTCGCTCGGCCAGCTGCTCGAGCCGCTGCGCGGCGCGCTGCCCGGCCTGAGCGTGTCGTTCGCCGCCGACTGCATCGGCCCGGTCGCCGCCACGGCGGTCGCGGCGGTCGCGCCCGGCGACCTCGTGCTGCTCGAGAACCTGCGCTTCCACAAGGGCGAGGAGGCCAACGACCCCGACTTCGTGCGCGCGCTCGCCGCGCTCGGCGACCTCTACGTGAATGTCGCTTTCTCGACGGCGCACCGCGCGCACGCCTCGACCGCGGGCCTCGCGGCGCTGCTGCCGGCCGCCGCCGGCCGGCTGATGCAGGCCGAGCTCGAGGCGCTCGGCAAGGCGCTCGAGCATCCCGAGCGTCCCGTGGTCGCGATCGTCGGCGGCGCCAAGGTGTCGACCAAGCTCGCGCTGCTCGGCAACCTGGTCGGCAAGGTCGACCGCCTGATCATCGGCGGCGCGATGGCAAATACGTTCATCCACGCCGCCGGCGGCGACGTCGGCGCGTCCCTGTGCGAGAAGGAGCTGGCCGACACCGCGCGCGACATCGTCAAGCGCGCGCGCGACGGCGGCTGCACGATCGTGCTGCCGGTCGACGGCGTGGTGGCGGCCAAGCTCGACGGCGCGGCGCCGCGCGCGACCGTGCCGGCCGACCAGATCCCGGCCGACCGCATGATGCTCGACGTCGGCCCCGCGAGCGTGACGCGTTTCGAGGCCGAGCTCGCCGCCGCGCGCACCGTGGTGTGGAACGGTCCGGTCGGTGCCTTCGAGGTGCCGCCGTTCGACGCCGGCACGACGGCGCTCGCCAAGGCGGTCGCGGCGGCGACGCGCGCCGGGCGCCTGGTCAGCGTCGCGGGCGGCGGCGACACGGTCGCCGCGCTCGCCCACGCCGGCGTGGTCGACCAGCTCTCCTACGTGTCGACCGCGGGCGGCGCGTTCCTCGAATGGCTCGAAGGCAAGACGCTCCCCGGCGTCGCCGCGCTCGAGGCCGCCGCGGCGAAGAAGAGCCGCTGAACGCCACGCTGCCACCCCGCCGTCATCCCCGCGAACGCGGGGATCCAGGAGCCGGACGGGGGCGCCCGTGACCCTGGATGCCCGCGTTCGCGGGCATGACGGTCTTTGATTTTCCAGGGCGAGCCGTCGACAATGCCGGCCGCATCGATGGGAGAGACGAGCATGGCGGAATTGTCGGGCAAGATCGCGTGGCTGACCGGGGCGGGCACCGGCATCGGTTTGTCGGGCGCACAGGAGCTCGCGGCGGCCGGCGCGCACGTCGTGCTGTCGGGCCGGCGCGCCGACGTGCTCGAGACGGCGGTCGCCGGCATCAAGCGCGCCGGCGGCAGCGCCGAGACCGCCGCGCTCGACGTCAGCGACCGCGTGGCGGTCGCCAGGCTCGCCGACGACATCCTGAAGCGCCACAAGCGCGTCGACATCCTGGTCAACAGCGCGGGCACCAACATCGTCAAGCGCTGGCTCAAGGACCTGACGGCCGAGGCATGGGAGAAGATGGTCGCCATCAACCTCAACGGCGCGGCCTACACGGTGCTCGCCGTGCTGCCGGCGATGCGGGCGCAGAAGGACGGCGTGATCATCAACATCTCGTCGTGGGCCGGGCGCTACTCGCCGTCGCGCGTCTCGGGGCCGTCCTACAGCGCCGCCAAGCACGCCATGGTCGACCTCACCATGTCGATCAACCGCGAGGAGTGCGTGCACAACATCCGCGCCTGCGTGATCTGCCCGGGCGAGGTCGCGACGCCGATCCTCGAGAACCGCCCCGTCAAGCTGACGCCGGAGGAGCTCGCCCGCATGCTGCAGTCGGAGGATCTCGGCCGCACCATCCGGTTCGTCGCGACCGCGCCGGCGCGCGTCTGCTTCAACGAGATCGTGATGAGCCCGAGCTGGAACCGCGGCTTCGTCGCCACCCTGCCGACCTGACGGCGGAGGGCGGGTCGTCCCGTCGACGCTACCGCAAGCCCGGCAGCACCGGAGTTGCTTGCCAGGCCGGGCGCTGGCGGATGGTGGCGAGATAGGCGCCGATCTTCGGGTAGTCGGCAAAGCCGAAGCCGGCCTTCTCGGCGACGTTGAAGACCGGGCCGTAGGCGCAGTCGACCAGGCTGAAGGCATCGCCCAGCATCCAGCGGTGCCGGGCGAGCTGGCCTTCGACGACCGGCAGCGCGGCGGTGAGGGTCTTGCGGCCGCGCGCGACGTCGGCCTCGTCGTAGGCCACGCCGCTCAGCTTGGAGCGCAGCGGTAGCGCCACCTCGCCGGCCGCCGGCATCATGTGCTGCGACAGGAAGAACAGCCAGCGGAGCGCGTCGGCGCGGCCGGCCGCCGTGGTCGGCCACAGCCGGCCGGTCTGCTCGCCGAGATAGGCGAGCATCGCGTGCGTCTCCCACAGGACGAGGTCGCCGTCGACCAGCACCGGCACGCGGCCGAACGGGTTGAGCGCGAGGAACGCCGGCTCGCGGTGGGCGCCCTTGGTCAGGTCGACCGTGATCATCTCGCAGTCGAGCCCGAGCTCGAGCAGCGCGAACTTCACCTTCTGCGGATTGGGTGTCGGGAAGTAGTAGAGCTTCATCGCGTGCTCCTCATCGGCCGCCGATCACGTCCTCCCAGCGCGGCGCGTCGCGCGCCTCGATCGGCTTGTCCCAGGCGGCGCAGTTGGCGCGGTCGACCACCTGCACCGGCAGCAGGATCTCGCGCGGGATGCGCTCGCCGCGCAGATGTCGGCACGCCGCCTCGGTCGCCACCGCGGCGAGCTTGAAGGCGTCGAAGTCGGCGGTCGCCAGCAGGCGCCCCTGCTTGATCGCGTCGATCGCCTCGGGCAGGGCGTTGACGCCGACCACTTTGGCGGCGCGGCCGGCGGCGTCGAGCGCGTCGAGCGCGCCCAGCGCCATCATGTCGTTGGCCGCCAGGATGCCGTCGAGCCGCGGCAAGGTGGCGAGCAGGCCTTCGGTCGCGCGCCGCCCGGGCTCGCGCAGGAAAGCGCCGTCGGCCGAGGCCGCGAGCGCGATGCCGGGAAAGCGCGCTGCGGCGGCGCGGAACCCGTCGAGCCGCGCCACGCCGGTCACCACGCCGGGCGGCCCTTCGAGGATCGCGACCGTGCCGGCGCCGCCGAGCGCCTCGAACAGCCGGGTCGCGACCGCGTTCGCCAGCGCGCGGTCGTCCGCGCCGACGAAGCCGACCGCCTCGCCCGCGGTCAGGCGGTTGATCAACTTGACGAGCGGGATGGTCGCGCGGTTGATCCGGCGCACCG
>DATJNS010000352.1:0-5574 GCA_035507915.1 Candidatus Sulfotelmatobacter sp.
GTCGCGGTTCAGTGTCGCAGCGCCGCGATGGTGAAGAACGGCACGATGCCGCACACGATGCTGGCGAAGGCCAGCGCGAAGCCGGCGTCGTAGCTGTGGGTCCAATCGTGCAGCGAGCCGCCGAGCCAGGAGCCGAGCGCGGCGCCGAGCCCGCTGCCGATCGTGATCATGCCGAAGATGGTGGCGGCGTGGCCGCCGCGGAACAGCCGCATCGCGATCGCCGAGATCAACGGGCCGCGCGAGCCGAGCGTACCGCCGAAACAGACGACGAAGGCGCCGAGCAGCCAGATGCTGGGAAACCGGCTGAGCAGCCACAGGAGCGCCATACCGAACAGCGTGACGCCGTAGGCAAGCAGCACCGAGGCGCGGCGCCCGATCACGCCGTCGAGCCAGCCGACCACGAGCATGCCCATCGGCAACAGCACGCCGGAGAACCCCCAGGCGGTCGCCGCTTGCATCGGCGCAAAGCCGATCTCGACCAGGTACGCGACGATCTGCACGACCACGGTGAACATGCCGACCGAGGTGAACCAGAACACCGCGAACAGGCCCCAGAACGCCGGATGACGCAGCGCATGCGCGATCGACAGGACGTCGGCGCGCGCGGTCGGACCCTCGGCGCGCGGCGCCAGGTCGGCGCGGCCCGCCCGGAAGCGCCGCCACGGCAGCAAGGCGATCGGCACCGTCACGGCAAGCACGCCGCCGCCGAGCCATTGGTAGGCGGTGCGCCAGCCCAGCGTCTGGTTCAGCAGCTGAGCCAGCGGAACCAGGGTCAGGATGCCGATGCCGAAGGCGGAGTAGACGATGCTCATCGCGGTGGCGAGGTGCGACTTGAACCAGCGGCTGACCAGCGCGGAGTTCGGCACGTTGCCGAGGCACGCGGTGCCGACGCCGACGCCCAGCCCCAGGCACAGGCGGAACTGCCAGAGCGCGTCCGCATAGGGCGCGCTCGACATCGCGCCGCCGACCAGCAGCAGGCCGAGCACGTAGACCGTGCGCGGCCCGGAACGGTCGAACAGCCGCCCGACCATCGGGCCGGCGAGCCCGTTCGCCAGCATCGACACCGAATAGATCGACGCCACCGACGCGCGGTCCCAGCCGAAGCCGTGCGAGAGCGGCAGCACGAACACCACGAAGGTCTCGCCGATGCCGCGGCCGGCGAGCCCGAGCACGAAGCAGCTCGCAAGCACGCCGAGCGCGGTGCGGCGGGACGCATCGAGCATCGCTGGCGGCCGGTCGCTCAGCGGTCGAACACGCGATCCAAGCGATCCCGCAGGCGGTAATAGCCGCCGACCAGAGGCAGGAACCAGGGATTGCCGCGGTAGCCGGGCTGCGTCGGAAAATCGAGATCCTCGAAGGCCGAGACCCGATTGCCGCCGCCGACGATCTTGCGGGCCACCTGATGGCCGAGATAGCTCATCATCGCGACGCCGCTGCCGTTGCAGCCCAAAGCGTAGTGCAGGCCGTCCTGGCGGCCCATGTGCGGCAGGAAATCGAACGTGAAGGCGACGTTGCCGGTCCAGGCGTGGGTCAGCTTGACGCCGTCGAGCTGCGGGAAACGCCGGACCATGTAACGATGGAGGATCGGCGCGCTGACCTCGGGCGTGACCGCCGTGAAGCGCGCGCGGCCGCCGAACACCAGGCGGGTGTTGTCCGGCGACATGCGGTAGTAGCACAGCACGCGCTGGGTATCGCTGATCGCGCGATAGCCGGGAATCAGGCTGGCGGCGAGCGCGGGCTCGAGCGGCTCGGTCGCGATGATGTGGCTGGCGACCGGCACCAGCCGGCGCTTGAACGCCGGCGTGGCGTCGCCGGTATAGCCGTTGGTCGCCACCACGACGTCGCGCGCCGACAGGGCGCCGCGGCTGGTCGCGAGCGTGAAGGCGCCCGGCGCGCCGGTGATGCGTCCGACGCGGGTTTGCGGCGCCAGCACGATGGCGCGGCCGCGGCAGGCGTCGAGCAGACCCTTGTAGTAGAGCGACGGGTGAAGCTGGCCGGCCCGCTCGATCAGCATGCCGCCGTGATAGAAATCGCTGGCGATCGCCTCGCGCTGGCGCTCGCGCGGCAGCATGCTGGCGCCGAGCCCGCCGATCCGGTTGATCTCCGCGACCTTGGCGGCGAGCCCGTCATAGTGTCGGCGCGACCACGCCCCCGTGAAACGGCCGGTGCGGCGGTAGTGGCAGGCGATGTTCTCGCGGCTCAGGATGGCTTCGAGATGATCGAACGAGGCGACCGAGTCGCCCAGCAGCCGCTCGATCAGCGCCGCGCGCGCCGCGGCGTCGCCGGCGCCGCGCTTGGCGCCCAGACCCTTGCCCAGGGTGACGCCGCCGCTCACCATGCCGCCGCTGCGCGTGCTCGCGCCGAAGCCGAAATCGTTGGCCTCGAACACGACCGCGCCGGTGCCGCTGCGCGCCAGCTCGAGCGCCGCGGACAGGCCGGCATAGCCGCCGCCGATGATGGCGACGTCGGTCTTGGCGGGCAGGTCGGGGATGGGCAACGGCTGCGGCCGCCAGGCGTCCCACCAATAAGGTTCGCCCTTGAAGGAGGGCGCGAACAGATCGCGGCTGCTCATGAGGCGCAGGCCGGCGCTTCGGCGGTCTTGGGGTCGACGATCACGGCCAAGGCTCCAGCCAGTGTTTCGGCTATGTCGGGCGATTCTTGGTAGCATAATCGCCAGCTGCCCGTGCTTTGGCAAAGAGAGGATCGATGGCCGACTTCGTGCTGACCGAGCGCCGCGGCGATGTCGCGCTCATCACGCTCAACCGCCCGAAGGCGTTGAACGCCTGGCATCGGCCGATGCGCGAGATGTTGATGGCGGCGCTGAAGGCGGGCGAGGCCGATGCCGCCGTGCGCGCGCTCGTGCTGACGGGACAAGGCGAGGCCTTCAGCGCCGGCCAGGACCTGCACGAGGCGATGGACTTCGATCCCGACCGCGCCGCCGAGTGGATCGTCGAGTGGGAGGCGCTCTACGACCTGATCCGCTCGTTGTCGAAACCGCTGATCGCGGCGCTCAACGGCGTCGCCGCCGGCTCGGCGTTCCAGGTCGCGCTGCTGTGCGACTTCCGCATCGGCCATGCCGGCGTGCGGATGGGCCAGCCCGAGATCGACTCCGGCATCGCGAGCACCACCGGCCCGTGGATCATGCGCGAGATGATCGGCCTGGCGCGCACCATCGACCTGACCCTGACGGGCCGCATGATGGACGCCGAGGAGTGCCGGTCGATCGGCCTGATCAACCGGCTGGTCGCGCGCGAGCGCGTGCTCGCGGAGGCGCTGGCGCTGGCCGGCGAGCTCGCCGCCAAGCCGCCGGTCGCCATGCGGCTCAACAAGCAGCGCTTCCGCGAGGTGACCGAGGCGGGTTTCCGCGATTGCCTGGAGGCCGGCATGCGCATCCAGCGCGAGTCCTTCGCGACCGGCGAGCCGGCGCGCATGATGGAGGAATTCTTCGCCCAGCGGAGCAAGCGCTAGGCGACGCGCGCTCGTGGTCGAGCAGGACGGGTTCGTCGGGCGTTTCGTGGCGCTGGCGCGCGCGGCGCCCGAGCGCGTGTTCGCGCGCCTCGACGGGGCGCTGCTGACGTTCGGCGCGCTCGATCGCATGGCCGACGGCGTGGCGCTCGGTCTCGGACGCCGCGGCGTCGCCGCCGGCGACCGTGTCGCCGTGATGCTGCGCAACGGACCGGCGGCGCTGGCGACGATGTTCGGGTTGGCCAAGGCCGGCATCGTCTGGGTCCCGGTCAACGTGCAGCTGCGCGGTCCCGGCTTGGCCTACATCCTCGATCACGCTGCGCCGCGCCTCGTGATCGCCGAGGCCGATCTGGTCGCGACGGTCCGGGAGAGCGGACGCGACCTGCCGTTGATCGCCCACGGCGACGCGCCGGGCGCCGAGCGGCTCGAGACGCTGCTCGCCGGTGCCGCGCGATTCGAGGCGCCGCCGCCCGCGCCCGACGCCGGTTTCGCGATCTGCTACACCTC
Source organism: Candidatus Sulfotelmatobacter sp. (assembly GCA_035507915.1). Classification (GTDB taxonomy): domain Bacteria; phylum Pseudomonadota; class Alphaproteobacteria; order Elsterales; family Elsteraceae; genus JACQAI01. The sequence goes on from DATJNS010000352.1 coordinate 3,973, forward strand.
GGGCACGACTGGCAGCCCCAAGGGCGTGCTGCTGTCGCACCAGATGATGCGCTTCGCGGGCGAGGCGACGGCGCTCGTGACGGCGGCGCGCGCGGGCGACGTCATGCTGCTGTGGGAGCCGCTCTACCATATCGGCGGCGCGCAGCTGATCGTCCTGCCGCTGATCCGCGACGTCACGCTCGCGCTGGTCGAGCGGTTCAGCGCCGGTCGGCTGTGGCAGCAGGCGCAGGCTTGCGGCGCGACCCATCTCCACTATCTCGGCGGCATCCTGCAGATGCTGCTCAAGCAGCCGCCGTCGGCGTCCGATCGGGCGCACGGCGTGCGCATCGCCTGGGGCGCCGGCTGCCCGGCCGAGAGCTGGCGCGAAATCGAGACGCGCTTCGGCCTGACGATCCGCGAGTGCTACGGCATGACCGAGGCGTCGAGCTTCACGACCTACAACGATACCGGGGCGATCGGCACGGTCGGCCGGCCGGTGCCGTGGCTCACCGTCGAGCTGCGCGATACCGACGGCGCGCCCGTGCCGTCCGGCGGCGCGGGCGAGATCGTCGTGCGCGCCCGCGAGCCGCGCGCGTTGTTCGCCGGCTATTTCCGCAACCCCGAGGCGACCGCGGCGGCCCTGCGCGACGGTGCGCTTCACACCGGCGATCGCGGGCGCTTCGACGTGGACGGCAATCTCGTGTTCCTCGGCCGCATGACCGACAGCGTGCGGTGCCGCGGCGAGAATGTCTCGGCGTGGGAGGTCGAGCGCGTCGCGGCCGCCCATCCCGCGGTCGAGGATTGCGCAATGATCGGGGTCGCCGCCGACGTCGGCGAGCAGGACATCAAGCTGTTCGTCGCGCTGCGCCCGGGCGCGGCGTTGGACCCGGCCGCCTTCTCGGCCTGGCTCGCCGCGCGACTGGCGCCTTACCAGAACCCGCGCTACATCCGCGTCGTCGACGGGTTCGAGCGCACGCCGAGCCAGCGCATCATGAAGCATCGCCTGTCGCCATCGCTGGACGACGCCTGGGATCGGCTGGCATCGAGCCGACCCAGGATCTGACCGCTGCCGAAACTCGTGCGAATTTCGTGTATCTCGGAATCACATGGACGCCGCGACCGCGGCACCGCTACGCTGGCGCGGCTCCACCCGTGGGCGTGATCCGGCGTCGCGCGAGTGGCGGCTCGGGCGCGCGGGGGACCGATCAGGATGCCGAAGCGGCGCGGCACGGTGCTGATCGTCGATGACGACGTCGCCGTGAGTCAGGTCCTGCGGGACATGATCGAGGGCAGCGGATTTGCCGTGACCCATGTCGTCCACAACGACACCGACGCTTACGTGCTCTTCGAGGGCGACCAGCGCTGGGCGGTGGCGTTCGTCGACCTCAATCTCGGCGCCGGTCCGACCGGGGTCGAGGTCGCCCGCCGGGCCGCGGAACGCTCCGACAGCGTCATCGTGATGACCGGACTACCGCGGCTGCCCGAGGCGCTGACCGGCATGGGCCTGCTCCTGAAGCCGTTCTCGGTCGACCAGGTGGATTTGCTGCTGCAGAACCTGGGCCGGCCCTAGCGGGTCTCGGCGACCGCGGTCGTCGCCACCAGGCGCACGGCCTCGACCATCAG